>DATCVL010000314.1:0-3901 GCA_036566865.1 Microlunatus sp.
GGGAGTCACCTGGCCCTACGCGCTGATCGACCTGGCCTTCGCCAAGGCCGAACTCGCCCGGCTCGGCGGTCGCCCCGACGAGTCCCGCCGCCAACTCACGCTGGCGACGAACCTGCTCGGCGACACCGTCGACCGGCCGCCGTTCCGCGCCCAGCTGCAGGACCGTCTCGGATACCTTGCCGACGATCTCCAACAGGCCCGGGCTCATCGAACTGCCGCCTGGCAGGCGGCGTCCGAAGCGGGCGTGACACCGCTGATGGCCCAGGTGCTGGTCGGCATCGCGGATCTGGCGCTTCGGCTCGGCCGATATGAGCAGGCGGCCCGACTGCTGGCGGCCAGCGTGCAGGTCCGCGGCATGCCGGACCGCTCGCACCCGGATGCGGACCGGATCGAGCAGACCGTCCGAAGTCAGCTCGGCGAACAGCGATTCACCGAGCTGACCGAGCAGGCCACGAACACCAACTGGCCCGAACTGGTCGACGTCACCCTCGCCTCCTGACCCGGTTGTCAGACTCGGGTTGTCAGACTCGAGGTTGTCAGACTCTGGTTGTCAGACTCGGGCCGCGATGACGACCTCGGACTTCGACCAGCCTGCCGACGGCTACCAGGTGACGGGCAGTTCGTGGACGCCGTAGATGTTCATGTCGGTACGGAGCCCGACCTCGTCCGCGGCCACGGCGAGCTGCAGGGTCGGGAAGCGACGCAGCAACCCGTCGAAACCGGCACGCATCTCGATCCGTGCCAGTTGAGCCCCCAGACACTGATGGATCCCGTGGCCGAAGGCGATCTGGCCGCGCGGGTTGCGGTGGATGTCCATCGTGTCCGGGTTGTCGAAACGCAGCGGGTCGTGGTTGGCGGCCAGTAACGAGACCACGACCGTGCTGCCCTGGACGATGGTTTCTCCACCGACCTCGATGTCCTCGGTCGCGTACCGGAAGAAGATGTCGGCCACCGAGAGATACCGCAGCAGTTCCTCCACCGCGTCGGGCAACAACTCCGGCTTGTTGCGCAGTTCGGCCAGCTGCTCGGGATGCTCGAGCAGCGCGAAGGTGCCCAACCCGAGCATGTTGATCGTGGTCTCGAAGCCGGCCAGCAGCAGCAGGAACGCGGCCCCGGTCAGCTCCTCGATCGTCAGATCCTCCTGGACGGCCAGATCGGAGAGGATGTCGTCCCCCGGTTCGGCGCGCTTGCTGGTGACCAGCCCCGCCAGGTAGCCCATCATGGCGCCGTACGCAGCCATCTTGTCCTCGAGCGAAACGTCGCGAACCATGAACCGGGCGGAGTTGGTCTGGAACTCCTGCTGATCCTCGTACGGGACTCCGAGCAGTTTGCCGATCACCCGTGACGGGACCGGCAGCGCGAACTCCTTCACCAGATCGACCGGAGGGGTCAGCCCTGCCAGGTGATCCAGTTGTTGCTCGGCGACCTCGGTGATCTGCTCCTCCAGTTGCTTCATCCGCCTGGCGGTGAACGCGCCGGTGAGTCGACGCCGCAGTCGGCTGTGATCCGGCGGGTCCATCGCGATGAACAGGCCGGGCATCGGCGGAGACGGCTCGGTCGGCGCGGGCATGCCCGGCGTCTCGTACGGCACATGGACGATGCCGATGTCCTGACGGGAGCTGAAACGGGTGTCGGCCATCACCTGCCGGACCGCGTCGTAGCCGGTGACCAGCCAACCTTCGTGCCCATCGGGAAAGATCATCGGGCTGACCGGGCGAGCCTCCCGCAGCGCCGTGATCGCGCTCGGCGGATCGAAGGGACCGGCGTCGCGTTCCATCGGCAGGCCGTGCGGAACCGGAACCGAGTGATTCATGGGATGTCCTTTACTGGTTGGTCGATCGCAGTTGTTGATCTTGTTCAATGGATTCGAGACGAAGCCGGCAGCGGCGGGAAGTTGATCAAGCTCGCTTGTTGAAGGTGGACAGCGACCAAAAGTAGCCGACCAACGCGATCCCGATGCACCAGATAGTGGCGACCACGATGCTGCCGGTCGAGGGTGCTCCGGTGAGCAGTTCGCGCAAAGCCTCGTTGATCGGGGTGAACGGCTGGTACTCGGCGAATTCACGGACACCGGGGCCCATCGTGTCGGCCGGCACGATCGCGCTGCTGAGGAAGGGCAGCAGGATCAACGGGACGGTGATCATTCCGGCCGCCTCCGGCGACTTCGCGGCCAGGCCGAGGGCGACGGTGAACCAGCTGGTGGCGAACGCGACCAGCACCAACAGCCCGATCGCACCCAGCCACTCGGCGACGTTCGCCGAAGGCCGGAAGCCCACCAGCAGCGCCACCCCGATCAGGGCCGCGACGCCGATCAGGCTGCGGAACATGCTGGAGACGACATGCGCGGTCAGCACCGCGCTGCGCGGGATGTCCATCACCTTGAACCGGTTGATGATTCCCTTGGTCATGTCGTTGTTCACCGACAACGCGGTGGCACTCAGGCCGTAGCTGATGGTCAAGATGATCATGCCCGGCGTGATGTAGTCGATGTAGTTGCCGCTGATGGCGAACGCACCGCCGATGACGAAGGTGAACATCAGCAACATCACCACCGGGAGCAGGACCGAGTTGAACACCGTGACCGGGTTGCGGGCGGTGTGCTTGAAGTTGCGGCCCAACATGGCCGTCGTGTTGCTCATGCTGCTGCCACCTCTGCGCTGGTACGACCGGTCAGGGCCAGGAAGACGTCGTCAAGGTCCGGGGTGTGGACGGAGAACTCCTCGATCTCGATGGACCGGGTGTCGAGTTGATCAAGTACCGCTCGGACCGACTTGGCCGTGCCGTCGCTCGGCACCCGGATGGTCAGATCCTCGTCGTCCGGTGAGGCGTCGGCCAGCACCTGCATCGCGTTGTCCAGGTCATGATCGGTAGCGAACCGGAGTCGGACATGACTGCCCGGGATCTGCCGCTTGAGTTCGGCCGGGGTGCCCTGGGCGACCAGTTCTCCTTGATCAAGTACGGCGATCCGGTCGGCCAGCTGATCGGCCTCGTCGAGGTACTGGGTGGTCAGGAAGATCGTGACACCGTCGGCCACCAGCTCGCGGATGATGTTCCACATGGTCCGACGGCTGCGCGGATCCAGCCCGGTGGACGGCTCGTCCAGGAAGATGATCTCGGGCCGGCCGACCAGCGTCATCGCCAGATCCAGCTTGCGGGTCATCCCACCGGAGTAGGTCGCCACCCGACGGTCCGCCGCATCGGTGAGCTCGAATCGGTCCAACAACTCGGTGATCACCTGCCGGCTCTCGGCGGCGGACAGCTTCTTCAGCTCGGCCATCAGCTGCAGGTTCTCCCGGCCGGTCAATAGTTCGTCCACGGCGGCGAACTGGCCGGTGACCCCGATCGCCGCGCGGACGGCTCGGGTCTCGTTCTGCACGTCATGTCCGGCAACACGAACGGTGCCGGCATCGGCCTTGATCAAGGTGGTCAACACGTTGATCGTGGTGGTCTTGCCGGACCCATTCGGGCCGAGCAGACAGAAGATCGTGCCTGCCGGGACATCGAGATCGAGCCGAGAAAGCACGACCTTGTCCTGGTAGGCCTTCCGCAGCCCCGAAGCTGCGATCGCTGAACTGGTCATGGGACTACCGTCGGGGTCACACCAGCCACCGACCTGACACGCCGCTGACACGGCCCGACAGGGACCTCGGCCCCGACGACAGGAGCGGACACGGGACGGGAATCGTCACCCGCCCCGATCGGCGTCCTCACCGCTCCTTCGCGATCCAGACGGATCGCGTGACTCACCTCTCGGGAACTCCCGGGATCAGCCCTTCACGGCGGCCGCGAGAGCTGCGGCTCGATCCGTCGCCTCCCAGGTCAGGTCCGGAAGCTCGCGGCCGAAGTGTCCGTAGGCAGCCGTAGTGGCAAAGATCGGCCGCTTCAGCTTGAGGTCCTGGAC
>DATCVL010000315.1:0-3999 GCA_036566865.1 Microlunatus sp.
GTTGGTGCTGACCCCGCCATCGGCATCGATGCCGGTAGCGCCGAGGAAGCAGAGGTCGGGCGTCAGCTGACTGAGCGTCTCGGAGGCCAAGGAGCCGACCAACTCGTAACTCTGCGGCCGAGCCACCCCGCCACAGACGACGATCTTGATGAACGGCCTGACCGTCAGCTCGGTGGCGATGTTGATCGCATTGGTGACAACGGTGACTCCACCCCGCAGCGGTGCCGAGGTCGGGATCGCCCGGGCAATCTCGATCGTCGTGGTGCCACCGTTCATGGCGACCGTGCAGCCCGGCCACAACATCTCCACCGCCCGCTGCGCGATCCGCGTCTTGGCCTCCGCCCGACTGCTGGACTTGTAGCGAATCGGCAGGTCGTAACTGGTGGCATTGGGGACCGCGCCGCCGTGCGTCCTGGACAACAGCTGCTGATCGGCAAGATGATCAAGGTCCCGGCGGATCGTCGCGGCGGACACGCCAAAATGATCGGCGGTCTGCTCGACGTCGATCCGGCCTTCCTCGACCAATCGCTCGAGAAGGGCGGTCAAACGCTCGGCTCGGGTCATCGCTGCCTCCTGTGCCGCCGGTCTGTTTGCGGACGCCTCCGACGGGTGTCTGCATGATATGTTCATATCTGCTTGTTTGAGTAGGAAACAAGCACAATTCATCCCTTTGAGCGGGACGTCATCCCGCGGCACCCCTTGGAGGACCTGTGGTCACAGCGCCCGGCCAGTACGTCAGCTCAGAGATCGCCTCCCAGCCCGAGACCTGGTCACGGGCCGTCGAGCTCGCGGCCCACGTCGGCGATCAATTGCCCAAGCCCGGCGAGCGAGTCGCCTTCGTCGGCTGCGGCACCTCCTGGTTCGTCAGTCAGGCGATTGCATCCTGGCGTGAGGCGGCCGGTCTCGGTGAGTCCGACGCGTTCACCGCGACCGAGACTCCGGTGCATCGCGGCTACGACCGGATCGTCACCATCACCCGCTCCGGCACCACCACCGAGGTGATCGAGTTGTTGGAGCAGGTCAAGGGCAAGACCCCGACGGTCGCCCTGACGGCCGATCTCAACACCCCTGTCGTGTCCGCCGCCGACGCGGTGATCGATCTCTCCTTCGCCGATGAGAAGTCGGTGGTGCAGACCCGTTTCGCCACCACCGCACTGATGCTCTTCCGGCAGAACCTCGGTCTGGTTCCGGACGGGATCGCCGACGCCTGCCGGGCCGCCGTCGAGGCGGAGTTACCGCAGCAGCACGTCGACGCCGAGCAGATCAGCTTCCTCGGTCGGGGCTGGACGATCGGCATCGCCAACGAGGCGGCGCTGAAATTCCGCGAGACCTCCTCCAGCTGGGCGGAGTCGTACTCGGCGATGGAGTATCGGCATGGTCCGATCAGCATCGCGCAGCCGGGCCGGCTGACCTGGATGTTCGGTGAGGCGCCGTCCGGGCTGGCCGAGCAGGTTGCCGCCACCGGTGCTGAATTCGTTGATCATGATCTTGATCCGCTGGTCGACCTGGTGCTGGCGCAGCGGGTGGCCGTGGCCCGAGCGCTCAAGCTGGGTGGCAATCCGGACGAACCGCGCAACCTGACCCGCTCCGTCGTACTGTCATCCTGACCACCCGACAATCGGAAGTTGATCATGACAATCGAATCTGGATCGACGGCTGAGTCTGGATCGGCGGATGACCTCGGGGTGATGCGGGAAACAGGGCTGGTCGCCGCTGTTGATCTTGGTGGCACCTACACCAAGATCGGCTTGATCGATCACTCCGGTACGGTTCGGGCCGAGACCAAGGTGCCGACCAAGATCACCGCCGGCCCGAACGGTGACGGCGGGCTCGGCACGGTCAGCTGGCTCGGGGATGAGATCGCGGCCTTCATCGACACCGAGGCCACCCGGCTGGGGGAATCGGTCGCCGGTTTCGGAGTGATCGTGCCGGGGATCATCGATTCCGCTGCCGGCGCGGTGATCGCTGCGCCCAACATCGGCTGGTACGAGGTCGAGGTCGCCGGTCCACTGACCGAACGGCTCGGGCTGCCGGGCGCGATCGGGCATGACGTGCGGACCGCCGGCCTGGCGGAGTGGCAGCTCGGCGCGGCCCGGGGCAGCTCCAATCTGCTCTTCGTACCGCTGGGCACCGGCATCGCCGCAGCGGTGGTGGTGGACGGGCGAATGCTGGAGGCCGACGGCTACGCCGGCGAACTCGGCCACACCCCGGTCCCGGCCGCTGGTGAGTTGGTCTGTGCCTGCGGCGGCATCGGCTGCCTGGAGATCGTCGCCTCGGCGGCGGGCGTGGTGCGCAACTACACCCGGGTGACCAACACCGATTCCAGCCCGAGTGCCGAGCAGATCGCTGCGGCAGCACGGGAGGGCGATCACGCCGCGTTGGCAGCGTTCGACGTGGCCGGCACCGCGCTGGCCGAGGCTTTCGTGATCGCGGTGACACTGTTCGGCCCGGAGACGATCGTGATCGGCGGCGGTCTGTCCGGAGCGGCCGACCTGTTGCTGCCTCGGATCGAACAGGAATTCGATCGCCGGCTGACCTTCCAGCGCCGGCCGTCCTTGATCATTTCCGCATTCGGCAGTCAGGCCGGAATGGTCGGCGCCGGCCTGCTGGGCTGGCGTAGCGTGGTATCGCTCGATCAGGACAGCGTGGTATCGCTCGATCAGGATGGTATTCGGGGAGAATGACGGCATGAGCATCCGACGGCTGCGCTGCCGTGAATTGATCACCCCGAGCGGGTTGTGGCACGACGTGATGTTGATCATCCACGATTCCATGATCAACACCGTTCGTTCCTTCACGGATCAAGATCAGGAAGATCACCAGTCCGGGCCGATCGAGGTGATCGACGGGATCGTACTGCCCGGCTTCGTCGACACCCACACCCATGGCGGCGGCGGTCACGATGTGGCGACCGTCAATCCCGACGACGTACGCGACGTTGCTGCGTTTGCTCGCCGGCACGGCAGTACCAGCATCTTCGCCAGCCTGGTCACCGCGAGCCTGGACACGCTGGAAGATCAACTCCGTACGTTGGCGCCGCTGGTGCGGTCGGGTGAGATCGCCGGCATCCATCTGGAGGGCCCGTTCCTGTCGCCGGCCAAGCGTGGCGCCCACACTCCCGAATTGCTGCGCGATCCCGATCCGGCATCGGTCGACCGGCTGCTGGCAGCGGCCGACGGTCAGCTGTCCATGATCACGATCGCGCCCGAGCTGCCCGGTGCGCTGGATGCCATCGGCCGGTGCGTTGCCGCCGGAGTCACGGTCGCGGTCGGTCACACCAGTGCTGATGATCAGATCACCAGAGCTGCTCTCGATGCCGGCGCCACCGTCGGCACCCATCTGTTCAATGCGATGCCGCCGATCCACCATCGCCGGCCAGGGCCGGTGCCGCTGCTGCTGACCGACCCGCGGGTGACGGTCGAGCTGGTCTGCGACGGCGTCCATCTGCATCCGGACGTGGTGCGGATGGCGATCGACGCGGCCGGGCCCGAGCGGGTCGCGTTGATCACCGACGCGATGCTGGCGACCGGGATGGCCGACGGTGCCTACCGGCTCGGCGGCCTCGAGGTCGAGGTCACGGCCGGAGTTGCCCGGCTGCAAACCACCGACGGTACGCAGGGCTCGATCGCCGGCTCGACGCTGACCATGCAGGACGCCGTCACCTTCTGCGTGCAACGGCTCGGGCTGCCGATCGCCGACGTCGCAGCCATGGCCGCGACCACCCCGGCCAAGGCACACGGGTTGGATCACGTCGGCGCAATCGCTGCCGGCAGGCGGGCCGATCTGGCCATCGTCGATGATCAAGGAAATCTGCTCCGGGTGATGGCCGCCGGCCACTGGCAGCAGCCCGAGGGGAAGGACGAGGCATGAGCCTGGCCCGGTTGACCGAACTGCTCGAGCCGGCAGCCGCAGGAGGTTACGGGGTCGGCGCCTTCAACGTGTTCAGCATCGAGCACGCCGAGGCCCATGTCGCCGGCGCCGAGCAGGCCGGGTCACCGG
>DATCVL010000316.1:0-17389 GCA_036566865.1 Microlunatus sp.
TGGTAGGAATCGACCTTGTACGGACCGGAAGCTGCCGGGTCCTTGCCGTACTCGGCCGGCTTGGTGTCCTTGGACTTCTCCACCGGTGCGAAGGCCGGCATCGAGACGATCCACGGCCAGTCGCCGTACGGGACCTTGAGCTTGAAGACGATGGTCTGGTCGTCCGGTGTCTCGATCGAGTCGAGCTCCTTGCCGGAGTACGGGCCCTTGTAGCTGTCACCGCCGATCAGCAAGCCCTTGTGGTAGCCGAGACCACCGGACAGCTCCGGCGCGAACGTCCGCTCGACGCCGTACTTGATCGCCGCGCTGGTGATCGGGGTGCCGTCGTCGAACTTCAAGCCCTGCTTGAGCTTGTACGTCCAGGTCTTGCCGCCGTCGCTCGGTGTGCCGGTGTCGGTGGCAAGATCGCTGACCACCTTCGACGGCTGCCCCGGGCCGTTCTGCCAGGCCGTCAGCCGCCGGTTCACCAAACCGTTGGAGGTGATCGCCAGACTCTGGCTGGTGGCCGGGTCCAGATTCATCTCGGTGCCCGAGGACAGGATCGTCAGCGTGCCGCCCTTGGTCGCAGCAGCGGTGTCGCCGCCGGAGCTGGACTGTTCGGGGTTGGCATTACACGCGGCGACCGCCAGCACGGCTGCCGCTGCGGCGATACCGATGGCGATGCGTTTCATCGTGGTGGATCCTCTCGGGTTGTGCTGTGCAGTTGGTTGGTGATCATGAATCGATCACCTTGACGCGTGGATCGAGCAACCCGTAGGTGACGTCGACCACGAAGTTGGCGATGATGATCAAGAACGCGGAGAAGAGCGTCACGCCGACCAACACCTGCAGGTCGAGATTGCCCACCGCATCCAGCAGCAGGGATCCCAATCCCTGCATGGAAAAGACCTTCTCGGTGATCACCGCGCCACCGAGCAACCCGCCGAGGTCGAGGCCGAAGACCGTGCTGACCGGGATCAGCACATTGCGCAACGCATGCCGGCCGATCACCCGGCCCTCCTTCAGGCCCTTGGCCCGGGCAGTCCGGATGTAGTCCTCGCCGAGCACCTCGAGCATCTGGCCGCGCGTCAACCTGGTGTAGATCGCGGCGTTCAGTAACGCCAGCACGATCCACGGCAACACCAGATGCCAGAGCCAGTCGACCGGGCTTTCACTGAACGGCACGTAGCCGCTGACCGGCACCATGTTCAGGGTGAAGCCGAAGATGAAGATGCCGAGCAGTCCGACCAGATAGGCCGGCGCGGACACCCCGGCGATGGAGACCGTCATCAAGGTCCGGTCGACCAGCGAGCCGCGTTTCAGCGCCGAGATCACCCCGGTCGAGACACCGAGGATGAGCCACAGAATCGCTGCCCCGATGGCGATCGAGAAGGTCACCGGGATCCGCGTCAAGATCAACTCGGTGACCGGCTCGTTCAACCGGAACGAGTAGCCGAAGCACGGTGCCGCGCACTGTACGGCGGCCGGCCCGGAGCCGAAGGTGCGGCCGGCGACGATGCCACCGAGGAAGGTCAGGAACTGCCGCCACCACGGCTCGTCGTACCCCATGAACGCGCGGGCCTGCTCCAGCCGCTCCGGCGTGCACGGACGGCCGCAGGACAGCTGCGCCGGGTCGGAGGGCAGCACGTAGAAGATCAAGTAGCTGATCACCGCGATGATCAACAGCACCAGCAGCATGCCGCCGAATCGGCCGACGAAGAAGCGGGCGTAGGCCCAGGCCCGGCGGCTGGAGGTGATGGCCGGTGCAGTCGTGCCGGACAGCTCGGTCGAGTTCGATGCGGTCATCGGGCCAGCCCCGAACTCCGCGGATCCAGGACATCCCGCAGCCCGTCACCGAAGACGTTGAATCCCAACGTGACCAGGAAGAGCGCGCCGCCGGGGAAGACCAGGAACATCGGATCGACCGAGATCCAGTTGATCGCTTCTCCGATCGACCGGCCCCAGGCCGGTGTCGGCGGCGGGACGCCGACGCCGAGGAAGGACAGCGCGGCCTCGGCGCCGATCTTGGCCGGGATGGAGATGGTGGCGAACACGATGATGGTCGCGGTCAGGTTGGGCAGCAACTGCACCCAGAGAATGTGCCCCGGCCCGGCGCCGGATGCCTCCGCCGCCACGACGTAGTTGCGTTCCTTCAGCGTCAGGGTCTGGCCGCGCACCACCCGGGCGATCGCCGGCCAGCCGAAGAACCCGATCACGATGATGATCAACAACGACTTCGGGAAGGACGCCGGCACCACGGCTCCGAGCGTGATCATGAAGATCAGGCCGGGGAAACCGAAGACGACATCGGTGACCCGGCTGATGATCCGGTCGGTCCAACCGCCGAAGTAGCCGGCGAGGATCCCGATCGCGACACCCAGCACGAGGGACACGATGGTGGCCGCGACGCCGACCAGCAACGAGGTCCGGGCGCCGTAGACCACGATGGAGAAGAGATCTCGGCCGGTCAGCGGCTCGACACCGAACCAGTGCTCGGCGCTGATGCCGCCCAACGGTCCCTTCGGCGCGGAGTCGGGACCGAGCTGGTCGAGGTGATAGGTGTAAGGATCCTGACCTTCCAGTCTGGACAGCAGCGGCGCGAAGACCGCCGACAGCACGAAGACCACGATGATGATCCCGCCGCCGACCACGGATGAGTCGGCCACCAGCCGGCGCGCAAGCGATCGGCGCGTCGGCTCGGCTTCGACCACAGCAGTCGTCACGAGATGCGATCCTCCCAAGAGTTCGGTAGCTACGGCAACGGTCTCTCAGCCGCCCGGCGAGCCATGCTGACACCCACCGACGGCAACGGCAGACAACAGCCAGAGGTTGGACAGCTATTCCCGGCGTCCGGGAAAGTTGCCAAGCCGTAGCCCAGCGCGAACCCTACATCCAGGGTAGGAAATGCCGCGACTCCGAGCGTACGACGATCCCGTCGAGGTTCAGCGGAATCGGCCCGCGCCGACCACCACGGCACGGTCGATCCGGATCGCGTACAGCAGCATCGGAACCGCGACCAGGACGGCCATCAGGGACAATCCACCGAAGCCGACCAGCGCGTACAACGGGCCGGAGATCAGCGCGGCCAGCGCGGCGAAACCGTTCATCGCGGTGTCGACCATGCCCTGGGAGGAGGTCCTGGTGTCGGCCGGCACCGACTCCGACAGCAGGATCGAGCCGGGCACCGTACCGCAGGACCAACCCAGTCCGAGCAGGAAAAGACTGACCATGGTCCAGCCGGCGTTGCCGCCGGAGATCATCGCCGCCACCGAACTGCCGATGAAGATCAACTGGCCGAGCATGATCACTCGTACCGGCCCGATCCGATCGCTGGCCCAGCCGACCAGCGGCGACAGCGCGAACATGCCGAGCACGTGGATGCTGATGGTGATCCCGACGATGGTCAGGCTGGATCCGTGATGATGCATCTGTACCGGCGTCATCGTCATCAGGCTGACCATCGACAGGTGTGCTCCGATCACCACCACCAGTGCGAACCGGGCGGGCCGGATCGACCACAGAGTGCCGAACACCTGCCGGATCGATCGGCGCTCGGCCGGTCTGCCGGCACGCTGCTCATGCGCCGTGGCCGTGAGCAGCGGGTCCGGCCGGAGGAAGATCAAGATCAACAAACCGGCGATGATCAACATCACCAGCGCGATCACAAAGGCTCCGGCCAGCGGCGGCAGCCCGAGCCGGCGGGAGACCAGGGCACCGGGCTCTCCCAGGTTGGGGCCGAGGACCGAGCCCAGGGTGCCGCACCACACGACCAGCGAGAGGGTACGCCCCCGATTGGCCGGTCGGGCCAGATCGGTCGCGGCAAAGCGGGACTGCAGCATCGCCGCCGTCCCGGCACCGAAGAGCAGCATGCCGCCGATCAGCAGGGCGATGTTGTCGGTGACGGTGGCACAGATCAGCGCGATTGCGCCGAACGCGGCCAGGAACCAACCGGCAGACAGCGAGATCCGGCGACCTCCGCGGGTGGCGAGCAACGCCAGCGGGATACCGAGCAGGGCCGCACCGAGGGTCGCCGAGGTGCGGGCCAGACCGGCGAGGGTCTCACTCCCGGTGACCTCCTCGGCCAACAGGATGCCGACCGACGGCGAGGCACCCATCCCGAACGATCCCAGCACCTGGCCGACGATCAGCAACACCAGGCTGCGGCGCTGCAACGCGACGGTCCGTGGTTCGCTCTGCCACTCGGTGACAGAGGTGGCAACCGGGGTGCCGGACCCGCTGGATTGATGCACGGTGAGCTTTGCCGCCTGTTCTGGGAGTGCGTCTGACAGAGCCGGCTCTGAGCGAACCTGTTCTGAGAGAGAACGAATCGGTGGCAGCGTAGCCGCCGATCGGCCGCCGCTGCAGGTCGATATCGTGTCCCGGTGAGTGACGTGCCGGACTTCGATTCCATCAGCATCGAACACCTCCGTCGGATCGGAAGTGTGAAGTGGTCGGCCTACCCCGGCCGGCTCGGCGCCTTCATCGCGGAGATGGATCTCGGCGCAGCGCCCGAGATCACCGCAGCGCTGCACCGGATGGTCGATGACAACCTGTTCGGGTATCTGCCGGATGCGCTGGCCGGATCGATGTCACAGGCCTGCGCGCAGTGGCAGGCCGAGCGGTACGGCTGGCAGGTCGATCCGGGCCGGATCCACCCGCTGCCCGATGTGCTGAAGGGGCTGGAGATCGCCATCCAGCACTACTCCCGGCCGGGTTCGCCGGTGATCATGCCGGTGCCTGCCTACATGCCGTTCCTGATGCTGCCCGAGGCGCTGGGGCGGGAGATCATCCGGGTGCCGTTGCTGGAGGAGGACGGCAGATACAGCTTCGACCTGGAGGCGCTCGGGCGGGCGTTCGAACGGGGTGGGGACCTGGTCGTGCTGTGCAACCCGTACAACCCGGTCGGACGGGTGTTCAGCGCCGAGGAGTTGACCGCCTTCAGCGAGGTGGTCGGTAGCTACGGCGGCCGGGTGTTCGCCGACGAGATCCACGGGCCGTTGATCTATCCGGGCGCCCGCCACATCCCGTACGCGTCGACCTCCGAACTCGCCGCCGGCCACACGCTGACCGCGACGGCGGCTTCCAAGGCGTGGAACCTGCCCGGACTGAAGTGCGCCCAGTTGATCATCAACAACGACGCCGACGCCGAGGCCTGGTCCGGCCTCAGCCCGTTCGTCACCCACGGCGCCAGCAATGCCGGCGCGGTCGCGACCATCGCGGCGTACACCGAGGGAAAGCCTTGGCTGGACAGCGTTGTGGACTATCTGGACGGCAATCGTCGGACGCTCGCCGAACTGATCGCCGACGAGTTGCCGATGATCAAGTACACCCCGCCCGAGGGCACCTACATCGGTTGGCTCGATTGTCGTGATCTTGGTCTGGAATCCAGCCCGGCCGAGTTCTTCGGTGAGCACGCCGGTGTCGCGCTCACCGACGGCACCGCCTGCGGCGCCCCCGGCTTCGTCCGGATGATCTTCGCCACCCCGCGCCCGATCCTGACCGAAATGGTCCAGCGGATGGGCCACGCCGTCCGCAGCCACCTCCATTGACCGAGGTGCCGAACCTTCGGGCCATCAGTTCCAGGCCAGGGACCAGTGGTACATCGCGATCGCGGCCGCCGCGCCGGCGTTGATCGAGCGAGTCGAGCCGTACTGGCTGATGGCGACCAACTGCTCACAGTGCTGCACCATCTCGTCGGTCAGTCCGGGGCCCTCGGAGCCGAAGATGAGGCAGCTTTGTTCGGGTAGCTTGGCGGTCTCCAGCGGTACCGAACCGGGCAGATTGTCGACGCCGATCGGGTGATACTCCCGCTCGGCAAGGAACTCGGCGAATTCGCTCACCGTGGCGTGATGGTGGACCTGCAGGTACTTGTCGGTCACCATCGCACCGCGTCGGTTCCAGCGCCGCCGACCGAGGATGTGCACGCCGGCCACATTGAAGGCATTCGCCGTCCGCACGATCGAGCCGATGTTGAAGTCGTGCTCCCAATTCTGGATCGCGATCCGCAGCGGCCGGCGGCCGCGGTCCAGGTCGGCGACGATCTCGTCCAGCTTCCAATAGCGATAGCGATCCACCACGTTGCGTCGATCGCCCGCGGCCAGCAATTCCGGATCCAGCCGGGGGTCGTCCGGCCACGGCTGCGGGTGCGGACCCACACCCGGTTCGGCGTCCGGCTGCGCTGCGCGCGCCATCTCCTCGTCGCTTAGGAAACCCACGGGATGCGACGGTACTCTCGCTGCCGTGATCCCAACCATCGACGCACCAGTCCAGCAGATCGCCATGCTGGCACCGATGCTGCTGCCGTCCTGGCTGGATCCCGAGAACATCATCCAATGGTTCGGCCCCTACGCCCTGTGGGGCGTCGCCTTCATCATCTTCGCCGAGTGCGGGCTGTTCGCCATCCTGCCGGGCGACTCGCTGCTCTTCACCGTCGGCATGTTCGTCGGTGCCGGCGTGATGCATCAACCGCTCTGGTTCGTGATCGTGCTGCTGACCTTCTGCGCGATCCTCGGCAACGCCTGCGGCTACCTGATCGGACATCTGGTCGGCCCGGCGCTGTTCAAACCGCGCCGCGGCCTGATGGGCAAGCTGTTCCAGCAGAAGTACGTCGACCGCACCCACAATTTCATGGAACGGTACGGCAGTCGGGCGCTGATCCTGGCCCGGTTCGTCCCGATCATCCGCACCTTCGTCACCTTCGTGGCCGGCGTGAGCCGGATGAACTTCCGCAAGTTCATCACCTTCACCGCGATCGGCGCGGTGATCTGGGCTCCTGGGGTCACCCTGCTCGGCTACTTCCTCGGCAACAACGTTCCGATCATCCGCGAGCACATCGATCTGGTGCTGATCTTGGTGGTGTTCCTCTCACTGATCCCGATGGGCATCGAGTTCCTGAATGCCCGACGCCGGCTGAAGGCCGAGCGGCGACGGTCCCGGGAGGAGCCGGCGGTCTGAACGGCCGGCGGCTTGCTCGCAGACGCGATCGGGCCCCGAGGTCGGACGAAACATCGTGCTCGTCCGGGCTCGGGGCCCGATGCTTCGCCCGGTGACGGGCGCCAGGTCCTGACTCAGGCGGTCAACTTCACCAACTCGTTCAGGTCGTCATCGGTCGGCTCCCACAAGCCGGCCGCGACGTTGGCCTCGATCTGCTCCACCTTGGTCGCGCCGGCGATCACCGATCCGACGGTCGGCATCGCGGCCAAGCCGCCGATCGCGACCTGCAACATGCTCACACCACGCTCGGCGGCGAACTTCTCCAGCGCTTCGATCTTGTCGAAGTCGGCTGCGGCCAGCCGGTCCGGGTTGCCGGCCAGCCGGGTCCCGCCCGGCGCCGCCTGATCCCGCTTGTACTTGCCGGTCAACAGGCCGGACGCCAACGGGAAGTACGGCAGCAGCCCCTGCCCGGTGTGCTCGAGCGCCGGCACCACCTCGGCCTCGATTCCCCGCTTCAACCAGGAGTACTCGTTCTGAGCGGAGATGAACGGCTCGTAGCCGCCGGTGTTCGCGGTCCAGTCGGCGTCGATGATCTGCCAGCCGGAGAAGTTGGAGGAGCCGACGTACCTGATCTTGCCCTCGGCCACCAGCTCGCTGAGCGCGGCCAGGGTCTCCTCGATCGGCGTGTTCTGATCGGGTACGTGCAGTTGGTAGAGGTCGATCCAGTCCGTGTTCAACCGGCGCAGGCTGTTCTCCACCGCGATCCGGATGTAGCGCCGCGATGCCCGTACGCCCCAGTCCGGTCCGTTCTTGCCTTTCATGTCGGCGCCGAACTTGGTGGCAATGATCACCTGGTCCCGGCGGCCCTCCAATGCCTTGCCCAGCAGGGTTTCCGAGCCGCCGCCCCCGCCATAGACGTCGGCGGTGTCGAACAGCGTGATGCCGGCGTCGATCGCGGCATGCACGACCTTCGGCACATCCTCATCGGGCATCCGGCCGGCAAAGTTGTTGCAGCCCAGGCCGACGGTGGAAACGGTCAGGCCGGACTTGCCGAGCTGTTGATAGGTGATATCCACGGCACGCTCCTGTCAGAAGTTGATCATGAGCGACCAAGATCGAGATGGTGGTCTCGCCCACTCGGATGATCAGCCTAGCGAGACCCGTATGTTGATCATCGGCCAGGGCGCCGGCCGGGAATCGCGGCCCGATCCGGGAGGTCGGCCCGAGCCACTGCCGGGAAGTTCGACCGGTGGCTCACTGACCCTGCTGCGGCGGCTGCTGACCCTGCTGCGGCGGGTACTGCTGTCCCTGCTGCGGTTGCCCGGGTTGTGACTGGCCCGGCTGCGGCGGGCCGGGCTGGGGCTGTCCCTGCTGGGGCGGATAGGTCGGCGCCGGGGTCTGCTGTGGGGCCGGCGTCTGGGCCGGATTCGGAGTGCCGAAGCCGGGGACCGGGTTGGAGGGCTGCTGGGGCAGTTGCTGCTGGCCCTGCTCCGGCTGCCCCTGCGGATCGCCGCGGTAGGCGATCTCGCCGAAGTTGACGCCGGGCGCCGTCCGCGCCTGCGGATCGGTGACCTCGAAGTAGGTCGCCTTCTCGAAGTGGAAGAGTCCGGCGATCACGTTCGACGGCACGCTCTCGATCCGGGTGTTGTACTGCCGGACGTTGGCGTTGTAGAAGCGACGGCCGTTGGCGATCCGGTCCTCGGTCTCGGTCAACGCCCGCTGCAGCTCGAGGAAATTCTGATTGCTCTGCAGATTCGGGTACGCCTCCACATTGACCATCAGCCCGTGCACCGCGCCCGAAAGCTGGTCCTCGACCGCCGCCCGTTCCGCGCTCGGCGCACCGCCCTGGGCCAGTGACTGTGCCTGGCTGCGCAGCCGGGTGATGTCGTCCAGGGTGTTGCGCTCGTGGGCCGCGTACGCCCGCACGGTCTCGATCAGATTCGGCAGCAGCTCGTAGCGCCGGTTGAGCTCGACATCGACCTGGCGCCAGGACTCCTGGATCCGGTTCCGGTCCCGGACGAACCCGTTGTACGAGGTGACCAACAGGACGGCGATGATCGCGAGCACGATCAAGACGATGATGATGACGATGGCGACGCTCATGTACGTACTTCCTCACAGACGGCGGAACCGGCGGGCACCGCAACAGACCCTATGTGATCTCAGGCCAATCCCAGCTCGCTCGCACTGATCGCGTACCGGTACTGCAGTCCCTCGGCAGCGATCTTCTCGGCGGCGCCGGTGTCCCGGTCGATGATCACGGCCACACCGACCACCTCCGCGCCGGCCTCTCGCAGCGCCTGCACCGCGGTCAGCACCGAGCCGCCGGTGGTGCTGGTGTCCTCTACCGCGAGCACGCGCCGGCCGGCCACCTCCGTACCCTCGATCAGGCGCTGCATGCCGTGGGATTTCTGCGCCTTGCGGACCACGAAGGCATCCAGCCGCTGCCCTGCCCCGGCTGCCGCGTGCAGCATCGCGGTGGCAACCGGATCGGCACCGAGGGTGAGCCCACCGACCGCGTCGAAATCAAGATCACGAGTCAGCTCACGCATCACCCGACCGACCAACGGCGCGGCGGCGCCGTCCAGCGTCACCCGTCGCATGTCGACGTAGTAATCGGCCTGCCGGCCCGAGGACAGGGTGACCTGTTGGTGCACCACGGCAAGATTCTGGATCGCCTCGACCAACCCGGCCCGATCCTGCTCGATCGTCATGGCGCAAACCCTAGACGAGCGGCGTTCCGGTAGCGAACGGGTCAGTCCTTCTTCGTGCTGCCGACCAGATGTCCGAAGCCCACCGATCGATCCGGTGAGTGGAAGAGATCCTGGCACGTGGTCAGCGTGATCAGCTTCTTGGTCGGCTCGGCATTCGGCTTGCCGGGCACCGGATCCAGCACCCAACCGTCGGTGTCGGCCACGGTCAACTTCTTCGGCTCGGTGTCCAACGCGTAGGTGTAGATCTTGGTCCGGGTCTCCACGATCACCTTGTCGCCGCGATCGAGTTCGAGCAGGTTGGCGAACGGTTCTCCGTGGGTGATCCGGTGCCCTGCCACGGCGAAGTTGCCGACCTGCCCGGGGTCGGCCGTCTTCGGATAGTGCCCGATGCCGCGGGCCAGTACGTCGTCGGATGTCCCTTCCAGGACAGGGATCTCGTGTACGCCGATGGCAGGGATCGACAGCAGGGCGATCGCATCGCCCGGGATCGGGGCTTCGTTCTTGCGCTGGTGACTCGAACCCTGCTGCGGATCCGCGGACGGTGGGCTGTGCTGCCACTGCTGTCTGAGCTGGTCACGCTCGGACTTGTAGGCGTGCCGCGAGGTGACGTTGGTGCCGAACATCTGGTAGCCGACATAGCCGAGGCATCCGAGTCCGGTCGCCAACAACACGACCCCGATCACGGTCAGCACCCGACTGCCTCGACGCCGCGGCCGGGCGGCGGCCGGACCGGGCTCGGTCCGTTCGGCTGGGTCGCTCACCCGGACCATTCTGCCCGTTCGCCGGTGTCACCGGCGTGCGCGGGCAACCGATGCGGTCAGCCGCCGACCTGTTCGGCCGGGCGACGGGTGCACCACTGACTGACACTCGGCGTCCACAGGATCAAACAGGCAAAGGCGATGTACGCCCCGCCGGGAAGAATCCAGACCAGGTCGTCACTCATCAGCACACCGGCCATCACGATGCTGATCACGCCCAGGGCAGAGATCACCATGCGCGGCCACGGCGCCCGCTTCAGCAGGAAGAAGCTCATCACCACTGCTGCTGCCGGCGCACCGAAGAGCACACCGGCCAGGCCCTCGATCATCCGCAAGTGGAAGCGCTCCAGCATGTGATAGATCGCCCCCTCGGCGCCGCTGTAGCCGAACGAATCGCGGGCGATGTAGGCAAAGATCCAGACGAAACCCAGCGCAGTCATCCAGAGCAGCGAGCCGGTGATGATCAACACCAGGGAGACGGTGATCATGGCCGGTCGTTGATCAACCGGGCGCACCGGTTGCGGCATTCCGTAGGAGTAGCCGACCGTCGGCCCGGGCTGCGACGGTTGGCCGCCGGGGTGTTGGGTGGCCGACTGGGGCGCGACCGGTCGCGCAACACCGGGCTGCGATGTTGCCGGATACGGCGTCGGTGTACTGGCCGAGGGCGGACCGAAGTACGGATCCGCGCCGACCCTGGGACCGGTTCGCGGATCCTGTGGGGCAGTGAATTCCGGGTGCCTCGGCGCCCCGAACTCTCCGTCCGTATCGTCGGTCACGCCGCCTAGGCTAGTCGGCCGACGGCCCGACACCTGCATTCGATCCCACAGGCTCGTCTCACCTGTACGTCGCCCTGTCGCCATCGTGTCGAGCGGGTCGGGACCGGGTACCGATCAACGCAGCAATGTATCCAGCCGATGCCCAGCAAGATCAAGTACGAGCTCGCACATCATGGCATTGGCCCAGGAGAACCATGGCCTGCTGAATTTGGTCGGATCATTCGTATCGAAGGACTCGTGCATCTGCCCGGTGCCGCCCGTGGTCTCGGCCAGCAGCCGCACCAGCCGTAGCTTCTCCTCCCGTTCGGTCGCCGTCAGTCCTTGCACCGCGAGCGCGATCGGCCAGACGTAACCCGGGTAGGTGTGCGGACTACCGATGCCCTCGGCGAACTGCCCCGAGTAGAAGTACGGGTTGGCCGAGCTCAAGATCATCTTCCGGGTCCGCAGGTAGGTCGGATCGTCGGCCGGCCGGTAGCCGGACAGCGGCAGCGACAGCAGGCTCGGCATGTTCGCGTCGTCCATCAGGATGTGGTGGCCGAGCCCATCGGTCTCGTAGCAGTAGACCCGTCCGTACTCGGCATGATCAACCACGCCGTGCTCCTCGATGCCGTCGCTGATGGACACCCGCAGTCGGCCGGCGCGATCGGCCAGGGCGGCGTCGTCCAGCAACTGGATGGCCATGGTCTCCAGGTAGCCGAGGACCACCGAGGCGAACATGTTGCCGGGGACGTTGTAGTTGTACTGGCAGGCGTCGTCGCTGGGCCGGAAGCCGCTCCAGCTCATCCCGGTCCGGCCGACCGGCTCACCGCGTCCGTCACGGGACAGCGTCTCACTGGCCAGATCATGATCACGTTCGAAGAAGTAGGGCGACCGTTCATGATCGAGTTCGAGCTCCCAAGTATCCAAGATCATCGTCGCGATCTCGGCGAATCGTTCGTCCAGATGATCAACTCGACCGGTGATCCGCCACAGCGCGTAGCCCAGCTCGATCGGGAAGCAGAGGGAGTCGATCTCGTACTTGCGCTCCCACACCTGGGGCGGTGCGTCCGAGCGGTCGGCGGCATGCGGACTCGGTTCGGTGCCGCGCTTGAAGGAATTGGCGTAGCGATCGATGGCGATGAATTCGATCTGCCGACGGAACACGCCGATCAAGGTCTGAGCCAGGGCCGGGTCCGCCTCACACAAGATCAAGTAGGGCCGGACCTGCGCGGCCGAATCCCGCAGCCACATGGCCGGGATGTCGCCGGTCAGCAGGTAGGTCGTCCCGTCGTCGGCCAGTTCGGCCACGGCCGGCAGATTCTGCGTCATCACATTCCGGAACAGTTCGGTCACCGTCGCATCCCCGACCGCGCCGTCGACCTCTTTGATGATCAGGTCAAGCAACTGGGGGTCGATGTGAGCAGACGGATGCGTGGTGGAGATCATGTGTTCCTCGTGGTGGGCGTACGGGTCGGACGTCACTACTAGCCGGCCAGCAGGACGGCCGGGTTGGTGGAGAAGGTGTGATCGAGGACGAGACTGGCCGCACCGACGGCGCCGACATCCTCCCCGATCCGGGTCCCCGAGACAGTGAGCGGATGCACCGACTGCAGGGCGTGCCGACGATACAGCTCGGCGAACCGCTCCTCGGTGAAGAAGGGTGACAGGGTCGACCAGTGCGGACCGCCGAAGACGATCCGATCAAGATCAAGAAGCAGAGCGACGTCCTCGCACCCCTTGAGGATGCCGCGCACCATGTCGTCCATCACGGCGGTCGCCTCGGCCCTGCCAGCCAACGCGTTGTCAGCGAGCTGGACCAGTGCGGAGTCGACCTGCAGCCGATCATCAAGATCAACAGCGTCGTCCAGAGCACCGATCGCCAGCCCGTGCTCGACCAACCGTCGGGGATGGCTGCCCTCACCCAAACAGCCGTTGTACCCGCAGGAGCAGGGCAACCCGTGGTTGCTGACGATGATGTTGCCGATCTGGCCGGAGTTGTGAGTCTTGCCGCGGAACACCTCGTCGTTCAGGACCAGGCCGGCGCCGACTCCGGTGCCGAGGTAGAAGAAGAGGAAGTTGCCGCCGTCACCCTGCCACTTCTCTGCGCTGGCCGCAGCAGTGACGTCCTTGTCCAGCAGGACCGGCAGCCCGACGGCGTCGCGGACCGCGTCCCGCAGCGGGACCGACTGCCACCCGTTCAGGTTGGGTGGATCGACCAGCACCCCGCGCTCGATGTCGATCGGGCCGGGGGCGGCCATGCCGATGCCGACGATCTTGCTCCGGCTCACCCCGGTCTGGGTGATCAACGCTTCGATCCGGGAGATGATCTCACGGGTGGTCAACTGCGGATCGGGATCGGCCGGGGTCGGCCGGCTGGCGTGCGCCAGCGTCTCACCCACCAGATTCAGCATCACGTAGGTGATCACCGCCGGGTCCAGATGCACGCCGATGGCGTACTGCCCCTCGGGGTTGAGGTTGAGCATGGTGCGCGGTTTGCCGCGTGCGATCGGCGCCCGCCGGCCCTCGGCGATCAAGCCGGAAGCCAGCAGCTGCCGGACGATGTTGGTGACGGCCTGCGCCGACAGACCGGTGGAGCCTGCGAGCTCAACCCGACTGACGCCGTCGGGCGCAGTCCGGATCGCGTTCAGGATCACCGTCTGGTTGAAGTCGGCTATCCGACCTTGACTGGCCGCACGGCGTGTCGCCACTGACGAGCTCATCGACCACCCTCCTCTGGTTGCGGTCGGCGGGATCAATCTGCCTGATCCGTCCGACACCGGCAGCCGGCTTTCGCCAACCGGCTCCGGGGACAGATTAGTCAATCGAATTTACTAATGTGGCTGCTCGGCGGCAAATCGTCCACCCAGCGGGCGATGTCCCCTCCTCGCCGCGACGCGCAGCCGGATGGCCGCCTGCCACCCGAGCGGTATATCGCGTGCCGGGTCGCTCCTGGCCCGATTATCGAGGGGCACGGCCCGGATCCGCTCGGTTCAGCGAAAATGAGTTGCCGGTGCTGCCGGAGACGGCGAACTGTCGGCATCGGTGTACGGCACCGCACCGCCGATCAGTTGAGTCAAGCGTTCGCCGGTCAGCACCCGATAGGGATAGGCGGACTGTGCCGAGCGTCGGGCCAGCGCCTCCACCGGCAGCGGGTGATCGGAAGCCAGCAGCACGATGTTGCCGAACCGACGCCCCTTCAAGGTCGAGGACTCGGCGCTGAGTGTCAGCTCGGTGAAGGACTTGGCCATCGCGGCAGCCACCCGGCGGGCGTACTCCAGTCCCTTGTCGGTGATGTTGATCATCAGTACGCCGTCGTCCAGCACCCGGTGCACGTCGGCGAAGAACTCGGCCGTGGTGAGCTCGGCCGGGACCTGGGAGCCGGCAAAGGCATCGATCACGATGGCGTCGGTGTAGCGATCGCGGAGCGCGGCAATGCCGTCGCGGCCGGCGACGCCACGGACCTTGATCCCACTGCGCTTGGGCAGCGGGACGTGTTCGCGGACGAACTCGGTCAACCCGGTGTCGGGTTCCAGCACGATCTGCGCTGAGTGCGGGCGGGTGCTGGCGACGTACCGCGGCAGCGTCATCAGCGCACCGCCGACGTGCACGATCCGGATCCGCTCGCCGGCCGGAGCGAGTTCGTCGATCGACTCGGCCAGCCGCTGGACATAGTCGAACTCCAGTCGGAGCGGATCGTCCAGGTCGACGTACGACTGATCGGTCCGCCCCATCCGCAGGGTGAAGGCGTGCTCGTACGCGGCATCGGGCACCAGGAAGACGCCGCCCGCTCCCCGGCGCAGGACCAGCTCGTCCACTCTTGCTCCCTCCGTGACGCCCGGAAGCCTACCGATGCCGACCGGCAGCCTCGGACAAGTAGGCTCACCGCCATGTCTCGTCCACTCATCCTGATCGTCGGTCGGTGGTCCGACCGGATCGGCAAGGACACGCGCGGTTGCTATGTCCCGCAGAAGATGATCGACGCGATTGCCCGTGGCGGCGGCGAACCGATCATGGTCTGGCCGGACACCGACGAACGCGCCCGGCGGTTGGTCGAGCTGGCCGACGGGGTGGTCCTGCCGGGCGGTGTTGATCTTGATCTGCGGCCGTTCGGGATCGCGGAGGTTCACCCTCGGGAAACGCACGCGCCGAAGGAGCAGGACGCTGCCGATCTCACCATCGCAGGCGCCGCGCTGGCAGCCGAGCTGCCGATCCTGGCGATCTGCCGGGGCATGCAGGTGCTCAACATCGTGATGGGTGGCACCATCCACCAGCATTTCGACGAGACCACCGTCAGCCACACCAACGGTCCGCATGAATTCGACGTCGTGCCCGGCACCGTCACCGAAACGATCATGGGCGGGACCCGGGTCAGCGGTTTCAGCAACCATCACCAGGCCTGCGACCGGCTGGCCGAAGGGCTGATCCTCAGCGCCAACACCGACGACAAGATCATCGAAGGATTCGAGTCCACCGACGGCAGGATCGTCGGCCTGCAATGGCATCCGGAGGTCGACGCCGCCAGCGACCCGGTCCAGCAGAAGCCCTTCGACTGGCTGGTGAACGTCGCCGGATCCTGATCAACCGAAGTTGATCACGCGTCGCTCTCGTCGGCGAGGACGTCGCCGAGATAGAGCCTGCTCCCGTACGACATTGCCCTCGGCCTCGCCGTGCCGGACCAGAACAAGATCATTCGGCATCGCCATCGGCATCCACCTCCGGTGTCAACGTACCGGTGCCGACCGTGCGACAGACGTCAACGGCCCGGGATCACCAACTGGGATCCCGGGCCGTCTCGGATTCAGTCGATCAGACCGAGGCAGGTTCCTGACTCGGCACGATCACCAGGCCGTCGGACTTGTCCTCGACATCGAAGGTGACGGTGTCGCCCTCGGCGACCCGGCCGGCCAGCACCTCGCGGGCGAGTTGATCTTCGATCGTGGTCTGGATCAGCCGCCGCAACGGTCGAGCGCCGTAGGTCGGATCGAAACCGGTCAGGGCCAGCCAATCCTTGGCACCCTGAGTGACCTCGACCTTGATCCGCCGGTCCTCGAGTCGCTCGTTCAGCCGGCTGATGTTGATCTCGACGATCTTGGACAACTCCTCGGTGCCCAGGGCATCGAACAGCACGACCTCGTCCAGCCGGTTCAGGAATTCGGGCTTGAACGACGCCCGGACCAGGTTCATCACCGCATCGCTCTTGGCCTGCGGCTCCATGGTCTGATCGGCCAGGAACTGCGAGCCCAGGTTCGAGGTGAGGATCATGATCACATTCCGGAAGTCGACCGTGCGGCCCTGGCCGTCGGTCAACCGACCGTCATCAAGCACCTGCAACAGGATGTCGAAGATCTCCGGGTGTGCCTTCTCCACCTCGTCCAGCAGGACCACCGCGTAGGGACGACGCCGGACGGCCTCGGTCAGCTGACCGCCTTCCTCGTAACCGATGTAGCCCGGAGGAGCACCGACGAGCCGAGCCACCGAGTGCTTCTCGGAGTACTCACTCATGTCGATCCTGATCATGGCGTGTTCGTCGTCGAAGAGGAATTCGGCCAGCGACTTGGCCAGCTCGGTCTTGCCGACGCCGGTCGGGCCGAGGAACAGGAAGGACCCCGTCGGCCGGTTGGGATCTGAGATCCCTGCCCGCGACCGGCGGACCGCATCGGAGACGGCGCGGACGGCTTGCTTCTGTCCGATCAGCCGCTCACCCAGCCGCTCCTCCATGCTGAGCAGCTTCTCGCTCTCGCCCTGCAGCAACCGGCCGACAGGGATGCCGGTCCAGTTGGACACCACTTCGGCGACGTCGTTCGGCCCGACCTCCTCGGAGACCATCGGCCCGTTGCCGGACTCCTCGGCCTCCTTCTCCACCTCGTCGGCCTTCTCCAGTTGCTGTTGCAGGGCAGGGATCCTGCCGTACAACAGCTCGCTGGCGCGACCAAGATCACCTTCCCGCTGAGCCCGCTCCGCCTCGCCGCGCAGCTCGTCGATCTGCTTCTTCAGGTCACCGACCTGGTTCAGACCTTCCTTCTCGGTCTCCCAACGCTGTTCCAATCCGCGGAGCTCTTCCTCGGAGTTGGCCAGGTCCTCGCGCAGCCGATGCAGCCGGTCGGCACTGCCCGGGTCGGTCTCCTTGGCCAGCGCGAATTCCTGCATCCGCATCCGCTCGACCTGGCGGCGAAGTTGATCAATCTCCTCCGGTGAGGAGTCGATCTCCATCCGTAGCCGGGACGCGGCCTCGTCGATCAGGTCGATCGCC
>DATCVL010000317.1:0-9460 GCA_036566865.1 Microlunatus sp.
CAGGCTGTTGGCCACCTGCTGGGTGGCCAAGGCGATGGCTCCCATCGAGGCCGCAACCGCGGTGGTCACCGTGATCGACAACTGCAGGGTGGCCGTCCGGATCACCAGCCAGAAGCCGGACCGGGCCGCGAGCAGGATTCCTTTCGGGTGGAACCTGATCTTGGTGTGGTTACGGCGTGCGCCGCGCAGGACGACCGACGCCAGCAGCACCGCGCTGGCGGTCTGGGCGATCAGGCTCCCGGTGGCCGAACCGGCGATGCCGAGGCCGAACCCGTACACGAAGAGGAAGTTCAGGCCGATGTTGACCAGATTGCAGCTGATCGCCACGAACAGCGGCGTCCGGGTGTCCTGCAGGCCGCGCAGCACGCCGGTCGAGGCCAAGATCAACAACAACGACGGCAGTCCGAAGGCGGCGACCCGGAGGTAGGACTCCGCTGCTGCGGCGACCTCGGGTCCGACCTGGTACCAACCGATCACCGTCGGCATCAGGAGTTGCAGCAGGCCGCACAGAACCGTGCCGAGCAGGAGCGCCAGCAGCATCTGGTCGATGCCGCCGGCCAGGGCGTAGCGAAGATCACCGGCGCCGAGCCGCCGGGCCACGGTGCCGGTAGTGCCGTACGCCAGGAAAATGCTCAGACCGGTCAGGATGCCGAGCAGGTTGCCGGCGATGCCGAGCCCGGCCAGCTCGGTGGTGCCGAGGTGACCGATGATCGCCGAGTCAGCCAGCAGCAACGCCGGTTCGGACACCAGCGTGGCGAAGGTCGGCACGGCGAGCAGGAAGATCTCCCGATCCAGTGCACGCACCGAAGGGCGGGAGGAGGTGGCGGACATCGCCGACTATCCTGCCCTGTCCGCCGGACCGGTACGGATCCGGTCGACCGAGGCAGCCCCGGGCTACCGCGGGGCCATCCGGATGGCCCCGTCCAGGCGGATGGTCTCACCGTTCAGCATCGGGTTGCGGATGATCGCCTCGGCCAGCTGGGCATACTCTTCCGGGCGCCCGAGGCGGCTCGGGTGCGGCACCTGCTCACCCAACGATTGCTGGGCCTCGGCCGGCAGCCCGGCCATCATCGGGGTGTTGAAGATACCGGGTGCGATCGACATCACCCGGATCTGATGCTGAGCAAGATCACGAGCGATCGGCAGGGTCATGCCGACGATGCCGCCCTTCGACGCCGAGTAGGCGGCCTGACCGATCTGGCCGTCGAAGGCGGCGACCGATGCGGTGTTGATGATCACGCCTCGCTCCTCGCCGATCGGAGCTGACGGCAGCATCCGTTCGGCGGCCAACCGGATCACGTTGAAGGTGCCGATCAGATTGACCTCGACGGTCCGACGGAATTTGTCGTACGGGAAGGGGCCCTTCCTGCCGACCACCCGGAAGACGTCGGCCGCGATCCCGGCGCAGTTGATCACGAAACGAAGATCACCGAGCTCGGCGGCGGCATCCAACGCTGCAGCGACCTGATCGGCGTCGGTGACGTCGGCCGCCGCGAACCGGGCGGTCCCGTCGATCTTGTCGGCAGCTGCATCCCCTTGTGAGGAAGGAAGATCGACCAGCAGGACCGGTGCGCCGGCGGCCGCCAATCGGGTTGCCGTGGCGAATCCGAGTCCGGACGCGCCGCCGGTGATCAACGCGACGCTGCTCTCGGTGATGTCCATCAGCTTCCTTTCGACGGCGTGGGAGGGCCCGGATGCTCGACCGGGCGCGATCGGGGCGTGATTCAGCCGAGTCGCTCGATGATCATG
The DNA here is from genome assembly GCA_036566865.1 of Microlunatus sp. Classification (GTDB taxonomy): domain Bacteria; phylum Actinomycetota; class Actinomycetes; order Propionibacteriales; family Propionibacteriaceae; genus Microlunatus. The sequence continues at coordinate 1,750 of DATCVL010000317.1, forward strand.
GCGTTGGCCATCCCGCCGCCCTCGCACATGGTCTGCAGACCGTACCGTCCACCGCTGGCCTCGAGTTGATTGACCAACGTGGTCAGGAGTTTCGCGCCGGAGGCACCGAGCGGATGTCCGAGCGCGATCGCACCACCGCGTGGATTCAGCTTCTCCGGGTCAGCGTTGAATTCGCGCTGCCAGGCCAGTGGTACCGGTGCGAAGGCCTCATTCACCTCGTAGGAGTCGAGATCATCGATGCTCAGTCCCGATCGCGCCAGCAGCTTGCGAGTGGCCGGAATGATCCCGGTCAACATCAGCAACGGGTCACTGCCGCTGACCGCAAACGACACGAACCGGGCCCGTGGAGTCAACCCGAGCTGAGCGGCCTTCTCCTCGCTCATGATCAACACCGCTGCAGCGCCGTCGGTCAACGGCGATGAATTGCCGGCCGTGATGGACCATCCGATTTCGCCGAAACGCTCGCCGATCGCCGGGTCGTAGAAGGCCGGCTTCAGCTGGGCGAGCCCGTCGGCCGTGGTGCCGGCGCGGACGGTCTCATCGGTTCCATGATCATCAACGGGCAGGATCTCCGGTACGAAGTCGCCGGCCTCGGTGGCCCGCGCGGCCCGGCGATGGGACTCGGCGGCAAACGCGTCCAGGGTCTCCCGATCGAATTTCCACCGCGCACTGATCAGCTCCGCGCTGATGCCCTGCTGCACCAGCCCCGCCGGGTAGCGAGCCTGAAGGGGTTCGTAGGGATCCTTGCCGGCAAGGGTGGAGAACATCGGCACCCGGCTCATCGACTCGACGCCACAGGCGATCACCACGTCGTATGCGCCGGCGATCACACCCTGGGCGGCGAAGTGTGCGGCCTGCTGACTGGAACCGCACTGTCGATCGATCGTGGTTCCCGGCACCGACTCCGGCAGTCCTGCGGCGAGCGCCGCCGTCCGGCCGATGTTCATCGCCTGCTCGCCGCCCTGGCTGACACAGCCGCAGAGCACGTCCTCGATCAGGTCTGGATCGAGGACGGTGCGATCGACCAGACCACGGATCACTCGGGCCAATAGGTCGGCCGGGTGGACCCCGGACAGCGCACCGCCCGGTTTGCCCTTACCCGACGGGGTTCGCAGGACGTCGACAATGACCGCGTTTCGCATGCCGGACACGCTACTCGCCAGTAGCTATTGCTCGCACGGGGTCCTGGGCGCACGAGTCAGGCAAGGCCAGCAGGGTGCACGAGCGACGGTTGGGGACAGGAGATGGCAAAGGGCCCCGGCAGAGGTGCCGGACCGGAAGCCCGGCCGGTCCACCTCTCCCGGGACCCTTCGCCGCAAGCCGGCGAGCCGGGTCGGATCGGGTGCGTCCACCGTCCGCCCGTCGGAATCTCGCTCGGATCAGGCGGCGCGACCGGTCTTCAGCGCGCCCGCGATCTCAACGGCCCGACGGGCCTGGTAGCGCGCCGCCTCGAGCTGGGTCTCGCCGGGCAGGCCGGTGCCGGCGACGTGCGAGGTCCCGTACGGGTTGCCGGTCTGGAACTGGATCGGGTCGGTGTAACCGGGAGCGACCACGATGCCGCCCCAGTGATAAAAGGTGGTGTAGAGGGACAGCAGCGTGGCCTCCTGGCCGCCGTGCGCGGTCTGGCTGCTGGTGAAGGCGGTGTAGACCTTGTCCGCGAGCTTGCCCTGCAGCCACAGCGGGTTGGTGGTGTCGATGAACTGCTGCAACTGGCTCGGGATGTTGCCGTAACGGGTCGGGGCACCGAAGATCACCACGTCGGCCCAGTCCAGATCGTCCAACTCGGCGACCGGCACGTTCGCGGTCGCGGCTGCGTGAGCGGCCCAACCCTCGTTGCTGTCGATCGCGGCCTGGGGCGCGTTCTCCCGGAGGCGGCGCAGGCGGACCTCCGAGCCCGCCTTCTCGGCACCCGCGACCGCCGCCTCGGCCAGCCGATGGATGTTGCCGGTGGAGCTGTAGTAGATGACCGCTGTCTTCACGCTCTCGCTCATGGTTCTCCTCGTGGTGCCGAACGTAACCGGATTGCTATCCGGTTAGAGAGCATAGAACGGATTTGTTGAGTGTTCAAGTAGCGAGCAAGCGATTCGGCTGTGACCTAGCTGATGCGGCACCGAAGTCCGGTACTCACCGTCGGTGTACGGCGATTCGTCCGCGGATCCGGGGTCCACAGTGGCGAGACTGGACGCGGTCTCCTGCTCAGCTCGGGGTGTGGCCACTTCCCGCCTCTGCTGCCGCGTCTCTCGCCTGGGCAGGAGATCGCGGGCGCGAGGCGACGCCACCACGGCGTTATCCACAGGAGTTATCCCCACTGTGGAGGAAACAACAACGATGTGATTCGCCTCGATCGGAGTCGTGCAGGCTCGGTCTGGCTCGCGTGGATCGACTTCCACGCGGCGTCGGGCGGGCCGAGCACCGACAGCCGGGATTTCCACAGCCAATGCGCCTCGATCGCCGGCCCCTCTGTGCAGAACCGCCATTGGGTACCGATCCGGAATCTGCTCCGGTTAACCTCGAAGAAGCCCGGCAGTCAGCCGGCAGTGGAATACGGACTTCGGGGGCAGGCAGTGGCGAGCAGGGGGCAGGCGTCCGGCGACAAGCCGACCACAGTGAGCGACCTCACCCTGATCCAGCCGCGGCCGGCCGAGCGTTCCGACGCGGCCCGAAATCGGCAGCGGGTGCTTGATGCTGCCCGCGAGCTGATCGACAACCGCGGGCCGCACGAGTTGACCATGAACGAGGTCGCGGCCCAGGCAGGAGTCGGGGTCGGCACCGTCTATCGACGGTTCGGTGATCAGGCCGGTCTGGTCGACGCGCTGATGGACGAGCACGAACGGGAGCTGCAACAGCAGATGATCTCCGGTCCGCCGCCGCTCGGGCCGGGGGCGGAGCCGGTGCCGCGGATCAAGGCGTTCCTGCATGCCTTCGTCGATCTGCTCGAGTTGTACGCCCCGGTGATGGCGACGGTCGCCGACGACCCTCGTTCTCGGCCGCAGGGCAGTGGCGCCTATGCCGCTCATCATCAGCATCTGGCGATCCTGATCCGGCAGGTCCGGCCGAGCCTGGACGCGAGCTACCTGGCGGGCGCGCTGCTGGCGAACCTGGACGCACGCCGCTACCTGTCGCAACGCAACGATCTCGGCTACAGCGTCGAGCAGATCAAGGCCGGCCTCGATCAGTTGGTCACCGGGCTGGGCGACTAGACCCCGCTACTTCCAGAGGGTGGCGATCACGAAGGCCGCGGCCATCCCGGCCATCCCGATCAGGATGTTCCAGTTGCCGAGCGCGCTCATGAACGGGATCGCGGTGCCGGCCACGTAGTAGACGATCAGCCAGGCCACGCCGAACAGGCCGACCGCGATGAAGGTCGGCGGCACCCAGCGCCGGCTGCCCGGTGCGTACGGAGTGCCGGTGCGCGGACGCAGGGCCAGGAACAGGATGACGGCCAACACCACCGCGCCTGCGGCGATCGCGATGTTCCACTTGCCGAGTGGCTCCATGAAGCCGATCAGCGAGTCGTCGACGAAATATAGGACGCCCCAGGCAATGCCGAGAGCGGCGATCACGATGGTCACCGGCAACAGCCAGCGGCGCTTGCTCTGCTCCGGCTCCTCGATCCGACGGGACGCCCGGCCGGTCGCAGTGCTGGCCTTCGAGGTCGACGATGCCTTGCTCGGGGTCGCGTCGGACTTCGACGACTCCGATCCGGGCCGCTTCCGCTTCTCAGCGGCGGCCTTGCGAACTCTGGACTCAGGCAACGATCTCTCCTCGACGGGGGGTTGTGGGTAGCGTAGTCAATCCCTACCCGCGAGGCACATTCTCTGCGGCCCGGGGAGCAAGGAGGTGGAGTGGTGGCTGAGCGTCCGATCGGCGAGCGGGTACGGCGCGCGTTGGTTCGTGCCCGGGTCCGGCAACGTCTGCGCAACCGCCGCCGCCTCACCGGCAGGGTGCTCACCGGTGCGGTCTGTCTGGCCGCCGCCCTGATGATCACGATCAGCGCCATCAATGCCCGAGGCATCGACCTGCGGCCGGCCCGGAACACCGACTTGATCAGCCTGGTCCGGTCGGAATCCCGCCGCAATGCCGATCTCGCGGAGCAGGCAGCCTCCCTGCGCAGCGAGGTGGACCGGATTGCCGCGAACAGTGACGAGCCCGCGCAGGACGGCGAGCTGAACTCGCGTTCACTGGCGGCCGGGCTGCGCCCGGTCAGCGGGCCGTCGCTGACCGTCACTCTGGCGGACGCTCCGTCCGACGTGGCTGCGAACGGCATCGACCAGGATCTGTTGGTGGTGCACCAGCAGGACATCCAGTCGATCGTCAATCTGCTCTGGGCCGGTGGCGCGGAGGCGATGACGATCCAAGGGCAGCGGGTGATCTCCACGACCGGGGTCAAGTGCGTCGGCAACACCGTCGTGCTGCACGGCATCCCGTACGCGCCGCCGTACAAGATCAGCGCGATCGGCAACCAGGCGCAGCTTCGGCGGACGCTGGAGAACTCCGACTTCGTCCGGATCTATCAGCAGTACGTTGATCGCTTCCGGCTCGGCTACCAGGTGCAGACCAAGGCGCACGCCCGGTTTCCTGCCTACCGCGGCGCGCTGGATCTGAAGTACGCCCACGTCCCCACTCGTTCACCGTCCGCTCACCGCTGACCCGGCTTGTCGAGGTGGCGCGGCATCATCGGGTAACTCGCTTCTGACGATGCGGCGATCCCTGGAAGAATGGCGACCGTGTCAGACATCAATCAGCCGAGCTTCGCGACCGGCTCGGGACTGCGGATCCTCGTGGTCGACAACTACGACTCCTTCGTCTACAACCTGGCCCACTACCTGGCCCAGGTCGGAGCCGTGGTCGATGTCTGGCGTAATGACGACGAACGATTCCGGCAGCCCGGCTACGCCGAGCCGTACGCGGGCATCCTGTTGTCGCCGGGTCCGGGTACTCCCGAACATGCCGGCGTCTGCGTCGACCTGATCAAGGACCAGGCGGGGCAGCGGCCGATCTTCGGAGTCTGTCTCGGGCTGCAGGCGATCGGCGTCGCCTACGGAGGCTTCGTCGGCAGGGCTCCCGAGCTGCTGCACGGCAAGACCTCGCTGGTGCAGCACGACAATGTCGGGGTCTTCGCCGGGCTGCCCAGCCCGTTCACCGCGACCCGGTACCACTCCCTGGCGATCAAGCCGGAGACCGTTCCGGCAACGCTCGAGGTGACTGCCCGGACCGACAGCGGCGTGATCATGGGCGTCCGGCACCGGGAGCTGCCGGTCGAGGCGGTCCAGTTCCACCCCGAGTCGGTGCTCACCGAGCACGGCTATCAGCTGCTCGCCAACTGGCTGAAGATCTGCGGCGACGAGGACGCGCCCCGTCGTGCCGCCGGGCTGGCCCCGCTGATGTCGGCCAACTAGCTCTCGCCAGCCGTACTTCTGCAAGATCAACAGCCGCACCTTCGACCGGCGGCCGCTCCTCTGACATAGGGGGTGCGGCCGCCGCCGAGGGTGCGGCTGTCGGGACGTCGTACGGCAGGGGTGTCAGCCGGGGCCGGCGTCAGAGCAGGTCGGCGTAACCGATCTTGATCAGGTGCTCGCGGGACTCGGCCAGGCAGTCGAAGATGTCGCGGCCGTACTGATCATCCTGCTCGATCAGCAGGTACTCCGCACCACTGTCGATACCGGCCTCGATCACGCCGGTGAAGTCGAGATTGCCCTGGCCGACCTCGGCGAACTGGACGAGCTTGCCCCAGTGCTCCGACCAGGTCTTGTGATCTCCGGCCTCCAGCGCAGCGAACGCCTCCGCCGGCGGCAGAGCGATCCGGAAGTCCTTCAGGTGAACAAGATCAACATCGCCGGAGTACGCCTTCAGCACGCTGACCGGATCCATCCCGCCCCGCTGGATCCAGTGCACGTCGAGCTCGAACCGCAGGTTCGGTGCCTCGGTGCGGATGATGTCCAGCACGTGCTCGCCGTCGATCCGGGCGAACTCGACGTGATGGTTGTGATAGCTGAGGATGATGCCGTGATCGGCCAGGCGCTTGGCCATCTGATCTGCGTCGTGTGCGAACGCGACCAGTGACTCCTTGCTCCTCAGCGCGATGGTCGGGAGCATGCCGATCCGGACTCGACTGGAGCCCAGGGCCTGACAGTCGGAAACGATCTTGTCGAACGATTCCCGCAGCGAGTCGTTGCCGCCGCCGCCGGTCTCACCCATCCCGCCGGAGATCGCGGCCACACTCATCCCGAGCTCGTCGTTGGCTCGCGCGATCTCGTCCCTGGTCTCGGGGGTGAGCGCGATCTGGGAAACCTCGACCACGCTGAAGCCGATCCGGGACAGCTGGGCCCACACGTCGTAGGCGCCGCGGTCGGCCACCTGCTGCTTGAGCATCATCGCCTGCACGCCGATCTTGGCCACGTCGTTCTCCTTCGAATTTCGCCGATCCTGCTCGAGCAACTTAAGCCGTGATCGGGACCACATGCCAACCGGTTGCCAATCTTTTGCCATCGCCGATCCGGAAGCGAGCGAGTGCGCGCCGGTCAACCGAGTGGCGCCGGTCAGCGGACTCCGCGAGGTCGGAACTGGATGCTGATCCGCGGACCGACCGGTTTGGCCGTCTTGGTGATGGCGTGCTCCCAGGTCCGCTGGCAGGACCCGCCCATCACGATCAGATCGCCGTGCCCGAGCGGGTATTTCGCCCAGGTGGTCGAGCTGCCCCGCGGCCGCAGTGACAGGGCGCGCGCCGAGCCGATGGACAGGATCGCCACCATCGTGTCCTCGCTCTTGCCGCGGCCGATCGTGTCGCCGTGCCAGGCGACGGAGTCCTGGCCATCCCGATACAGGCACATCCCGGCGGTCACGAACGGCTCGCCGAGCTCGGCACCGTACTGCTCGTTGAGAAGTCCCTTGGCTCGATCGAGCACGGGGTGCGGGAGTGGATCGTCCTCACCGTAGAAGCACAGCATCCGCGGCACGTCCACCACCCGCTCATACATCTGCCGGCGCTCGGCATGCCAGGGCACGCTGTGCAGAAGCTCGCGCATCATCGCGTCCGCACCCTGCAGCCAGCCCGGTCGCAGGTCGACCCAGGCGCCCCGGGTCAGGGTGCGCCGCTGCACCTTCCCGGCCAGCGGGCCGAGCTCGATCTCGTCGACCAGGTCGAGCAGGGAGTCCTGCAGAGCGGACTCGCAGTTGCCCGCCTGGCCGGGTGCTGCCGCGGTCGGCTCCCGGTGAGCCGACCCGCGGCGGATCGCCCCTCGCGTCGTACGCATCGTCATCGTGCTCATGTCGCCAGGCTAACACCAATATCGGACAAGTGTTCGAAAATATTCGGCTCGCCCGAGATGGAGGTCTCGGGTACGGGATCGGCCTCGGTGTCGGCGGACGCGAAACTCGATTCCGGCTGGAAAACGATCGTGCCTGCGGGGTGAGCCGCGGTACGAACTCGACTCCGGTCGGAAAACGACCGTGCCTGCGGGCCGGGCGTTGCACGAACTCGACTCCGGTCGGAAAACGAACGCAGCCCCTGGGCCGGGCGTTGCACGAACTCGACTCCAGTCGGAAAACGAACGCAGCCCCTGGGCCGTGCAGTGCACGAACTCCACTCCGGTGGGAAAACGCCCGCAGCCCGAGGTGGGTGTGCGCGAAGCTCGACTCCGGGGTGCCGAGCGCAGACCCGGGTTGGTCGGAACCCGGCTCCGGCTGGAAAACGAACGCGACTCCTGGGCCT
>DATCVL010000318.1:0-14919 GCA_036566865.1 Microlunatus sp.
CGGTGTGGACGCACTGCCGGTCCAGACCGGGTTGACGTCCTCGGGCCAGGCGCGGGTGATCAGGGCGTCGACCAACGGGTGTTCCGGTGCCAGCACCAGGAAGCTCGCGCCGAAGATGGTCTCCGGGCGGGTGCTGAACACCTCGATCGGGGGCCCGTCGTCGGCGGCGCCGGCCGAATGGTCGTCCGATCGGTCGATCCGGAATCGGATTCGCGCGCCGGGGCTGCGGCCGATCCAGTTCCGCTGCATGAGCTTGACCTGCTCGGGCCAGTCGACCCGGTCCAGGTCATCGGCCAGCCGGTCGGCGTAGCAGGTGATCCGCATCATCCACTGCCGCAGACTCGTCTTGAACACCGGGAAGTTGCCGCGTTCGGAGCGGCCGTCGTTGGTGACCTCCTCGTTGGACAACACCGTGCCCAACCCGGGCGCCCAGTTCACCGGTGCCGCCGAGGTGTAGGCAAGGCGGTAGTCGTTGAGGACCGCGGCCTGTTCAGCACGGCTCAGCTCGGCCCAGTCGCGATCGGTGCAGCCGGTCGGCAGCGCCCGCTCTCCGGCGGCGAACTGATCGATCAGGTCGGCGATCGGACGGGCCCGGCCGATCCCGCCGTCCGGGCGGACGGCCGTAGCGTCGTACCAGGAATTCCAGATCTGGATGAAGATCCATTGGGTCCAGCGGTAGTAGCCCGGATCGATGGTGGCCAGGCTCCGCCGGTCGTCGTGGCCGAGGCCGAGCCGCCGCAGTTGGCGCCGCATCACGGCCATGTTCTGCTCGGTGGTGACCCGCGGATGCTGGCCGGTCTGCACCGCGAACTGCTCGGCCGGTAGGCCGAACGCGTCGTAGCCCAGGCAGTGCAGCACATTGCTGCCGAGCATCCGGTGGTAGCGGGCGAAAACGTCGGTGGCGATGTAGCCGAGCGGATGTCCCACGTGCAACCCCGCGCCACTGGGGTACGGGAACATGTCCAACACCAGCAGGTGTCGATCTCCGAATTGCGCGACGCCGTCCGGATCCGCCCAGGGCCCGGCCGGATTGGGTGCCCGGAAGGTGCCGGCCGCCTCCCAGCGGTCCTGCCAGTCGAGCTCGATCCGGGCGGCGAGCTCGGCGGTGTAGCGATGCGGCGGCTGTCCGGTCGGCTCGGGCGTCGGCGTCATCGCGTGTCCTCAGCCGACGTCGCGGGCGAGCAGGTCGTCGATCGTCTCCCGCCGGATCAGCGTGCTGATCTTGCCGTCCTTGACCGAGATCATCGGCGGCCGCGGTACGTGGTTGTAGTTGCTGGCCATCGACTGGCTGTACGCCCCGGCGCCCGGCACCGCGATCAGGTCACCGGGCTTGATGTCGGACGGCAGGAATTCGTCCCGGACCAGGATGTCGCCGCCCTCGCAGTGCTTGCCGACCACCCGGGCCAGGGCCGGGGATGCCTCGGAGCGGCGGGACGCGAGAGTCGCGGAGTACTCGGCGGCGTACAGGGCGGTCCTGATGTTGTCACTCATCCCGCCGTCGACGGCGACGTACAACCGGGAGGCGCCACCGTCCAGCAGCACCTGCTTGACGGTGCCGACCCGGTACAGGGCGAATGCGGCCGGCCCGCTGATCGACCGTCCGGGCTCGATCGACAGGTGCGGCACCTGGACGCCGAGGCTGCTGCACTCCGCGATCACGATCCTGTTCAGCGCATCAGCCAACTCCTGTGCGGTGGCCGGCGTGTCCTGACTGGTGTACGCGATCCCGAAGCCGCCACCAAGATCAAGTTCCGGCAGCTCGACTCCGGTCTCCTCGGCGAAGGCGGCGTGCAGCCGCAGCGTGCGCCGGGCAGCGACCTCGAAGCCGTCGGCATCGAAGATCTGCGAGCCGATGTGGGAGTGGATACCGACCAGCTGCAGGCGTTGATGATCATGGATCCGCCGCAGCGCTGCGGCTGCCTGACCACCGGCGATGGAGAAGCCGAACTTCTGATCCTCATGGGCGGTGGAGATGTATTCGTGGGTGTGCGCTTCGACCCCGGTGGTGACCCGGACCATCAACCGGGGCTGGACGTCGAGGTCCTCGCTGATCTTGATCAGCCGAGTGATCTCGTCGTCGGAGTCGACGATGATCCGGCCCACTCCGACCTCCAGCGCGCTGGTGATCTCGTCGTCGCTCTTGTTGTTGCCGTGCAGACCGATCCGGGCCGGATCGACACCGGCGGCCAAGGCCACCGCCAGTTCACCGCCGGTGCACACGTCCAAGCCGAGACCCTCCTCGGTGACCCAGCGCGCGACGGCCTTGCAGAGCAGCGATTTGCCGGCGTAGTAGACACCCCAGCCGGAGAAGGCGGTCGCGAACTCGCGGGCCCGGGAACGAAGATCATCTTCGTCCAGCACATAGGCCGCGGTGCCAATCTGATCGGCGATCTCGGAGGCGGTCAGACCGGAGATCGTCAGCTCACCCGTGTCGTTCTTGCCGACATTGCGGCTCCACAGCTGCGGCAGCAGGGCGTTCACATCGTCCGGCACCTGCAACCAGTGCGGGGCGGCGGACGCGGCGTCGGCGTGGATCGAGCCGGCGACATGGGTGTGCGACATGGCGCAAACTCTGCCAGATCACGACCACCTCGCCCAAGGAGCTCTCACAGCGCGATCACCGAGCTCGGATCACTGGCTCCGGTCAGCGCCGGGGCCGATCAGTGGGCATGACGCCGGCGAAGAACCCGCTCAGCTCCGCGGCCGCGCCCAGCGGCAGCACGGCGGCGACGTACTGGTCGGGACGGACCACGACCAGCACCCCGTCCCGGTCGATGCCACGCGCCTCGAACACATCGCCCTCCGGTTCGATCGCCTCCGCGCTGTAGACCTTCTCGTAGTCGATCAAGGAATAAGGCCCGACCTTCGGCAGGTACGCCGTGGGCACCGAGGTGAGATCGACCTCGGCATGCGGCTGCTGGTAGATCACCTTGACGTCGAACCAGGCATCGACGTCACCGTCGGCCGGGGTGTAGGCGACCACCGGCAAGTCCGCCGAATCGACGATCCAGTCGGCGAAGTCGGTCGCCCGCGAGGGCGCGCCCGGCGCCGGCCGATCGGCGAAGACGTAGATCCGCCAACGCCCGTCGGCGCGGTGGTGATGGCCGAGGTGGACCGGGTTGCCGTCGCAGACCCGGACCACCCGCGGTGACTTGAATCGCTTGCCCAGTGGGAATCCAGCGGCCAGCGCCTGGTGACGATCGCCGCCGGTGATCATGGACGGCTGGTACTGCGTCATCAGTCCGGCGGGGAATTCGGCGGTGCGCACGTAGAAGTCCTCCAGCGCGGTCGGATCCCCCAGCTCCTCCGGCTTCGCGGCCATCATCGCCGACCAGGTCCGGTCGAAGTCGATCAAGTTCTGGGCGATCACCTGCCGCTCCGCCGAGTAGGTGTCCAGCAACGACTCGGATGCACGGCCGTCCAGGACGTGGCCGAGCTTCCAGGCGATGTTCCAGCCGTCCTGGATGGACACGTTCATGCCCTGGCCGGCCTTTGCGCTGTGGGTGTGGCAGGCGTCGCCGGTGATAAACACCCGCGGCGTTCGCTGCCCGAGCTGCTCTGCCGGTACGTCGTCGAATTTGTCGGTCAGCCGGTGGCCGACCTCGTACACGCTGCGCCAGCACACCTTCTTCACCGTCAGCGTGTACGGATGCAGGATCTTGTTGGCGCGCGCCTCGACCTCCTGCTGGGTGGTGTCCCGCACTGCACCATGATCACGATCGTCCACCTCGCCGAGATCCACGTACATCCGGAAGAGGAAGTTGCCCTCGCGGGGGATCAACAGGATGCTGCCGCCGTCATGGGACTGGATCGCGCACTTGGTCCGGATGTCGGGGAAGTCGGTCTCGGCCAGTACGTCCATCACCCCCCAGGCGTGATTGGCGCGGTCGCCGACCAGTTCGCGGCCGATCGCCTCCCGCACCGGGCTGCGGGCACCGTCGCAACCGATCACGTACTTGGCCTTGACGGTCCGTGTGCTCGGTTCCCGATCACCGCTGGTGTGCCGCAGGGTCACGGTGACCGGGTGATCGCCGTCCTCGGCCACGTCGAGGGTGAGGAACTCGTAACCGTAGTCCGGCTCCAACCGGCCGGGACCGAGGCGAGCCGACTCGGCGAAGTAGTCCAGCACCCGGGCCTGGTTGACGATCAGATGCGGAAACTCGCTGACTCCGGTCGGATCATCCGGCGTCAGCGCCGTCCGGATGATGTTCTCCGGATGCTGTGGATCGGGCTTCCAGAAGGCCATCTCGGTGATCCGATAGGCCTCCTCGGTGATCCGCTGGGCAAAGCCGAACGCCTGGAAGGTCTCCACACTGCGAGCCTGGATCCCGTCCGCCTGTCCGATCTCCAGTCGGCCGGCCCGGCGCTCGACCAGCCGAGTGACGATGTGCGGGAACTGCGCCAGCTGAGCGGCCGCGATCATCCCGGCCGGCCCGCTGCCCACGATCAGCACGTCCACGAGGTCGGGCAGCCCGTCCGGCCGATCGAGGCCGACACCGGCGGCCGGCAGCAGCCGCGGGTCGCCGGACACGTAACCGTGATGATGGAACTGCACGACCACTCCTCTGTGATGTCACCGACCAGCCGGGTGGGGCCGGACACTGCGACAGGTCGAGCCTATTTCGCCTACCGCGAGTTCGGCAGTTCGACCGGATCTCCCGTCTTCCAGTCCTGCCAGTTGCCCCTGCGTTCGAACTCGATACTGAGCGGGATGTCGCGGCGTTCCTTCAGCAGCGCGGTCGCCACCGCGGCGATCACCACCATGAACAACAGGTACGGCACGATCGCCCAGGTCGTGCCGAACTGCTGCAGCAACGCCTGCGCGATGGTCGGGGCGAAGGCGCCGCCCAACACCGCGCCGATCGCGTAGCTGATCGAGACACCGGAGAAGCGCACCGAGGCCGGGAAGGTCTCGGCGTACCAGACCGACTGCGGGCCGTAGGTGAGCCCGAGTCCGATCCCCATCAAGCCGGCACCGAGGAAGACGCCGCCGACCCCGAGGTGCACCAGCGGGAACAGCGGAATCACCGCCAGCCCGAGCAGCACCCAGCCGATCATGAACGTGACCTTGCGGCCGAAACGGTCGGCCAGCCGGCCCGAGGCCAGGGTCGAGGCGAACCACACCGCGGCCGCTCCGACGATGGCGATCTGGACCCCGACCGGGTTGAAGCCGTAGCCGCCTTCGTCCGGTGGCCGCGAGGCCAGGCCCTGGATGAAGCCGCCGGTGGTCATGTAGCCGTTGGCGTTGTTGCCGGCGAACAGCAGCGCGGACAACAGCACCAGCAGCCAGTAGCGGCGGAACACCTCCTTGACCGGTGCGTTCTGCTGCTCGCGCGCCCGGGCGATCTCGCGGAAGACGGGTGACTCCTGCACGCTGCGGCGGACCAGATAGCCGACCACGATCAGCACGATCGACAAAACGAACGGCACCCGCCAGCCCCAGGCGATGAAAGCGTCTCCCGGTGCGATGGCGCGCATCGCCGCCAGCACGCCGGAGGCGAGGATCATGCCGAGCGGGACGCCGAGCTGAGGAAAGACTCCGTACCGTGCCCGACGGCCGACCGGTGCGTGCTCGACGGACATCAGTACGGCGCCGCCCCACTCCCCGCCGGCCGAGACGCCCTGCAGGATCCGCAGAAAGATCAACGCCAGCGGCGCGAACACCCCGGCGGTCTGATAGGTCGGCAGCACGCCGACGAGGGTGGTGGAGATGCCCATCAGCAGCAGCGTCAGCACCAGCATCGGGCGTCGGCCGATCCGATCGCCGAAGTGACCAGCGAGGAAGGCGCCCAGCGGCCGGAACAGGAACGACAGGCCGATGGTCAACAGCGACAAGATCATCGCGACCCCGTCGCCGGCCGGCGCGAAGAACATCGGCGCGAAGACGAGGTTGGCCGCGAAGGCGTAGATGAAGAAGTCGTACCACTCGATGGTGGTGCCGACGATGGTGGCTGCAACGACCTTGCTGCGTTCGGCGGCGGTGGTCTGTTCCTGCGCAGTGGTCATCGCTGACTCCTTCGTCAGGCCGTTGATACCGGTCGGCGGTTCGCCCGCAGACGGCGAACACCAGGCGCCGCGATGATATACGATCTCGTACACGTTGTGTCAACCATGGGCGTGGCCAGGGAATCCGATTCGCGACCGGGCCGCCGGCGAACCAGAATGAGCCGTGATCTTCGGACCGACCGACGCCGCGGCACGGGCGCTCGCCCATGTCGCCGCCCTGTCCTGCGGCCCCCCGGTCGATCGTTCGCTCCGGGTGACGCTGAACTTCCATCCCGACCGCATCGCCGGCCGACGTCCCCTGCTCGATCGGCTGCTGGCCGATCGGCGCTATCTGTCCCAGTTCGTCACCGGAACCAGTAACGGTGGACTGACCGCGTACCCCGGCGGAGATCGGTGGCGTTGGGAGCAGCGGATCTTTGCCGGCGCGTACGACGACGCCGACCCGGCGAATCGACCGGTCTACGGAGCACTGAACTTTCGCCGGCGCACTGTCGGCGGAGCTCATCGCTTCGGCTCGGCCCATCTTCGGCTGACGGCCGAGACGCTGGATCGGACGACCTTCTGCTTTCCCGACAGCACCTTCGAGCCGCGCAGCTTCGGCGTGGCCGGGCGGATGGGGCTGATCGACGAGGCGAGCGCCACCGATCACGATCTGCTGGACGACTACATCGAGGCACAGGTGCACGGCCCGGTCCGGATCGACCACGACGTCGAGGCGCTGGTCCTGGATCCGAGCTATCGCGGCGGTCCGGTGGAGGTTGCCGCTCGCCGGCTCGGCTGCCCGATCGACTGGCATCCGGGGTTTCGCTTGTCGGTGGAGGAATTGCGTCGCCATCCGGACTATCGCGGGCCGGAGTTCGTCCGGCTCGGGACCGCGATCGCGACCGGCGGCGTACTCGATCCCAAGATCATCGGGGAGGCGGCAAACTCCGGCGCACACGATCCGCAGGCGATCAAACGGGTCTGGCATCTGCTGGCCCGATTCGGCGCGCCGGAACAAGATCGCCGAACCGATTCGTAACCGCGGCGTCGACCCTGGTATGTTTCTCTCCGGCTCGACGACCGGCTTTGGCCGGCTGATCGAACCGGGTTTGGCCCCCGTAGCTCAGGGGATAGAGCACCGCCCTCCGGAGGCGGGAGCGTAGGTTCGAATCCTACCGGGGGCGCCGAACACGTGCCTGGCCAGAAGCCCTTTCCCGTTCGGCTGCCGAGCGGTCGATCACGGCTCGGCGATGATCACAACCTGGACGCCACCGATCGGCGTCGCCAGCCATCGGGACTTCTCCGACCACTGCGGGCACACCGGCCCGATCAACGGGAGTTCTCTGCGCTGGTGCGCCTGCCGGGCTGCGTCCGGATGCCCGCAGACAGGCCCCGATCACCGGGACTCGGGGCCGATCGGATCGCCAACGGCGGCGTTCACCAACGACCAGGAGGACCATGCCGTACCAAGATCATTTCGAGGAGCTCGACGGGCTCGTCGACGACCTCTGGGCGCATCCCGAGCTCGGCTATGCCGAGCACTACACCAGCGCCAGGGTCGCCGAGTTCGTCCAGCGGCACGGCTCCGACCGGGCCACGGTGACGCCGTTCGCGATCACCGGTCTGCGGGTCGACCTGCCGCCGGTGGCGGGTCCGAAGCGCCATCGGGTCGCCGTTGTTGCCGAGCTGGATGCGGTCATCTCCCCTGCCCACCCGGACGCCGATCCGGCCACCGGAGCGGTGCATGCCTGTGGGCACCACACCCAGGTGGCGATCGCGCTGGCGGTGTTCGCCGAGCTGATGGCCGCCGATCAACTGCCCGACTTCGGCTACGACCTGAGCTTCGTGTTCGTGCCGGCCGAGGAGTTCGTCGATCTTGATCATCGGGCACGGCTGCGGGCGGACGGGGTGATCTCCTGGTTCGGCGGTAAACCGGAGGCGATGCAGCTGGGCGTCTTCGACGACATCGACGCGGCCATCTGCCTGCACGCGATCGGAGAGGAGTTCGAGCGGCCGACCGTGGAGATCAATTGCGATCTTGCCGGCTTCCTCTACAAGTACGTCACCTTCCACGGTCGGGCCAGTCATGCCGGCTTCGATCCGTTCTCCGGCAACAACGCGTACTCGATGGCAACGCTCTTCACCACCGCACTGGGGCTGGCCCGCCAACAGTTACGTGAGGATGCGTGCGTCCGGATGAATCCGGTGATCGGCCAGACCTCGATGACCACCAACGTCGTCCCGCACGAGGTGAGGGTCGGCACCGACCTGCGCAGTATTGATCTTGATTACCTGCACGAGGTCGCCGGCCGGATCGATCAAGCGGCGGAGGGCTCGGCGCACGCATTGGGCGGATCGGCGGAGATCCGTACTGAGATGGGGTATCTGCCCTTCTTTCAAGATCGACAGATCAATCGCGCCTTCGCCGAGGCGTTCGAGGTCACTGACGAGATCACCGATCTGATCGACGACCGCGGCGCGATCGCAGCCGCCGGCGATGCCGGCGATCTGTCCTACCTGATCCCGACGGTTCAGCTCTCCTACGGCGGTTTCGCCGGCACCATCCACGGCCGCGACTTCCGGCTGGTCGACCGTCAGACGGTCCTGGTGTCGGTACCCAAACTGCTGCACGCCGCCTTGGAGCGGCTGGCTGATCATCTGCCGGCCGAGCCGCGCCGCCGCTCGTTCGCGCAGTATCGCGAGCTGATCGCGTCCTTCACCGGTGAATCGTCCCAACGGGTGGTCTCATGAGTTCCCATGTCACAACCGAAACAGCCGCAGCCGGCAGTGATCAACAACGCCGCCGCAGGGTCGTCGACTTCATCGCCATGATCGCATTCGTCCTGGTGATCATCGTGATCGCGGAGACGATCGGGATCCAGCAGTTGAAGATCAGCTCGACCGTGTCGTTGACCCTGCTGCCCTTGGTGTTCGCGGTCCTGCTGGCCATGCTCGCCGGCGTCCCACTGTGGCGGAAGTCGATCCTGAAGAGGATCTACGCGAAGGCCAACGTGGGTTTCGCATCGAAGTACTTGATCATCATCATGTTGCCGCTGATGGCCTACTACGGTGCCGAGGTCGCCCCCAAGATCAAGGAGATCCTCGGCATCGGCTGGGTGTTCCTGGTGCATGAGCTCGGCAACCTGGGCACGGTGATCATCGGCTTGCCGATCGCCCTCATGCTCGGCCTGCGGAGGCGCGCCATCGGTTCGACGCTCGGACTGGGCCGAGAGGGCGAACTTGCTTATATATCGGAGAAGTACGGTCTGGATTCGGAGCCCGGTCGGGGCATCCTGTCGATGTATCTGATCGGCACCCTCTTCGGCGCGCTGTTCTTCAGCTTCTTCGCGCCACTGCTGCTGCAAGTCGGCTACGACGTCCGGGCACTCGCGATCGCCTCCGGGATGGGCTCGGCCTCGATGATGACGGCCGCCTCCTCCACGTTGGCCGCCCACGAACCGCAGCAGAGCGATCTGGTGCTGTCCTACGCCGCAGCCAGTCAGCTGCTGACCAGTTTCGTCGGAACGTACGTGATGGTCTTCCTGGCTGCGCCCCTGCAGAAATTCCTCTACAACCTGTACATGCGCGGGAAGGACCACCTGTGACGAACCAAGCGACCGAGAGCTCGGTGGCCACCGCAGCCTCCACCACAACCAGCTCCCCCGCATCGGTCTCGGACACGGCCGAGCCCACCACGGCCCGAGGGCTCTTCAGCCCGCGCCGCTACCTACTGCTGACCGCCGTCCTGCTGCTGTCGGTCGCGCTGATCCTGTTCACCCAGCAGGTCAAGCTGTGGACCGGCCACGAGGCGGCGCCGATCAGCGCGCTGACCTTCGGTGGGCTGGCGACGTTGTGGCTCTTCTCGCTGATCGGCATCGCCCTGGGCGACGCGATGAAGCTGAGCCGAATCCCGGTCCTGAAGACCTTCCCGGTGTTGGGTTGGGTGTCCTTGGTGTCGCTGGTCGGTTGCCTGAGCTGGAACGGCTTCGTGAATGCGATCGGCTCGGTCGACTTCCTCTCGTTGACCACCCCGATCCTGGCGTTCGCGGGCATCTCCGTCGTCGATCGACTGGCCGACCTGAGCAAGACCTCGTGGAAGGTGGCGATCACCGCGATCTTCGTCTTCATCGGCATCTACGTCGGCGGTGCGACCATCGCCCAACTCGGGCTGATGGTCACCGGCTGAGTCGCCCGGCAGCCGGCTGTCGAACGTCGGCACCCGGCCCGCGCATCCGCCGATGAGATCCTCCCGGCAGGACACGCCCGGCTTCGTCGATCGCACAATTCCTCGATCGAGGCTCGGCCGCATGTGAAACTGCGGCATGTCCGAATACGCCTGGGACCCGACGACGTACCTCGAGCTGATGGCCGAGGAGGTGCCCGACTACCTCCGGCTGCAAGATCAACTGGTGGCAACGGCGGCCGATCGGGAGTCGGTGAAGTTGATCTTGGACCTGGGTATCGGGAGTGGTCTGAGCGCGGCCCGAGTGCTGACAGCGCTGCCCGATGCCTCGCTGGTGGGAATCGATGCCAACCCGGCGATGCTGACCGCAGCCGCGAACTCGCTGGACGCCGGCCGGTGCACGCTGATCGAGCAGCGGCTGGAGGATCGGTTGCCCGATGGTCCGTACGATCTGGTGATCTCGATGCTTGCGGTGCATCATCTGGACGGCCCGGGCAAGGCCGACCTCTTCGCTCGGGTGGCCGACATCGTGCGGCCCGGTGGCCGATTCGTGCTGGCTGACCTGATCATCCCCGAGGACCCTGCCGATGTGGTCACGCCGATCGACGGCGTCGAGGACACACCCAGCACGCTGCAGGACCAACTGGACTGGCTCTCGAGCGCCGGTCTGCGGCCCACCGTGACCTGGCAGCATCGCGATCTTGCTGTGATCAGCAGCAGCCCTCAACCCCGGTCCTGACGACGCTCGTCCGCGGTGCTCCGGACGTGATCAAGGACGGCGTCCAGCACTTCCGCGACCGGACGCCGGGTGTCGATCTCGATGGTCGCTGTACGACGCAGCAGGGGTTCGACGGTTTCCTTGTACTGCAGGGATTCGGCGAGCTCCTCTGCGTCCTTGCCGTACCGGTTGTTGGTACGGGACAGCAGCCGTTCGCGCATCGTCTCAACCGGAGCACTCAACAACACCACCCGGGAGAAACGGGACCGGAGCGCGCCCATGTTGCTGGCCGAACCGCTGACGAAGATCAACTCGTCATCCGCATCCAGCACTGCCGCGACCCGCCCGAGATCCCAGACCCAGTCGTTGGTCTCGTCGAAACGCGAACAGCCGGCGTAATCAAGATCAACTGCGCGATACCCGAGCCGCTGCAGCTCGATGATCACCGTCGACTTGCCGACGCCGGACAGGCCGGTGATCAACACCCGCAGCGACGACACCGCGGTTCAGGCGCTGGCGGCCAGGTGGAGCGGCTCCCGGCGCTGTTGGGCGACGAGTTCCCCGATCCGTTCCGCCGTGCCGGTGCCGGGCTTCGGCGTGTGCAACACCAGCGTCAGGTCGGAGCGCTCGGGCAGATGCAACTGCCGGCTCTCCATCAGCAGCTCGCCGGCCGCTGGGTGATTGAACGTCTTCAGCGTCGCGGTCGGTGCGACCACCTCCTGCCGGGCCCACAACTCGACGAATTCGGGGCTCCGGCGGGACAGCTCGTCGATCACCGCCCGGTAGCCGTCGTCCTGCCCGTGCCGAGACAGTTCGTACCGATAGTTGGCGACCACGACCGGGGCCGTCTTCTCCCAGGTGGCCAGCTTGCCGCGGTACTGATCGGTGCAGAAGAAGTCGATCATGCAGTTGCCGCTGAACTCCTTCTGATACCCGAAGGTCACCTGCGCCGCGTCGTTGGCGGCCACGAAATTCCAGTACTGGTCCACCACATGCGCCGGGCTGGGCATCCAGCCGTCCAACAGCCGCATCACGTCGGCGCCGACGGTCAGCTCGGCCGGCGTGGTCGGCAACGGCGGATTGAGACCGGCCAGCACATACAGATGCCGACGTTCGTCGTCGCCCAATCGGAGCACCCGTGACACCGCGTCGAGAACCTGTCCGGACACCGTGATGTCACGTCCCTGCTCCAGCCACTGATACCAGGACGTGCCGACCCCGGCGAGCACGGCGACCTCTTCCCGACGCAGCCCGGCGGTACGCCGTCGCGAACCGGCCGGCAGGCCGACATCCTCGGGCGACACCTGGCCGCGACGGGTCCTCAGGAATTCGCTGATCTCACTGCGGACGGTGGTGGTCACGGCACCAGCATAAACAGACTCTCTGATCCCGCCCGGTGGTTATCAGAGGCTGAAAGCATGTCCGATCTTCTCCGCAGTCCCACCCAGACGTTGGCCGGCCGCAGCCGGCTGATCCTGATCTTGCTCTGTGCCGCCCAGTTCTCGATCTCGATCGACTTCTCCATCCTCAACATCGCCCTGCCCAGCTTGGGCGCAGACTTCGGCCTGTCCGACGCAAGCCTGCAGTGGGGTATCACCGCCTTCGCGCTGCCGTCCGGCGGCTTCCTGCTGCTGGCCGGTCGTCTCGGCGACCTGGTCGGTCGGCGGCGGATGTTCTTGATCGGGCTGACGATCTTCGCGGCGGCGTCGCTGGCAGCAACGCTGGCGATCGGACCGGCGATGTTCTTCGCCGCCCGCGCGGTACAGGGACTCGGCGCCGCGATCACCATCCCGACCGCGATGGCCCTGCTGACCACCAGCTTTGCCGAAGGCCCTGCCCGCGATCGCGCGCTCGGCATCTCCGGAATGATCTTGTCCCTCGGCTTCACCCTGGGCATGCTGCTCGGCGGCATCCTGACCTCAGCGTTCGGCTGGCGCTCCACCATGGCGCTGAATGTGATCATGGCCGTACCGGTGCTGATTGCGGCGCCGCGCCTGCTCACCGAGAGCCGTCCGGAGCACGCTCCCCGACTCGACCTGCCCGGTGCCGCGACCGTCACCGGCGGGTTGCTGGCGCTGATCTACTCGGTCTCGACGGCCGCGCAATCCGGCTGGAACCGGCCCGACGTGCTGATCGGTCTGCTGCTGACGATCACCCTGTTCGCCGCCTTCGTGGCGGTCGAGAACAGGAGCCGGCAACCGTTGGTGTCCTTGCAGGTCCTGCGTCGCCGTACGGTCGCCTGGGGCAACCTCGGAGGGATCACGACCTTCGCGATGGCGAGTTCGCTCACCTTCCTGCTGACCCTCTACCTGCAGCAAGTCATCGGCCTGTCCCCCTTCTCCGCCGGCCTGGTCTTCGGGGTCACCGGACTCGGCGCCGCCAGCGCGGGCGTGGTCGCATCGCGGCTGATCAACCGCTTCACCGCCCGCAACGTGCTGATCGGCGGTCTGTTGCTGCAGGGTGTGACCACGGCGACCATGATCATGATCAGCGGTCACCGGGCCGGCGTCGTGCTGGTGTTGATCTTCTGCACGATCGCCTTCGGCGGTCACATGTGGGCCGTGGTGTCGTACGGGGTGACCGCGACCTCCGGTCTGCCGAATCATGAGCAGGGCTTGGCAACCGGGCTGCTGACGACCGCACAGCAGGTCGGGTTGACGCTCGGCATCCCGATCTTGTCCGCGGTCTACACGGCACATTCGGCGTCGCTGCGAGCGGCCGGCCAGTCGGCCCAGCAGGCGATGCTCGGCGGTCTGCACGCCGGAATCGTGATCAACGCGATGGTGGTGGTCGCGGTCGCGCTGTTGATCGCCGTCTTCCTCCGCGTCGGTACGCCCCACCTCGCCACACCGGACGCCGGAGCCGGGGCCCCGGAGGCCGTGATCAGCCCCGAGCCCTTGATCACCGACCGGGAGGACTACCCGACTGTGGCCCCGTGACGCGGTCCGGTCCGGCCTTCAGCGAGCGGCACGCGCGAGTCCCGGGGCATCGGCGGGCTCGGCCTGCCGCGCCCAGATCCGGGCCAGCACGGCACAGACGATCAACTGGATCAGGTGGAAGATCATCAGCGGCAGGACGATCACGCCGACCGTGCTGGACGGGAACAGCAGGGTCGCCATCGGCAGACCGCTGGCCAGACTCTTCTTGGAGCCGCAGAAGACCAGCACCACCCGGTCGACGCGTGGGATCCGCGCCACCCGTCCGACCACGAAGGTCAAGGCCAGCACCACCGCGAGCAGGACGATGCTGAGGATGATGATCAACGCCAGCTTCGGTGGCGCGACCACATGCCAGAGCCCCTCCACCACGCCGGCGCTGAAGGCGGTGTAGACGACCAACAGCACCGAGCCGCGATCGACGATGTTGATCACCGGCTTGTGCCGGCCCAGCCAGCCGCCGATCCGGCGATGCAGCAACTGCCCGATCGCGAACGGCAGCAGCAGTTGCAGCAGGATGCCGACCACCGAACTGGTGGTGATGGTGGCTTGGGATCCCAGCAACAGAGCCGCCAGCACCGGCGTGATCACCACACCGAGCACGTTCGAGATCGACGCCGAGCTCACCGCCAGCCCGACGTTGCCGCGAGCGATCGAGGTGAACGCGATCGAGGACTGCACCGTGGACGGCAGGATGCACAGGAACAGCACCCCGGCGTACAGGACCGGTCCGAGCAGGGTGTGCAACGGGTGCATCGCCAGCCCGAGCAGCGGGAACACCACGAAGGTGAACCCGAGCACCAGCAACTGGAAGCGCCACCGGGTGAAACTGTCCAGCGCGCTCCGCGGAGAGAGCTTGGCACCGTGCAGGAAGAAGAGCAGGCAGACTGCGGCGGTGGTCAGATGATCGAATACCGTGGCTGTCGCGCCGCGTACCGGCAGCACGGTGGCCAGGATGATCACCGCGAACAGCGACACGATGAACAGGTCGAGCCATCCGGGCACGCGCAATCTGCTGGTCACGACACCATCATGGCCCGATCGCGGCATCCGCGAAACCGGCATACAGTTCTAACTGTGGCCACAAGACGTGA
>DATCVL010000319.1:0-4444 GCA_036566865.1 Microlunatus sp.
CCGACCCGAGCTGATCCGCGAGATCACCCGCCGCTTCGGCAATCAGGTGCTGGTGCTGTCGGTGGATGCTCGCCGGGAGCCGGAGCAGCCGTCCGGCTTCGGCGTCACCACCCATGGCGGTCGCAAGCCCGCCGACCTGGACGCCATCGAGTGGGCCCGCCGCGGTGTCGAGCTCGGGGTGGGGGAGATCCTGCTCAACTCGATGGACGCCGATGGCACCACCGGCGGCTTCGACCTGGAGATGATCCGGGCGGTCCGAGAGGTGGTCGACGTACCGCTGATCGCATCCGGCGGAGCCGGCCGGGCGGAGGACTTCCCGCCCGCGGTCGAGGCCGGTGCCGATGCCGTCCTCGCGGCCAGCGTGTTCCACTTCGGAACGGTCAGCATCGCCGACGTGAAGAAGGCTCTGAACGAGGCGGGCCACCCGGTACGGAGCTGAGCCGCGGTCCGCTGCAGACGGCTCGTCGGATTTCGGTCCACCAGGGCCCGTGGCAAGATGCCCGCTAGCTGTCAGGGTCGAATCGACCGGTCGAAGGTGGAAGGGAGCACGACGCGAATGCGCGCTTGGGTGCCGTACGAATCGGAGCAGGAGGCTCGCCAGCGGCTCGGAGAGTTGCCGGACAACATCGAGCTGGACCTCTTCACCGGCGCCGACCTGCCGGACTCGGCCGATCAGGTCGAGTTCTACGTCGATCCGTATCTGGGTGCCGGCAAGGACGCCTGGAGCCGGTTGGCGAGCCTGCCGAAGTTGCGGGTGGTGCAGACCCTGACCGCCGGGTTCGAGCACATCCAGCCCTACGTTCCCGAAGGCGCCACCCTCTGCAACGCGGCCGGGCTGCATGACGCCAGCACCGCCGAGATGGCGATCGCGCTGTCGCTGTCGCTGGGCCGCCACCTCGACGTCTTCGCTCGCAATCAGACCACCGGCACCTGGCAGTTCCAGTGGGGCAGCTCACTGGCCGACAAGCGGGTGCTGATCATCGGCTACGGGCACATCGGCCAGGCGATCGAACGCCGGCTGGCCGGCTTCGAGGTCGCCTCGATCACCCGGGTCGCCCGCCGAGCCCGGACCGAACCGGTTCCGGTGCACGCCATCGACGAATTGCCCGAGCTGTTGCCGAGCGCGGACGTGTTGATCTTGATCACCCCGTTGACGCCGCAGACCGAGAAGATGATCGACAAGCAGGCGTTGGCGTTGTTGCCCGACGGCGCCCAGGTGGTCAACGTCGGCCGAGGCAAATTGATCGACACCGATGCCCTGCTGGCCGAGACGGCCAGCGGCCGGATCACGGCGGCGATGGATGTCACCGACCCGGAGCCACTGCCGCGAGATCATCCGTTGTGGACCACCCCCGGTGTGCTGATCGCACCTCATGTCGGTGGCGCCAGCAGCGCCTTCTATCCGCGCGCCGATGCGCTGATCGCCGCCCAGCTCCGTCGGTACGCGTCCGGGCAACCTTTGGAGAACGTGATCCATGACTGAGGCCGCGAGCACCGATCCGAATTGCCTGTTCTGCAAGATCATCGCCGGTGAGATTCCCAGCCGGAAGATCGACGAGGACGAGCACGCCTACGCCTTCCTCGACGTGGCTCCGTTCCATCGTGGCCACACCTTGGTGGTGCCGAAGCGGCACGTGCCGAGTGTGCTCGGGGACCCACCGGCATTGGCCGAGATCACACCGGCGATCGATCGGGTCTCCCGGCTGCTGGTCGAACGGCTCGGCGCGGACGGGCTGAATCTGTTCTCCTCGGCCGGAGCGACGGCCGGTCAGGAAGTGTTCCACCTGCACGTCCATCTGCTTCCCCGTTACCACGACAATCCCGGACTGCGTCAGCTGTTCGGTGCCAAGCCCGTTGCCGACGACGCCGAACTGGACGACGTCTGGCGACAGATCACCGGATGACGGAGATGACAGGCGAGACGGCGTCCACCTCGGCTGCCCGGCCGGTCGACGCTGAAATGACGCGTGGGCAGCGATTCCGGCGGATGGTGTTGGAATTCGTCCCGGCGTATCTGGTCTCGCTGGTGTTGCTGCCGGTGATCATCGCCGGCGGCAAGTTCTGGCCGTACAAGCCGTCGACGATGGATCTGCAGGTCTACTACTACGCGGTCCGGGCGATGCTGCACGGTCAGAACATCATGGAGTGGACCTCGCCGGATTTCCATCTCTGGTTCATCTATCCACCGGCAGCGGCGATCATCATGTTGCCGCTGGCGATCGGACCCTTCCTGTTCTGGGAACTGATCTGGATCGCCGGAATCGTGATCGCCCAGAATGTGGTGATGATCCGCTGCGGGGTGCCGCGAGGTCTGCCGTTGGCGCTGGTGTCGGCGGCACTGGTGATCGGCATGGAGCCGATCCGGACCACCATCGGCTACGCGCAGATCAACACCTTCCTGATGGCGTTGGTGATCATCGACTTGTTGCCGGCCGCACCAGGCCGTAAGCGCATCATCCCGGCCGGGATGTTGATCGGCATCGCGGCCGCGATCAAGCTCACGCCGGCGTTGTTCGTGCTGATGCTGTTGATCTTGGGCAGGAAGCGACCGGCGATCACGGCCATGATCACCTTCGCCGTGCTGACGATCATCGGCACCATCGCCCAACCGGACGCGACCATCAGCTATCTGAAGAGCCTGGCCGGTGGCAACACCCACACCTCCGGACCGCTGTACGTGGGCAACCAGTCCTTGCTGGGAGTGGTGCTGCGGTTCTTCGGTGAGACCAGGGGCAACACCTATCTCGGTCTGGCGATCGCCATCGTGGTCGCGGTGCTCGCCGCCGTCGTCGGTGCCTACTGGTGGCGACAGGGTGCGCATGTGCTGGCCATCGCGCTGGTGGGTCTGGGCACCAACCTGGCATCGCCGTTGTCCTGGACCCACCACTTCGTCTGGATCCTGCCGCTGGGCATCGCCGTCGTGTACCAGTTCCGGCGCCGGCCCTGGCCCGGCGCCCGTGCCGATCATGTGCCGTTGCCGCGGTGGGTGACGTACTCCTGCGGTGCCGTGGTGATCTACATCAGTGCCTGCCTGCCGCTGGCCCTGCTGCCGTACGCGTCCGGCGCGGAGAGTCAGTACGACGCCCTGCAGCGGGTCGTCGCCAACCTCGGCCCGATGATGATCACGGCCATCCTGATCGGCTCGGCGATCCGGATGATCCGCCAGTCCCGACGTCCGGCCGTGACCGCGACCGACGTGGCCAGAACCGGCCACTGATCGGCGTTCGGTCCGCAGCGGGCCGCCGCGTCTGTCGAAGCTCGGTGGCCCGGCGGTAGCGTACGGGTCATGGCAGCCAC
Source organism: Microlunatus sp. (assembly GCA_036566865.1). Lineage (GTDB taxonomy): Bacteria > Actinomycetota > Actinomycetes > Propionibacteriales > Propionibacteriaceae > Microlunatus. Next base: position 3,298 of record DATCVL010000319.1, read on the forward strand.
CGATCAGCCCGACATCAAGCCCCGCTCGCGTACGGTCACCGACGGTCTGGAGGCCACGGCCTCCCGCGGCATGCTGCGCGCAGTGGGGATGACCGACGACGACTTCGCCAAGCCGCAGATCGGTGTCGCCTCCAGCTGGAACGAGATCACCCCCTGCAACCTGTCCTTGGATCGGTTGGCGAAGGCGGTCAAGGAAGGCGTGCACGCGGCCGGCGGTTACCCGCTGGAGTTCGGCACCATCTCGGTGTCCGACGGCATCTCGATGGGACACGTCGGGATGCACTACTCGCTGGTCAGCCGGGAGATCATCGCCGATTCGGTGGAAACCGTGATGGAGGCCGAACGACTGGACGGCTCGGTGCTGCTGGCGGGCTGCGACAAATCGCTGCCCGGCATGCTGATGGCGGCCGCCCGTCTTGATCTTGCTTCGGTCTTCCTCTACGCCGGATCGATCATGCCGGGCAGTGTCGACGGCAAGGACGTCACCTTGATCGACGCCTTCGAGGCGGTCGGCGCCTGCGTCCGTGGACTGATCAGCCGGGAGCAGGTGGACAAGATCGAACGGGCGATCTGTCCGGGCGAGGGTGCCTGCGGCGGCATGTACACCGCCAACACGATGGCCAGTGCGGCGGAGGCGCTCGGCATGTCACTGCCCGGGTCTGCCGCGCCGCCGGCGGTCGACCGGCGCCGGGACGGTTTTGCGCACAAGAGCGGACAGGCCGCGGTGGAGATGCTGCGCCAAGGCATCACCGCCCGGCAGATCCTGACCAAGGAGGCGTTCGAGAATGCGATCGCCGTGGTGATGGCGTTCGGCGGATCGACCAACGCTGTGCTGCATCTGCTGGCGATCGCGCACGAAGCAGAAGTTGATCTTTCCCTGGACGACTTCATCCGGGTGTCCAAGCGGGTACCGCATCTGGGTGATCTGAAACCGTTCGGCCAGTACGTGATGAACGACGTGGACAAGGTCGGCGGCGTACCGGTGGTGATGAAGGCGCTGATGGACGCCGGCTTGATCAACGGCGACTGCCTGACGGTGACCGGCAAGACGATGGCGGAGAACTTGGCCGACATCGCACCGCCGGACATCGATGGCAAGATCATCCGCTCGCTCGCCGAGCCGATCCATCCGACCGGCGGGATCACC
>DATCVL010000320.1:0-21304 GCA_036566865.1 Microlunatus sp.
CTGCTGGGACAGTACCGCCTGCCCGACCAGTGTCCCGACCTGAGCCGGCAGCGAATCATCGGCCGAATACTGCTTGCTGTACGGCTCGATCACGCTCCGTACCTGATCACTCTGGCTCGGGTCGAAGACATCGGCGGAGACGCTGGTGGTGGACGCGACCGTCCCGCCGGCGTCCTTGACCGCCTGCTGCATGTCGGAGACGGTCGCCCCCGGCGCATTGGGCATGCTGATCACAGCCACCGATGTGCCGGCCAGCATTCCCGGGGTGATCTTCTCCCCGATCTGTGCTGCGTAGGCGTCCCGGTACTTGTCCAGTTCCTTGACCTGGTTGAGCTGCTCGCGGTAGACCTGCACCTGCTTGCGGTCCTGCTCGGCCTGGGCGGCGAGTCCCTTGTTCGCCTCGCCGCTGACCAGCGTCACCCCGAGGGTGATGCCGACAGCCAGCGCGAGGAACACCGCCATCAGCGAGACGATGTGGTAGCGGAAGTTGATCAAGTGAACAGTTCCTTCAACCAGTAGACGACGTCGTTCCAGCGGGCCAGCAGCAAGTCGCCGACCTGACGGCCGAAATCGGTGAACGCCATGGCGGTGACCAAGGCGAGCAGCGCCGACAGCACCAGCAGCACGATGTGCCAGCCCTTGACCTCGCTGCGATAGACCCGGGACACGCCCTTGGCGTCGACCAGCTTCGGACCGACCCGGAGCCGGGTCAGGAAGGTCGACGCCATCCCCGACCTGCCCTTGTCCAAGAACTCCACCAGCGAGGCATGGGTTCCGACCGCGACGATCAACTGCGCGCCCTTGGAATCGGCCAACAACATCGCGGCGTCCTCGCTGGTGCCGAGCACCGGAAAGACGACGGCCTCCAGGCCCAGCTGCTTGATCCGCTCAAGACCCGGCGCCCGGCCGTCCCGGTAGGCGTGCACCACCAACTCGGCGCCGCAGTTCAGCGCCGAGTCACTGCAGGAGTCCATGTCGCCGAGGATGATGTCGGGCACGTAGCCGTTCTCCAGCAGCGCATCGGCGCCGCCGTCGACGCCGATCAGCAGCGGGCGGTTCTCCGAGATGTAGGACCGCAGCGCGACCAGGTCCTCGCGGTAGTCGTACCCGCGGACCACGATCAGCACGTGCCGACCCTCGAACGTGGTCTTCACCTCGGGCACACCGACGCCCTCCAGCAGCAGGTCCTTCTCCTCCCGCAGGTAGGTCATGGTGTTTTCGGTGAACGCGACGATCTGGTCGCTCAAACCGGTCTGAGCCTCGGCCAGTTGCCGACCCAGTGCCTGCTGATCGAGCAGTTCGCCCTTGCCCAGTGGGGTGCCCTGGTCGTCCAGGATCTCGCCACCACTCAGCGTGACCCGGGTGCCCTCGACCAACACGTCGAACAGGTCCGTCGCGCTGCCGTCGGTGGGTTCGGCCCGATCGATCAGCGGGATGCCGGCATCCAGCAGGATCTGCGGACCGAAGTTGGGATATCGACCGGTCACCGAGGCTGCGATGTTGACCACCGCGCCTGCCCCGCGCTCCACCAGTGCCTCCGCGCTCACCCGGTCCAGGTCGGCGTGGTCGATCACCGCGATCTCACCGGGCTTCAGTCGCTTGGTCAGGTTCTTGGTGCGCCGGTCCAGACGCACCACTCCCCGGGAATCGGCAGACTGCAAGCGACGGCGCAGCACAGAGGGGACCTTCATATCGGGGTCCATCATTCCATCCGATCAGTGGTCGTCCGTTCTGCGCCGCTGCCGCGGCCCGGGTGCTGTGGGTCACGTTGCGAGGGGCGACCCTCGCGCTCCCGGCGTGGATGCCTCCACAAGAGGCTCGCCGCCGCACCTTCGCTGCGCTCCGGTACGGGTCTCGCGCCGGGGCGCTCGACGGGCATGCATAGGTTGCGTTTGGGCGGAGATCCCGCCGGACAGGTCACGGAACCGGCCGCGCCAAGCGTCGCCGTCTCGCCGATGAATTGCACGAGGGTCTCGGGCTGCCACCTCGCGTGGCGCCGATAGGCTCCTGCAATCGGGCGGCGACCGCGGACCGGGCCCGAGATCGGGCGCGATAGCGTGAGCGGTCGCTGTTGTCAGAACCCACCGTGACCTGCCGAGGAGCACAGCTCGATGAGCGACATCGCAACGCTGCGAACCAGCACCACCCGTTCGATCAGTCCGGAGAATTTCACCGGTGCCAAGGGGTCCGGCGGGATGGCGACCGAGGGCACCGGCGCGGCCGCGGCACGCGACCTCGGCCGGGGTTGGAAGGTATCGCCGTCGGTCCAGATCAAAGCCCACGAAACCTTCGACCTGGCCAACATCACCGGACCCGGCCGGATCACCCACATCTGGCTGACCACCCACGTCGACAACTGGCGGACGCTTGCGTTCCGGGCCTACTGGGACGGCGCCGACCAGCCCGCGATCGAGGTGCCGGTCGGCGACTTCTTCGCCAACGGCTGGTGCCGTTTCGCCCAGGTCTCGTCGCAGATGATCGCGGCCAATCCGAATGGCGGCTTCAACTCGTACTGGCCGATGCCGTTCCGTTCCGCGGCCCGGCTGACCCTGGAGAACCTGTCCGACCGGGACGTGGTCGTGTACTTCCAGGTCACCTACGAGATCGACGTCGATGTCGCCGACGCCGGCTATCTGCATGCTCAGTACCGCCGCAGCAATCCGCTGCCGGCCCAGCAGACCCACCCACTCCTCGATCGGATCGAGGGCCGCGGGCACTATGTCGGCACCTACCTGGCCTGGGGTGTGAATTCACCAGGTTGGTGGGGCGAGGGCGAGATCAAGTTCTACCTCGACGGCGACGACGAGTACCCGACGATTGCCGGCACCGGCACCGAGGACTACTTCGGCGGGGCCTGGAATTTCGACGTCCCCGGCCAGGGCTACACCGCCTTCAGTACGCCCTACCTCGGGCTGCCGCAGATCCTCCCGCCCGACGGGCTCTATGCCAGTCAGCAACGCTTCGGGATGTACCGCTGGCACGTGCCGGACCCGATCACCTTCACGAGCGAACTCCGGGTCGACATCCAGGCACTCGGTTGGATGTCCGGCGGCCGGTACAAGCCGCTGACCGACGACATCTCCTCCACGGCCTGGTTCTACCTCGATCGACCGACCGCCGCGAGGCCCGAATTCCCGCACCCCGACCAGCTCGAGGTCTGAGCGCTCCGGGGAATCTTCTACGAAGGCTGGGACTCGGTGGCAAAACGGGACTGCTGCACCTGGGCCAGCAGGTGCATCTGCGGACGGGTCGCCGGATAGAGATCGCTGTAGCCGCGGTAGAGCTGGTCGTAGACCTCGCGGGTGCCCGGATCCGGCTCGACCACCCGTTCCACCGTGGCCCAGTCGGTGCTGGAGTCGACGGCGCCGGTGCCGATCGCGGCCAGCAGCGCATCGCCGTAGCTGGCGCCGATGGTCGACTCCGGCAACTGCTGCGGACGGTCGCAGACGTCGCTGACGATCTGCGTCCACAGGCCGCCCTGGGTGCCGCCGCCGACGGCGACCAGCCGTCGGGTCGGGTCGGTGTCGTCCTCGATGAATTCGAGGATCTGCCGGATGCCGAATGCGATGCCCTCGTAGACCGCGCGCATCAGGTGGCCGCGACGATGGCGCAGGGTCAGGCCGGCCACCACACCGCGGGCGTCCGGGTCGAAGATCGGCGTCCGCTCGCCTGCGAAGTACGGCAGCAGCAACAGTCCGTCGGAGCCCGGCGGGACCTCGGCGGCCTCGGCCATCAGCGTTTCGAACGGTACGCCGCCGGTCAGGTCCCGCAGCCAGCCGGTGATGCTGCCCGAGGTCGCCATCCCCGCCGCCAGGGTGATCGATCCGGGCTCGACCCCGGAGGTGGTCCAGAGCAGTGGATGCACCCGCAGTTGTTGCAGCACCTGGACGAAGAACATCGTCGATCCGTACATCAGCATCAGGTCGCCCGGATGCCGGACACCGGCGCTGAAGGCCTCGGCCCAGGCATCGACGGTGCCGGCCATCACCGGGGTCCCGACCCGCAGACCGGTCGCGGCGGAGGCCGCAGCGGTGACCGTGCCGACCTGCTCGCCGGGCCAGCACAGTCGCGGCAGCGGCAGCCCGCCGGCGATCTCGGCGGCCCAGTCGGTCGACCAGTCGGCGGCCTTGATGTCGTACAGCGGATCGCACTGGCTGGCGGTGTGGTGATCGAGCACGTACTCGCCGGTCAGCCGGGCCGCGATGTAGGAGTTGGAGTTGTACCAGCCGGTCGCCCGCTCCCACACCTGTGGCTCGTTGCGCTGCACCCACAGCATCTTCGGCCCGACGGCCTGGCTGGACAGCGCCTTGCCGCCGCGCTCGATGATCGCCTCGGCGCCGTACCGCTCGGTCAGCTCGTCGATCTCGGCGGTGGCCCGCATGTCGATCCCGTACAGGATCGCCGGCCGGACCGGCTTCAGGTCGTCGTCGCAGAGCACCAAACAGGGACCGACCCCGCTGACGCAGACACCGCGTACGGATTCGGCTCCGGCGGTGCCGACCAGTTCGGCGCAGATCGAGACGACCTCGTCCCACCAGACCGTCTCCGGATCGAACTCGGCCCAGCCCGGCCGCGGCAACGACATGCTGTGCTGCCGGACGGCGGTGCCGACGATCTCGCCGGCTGCGGTCGCCAGCACGCCCTTGGTGCTGCCACTGCCGATGTCGACGCCCAAGAAGAGATCCCGCACAGTCACGCCCCGGCGCCCCTGACCTGCCCCGCCTCGGCCAACAGTTCCTCGGCATGGGCGATCGAGGTCTCGGTCTGGTCCAGACCGGCCATCATCCGGGCGAGTTCGGCCGAACGAGCGCCGTCGATCACCCGGGACACACCACTGGTGGTGACCTGGCCGTTGTCGGACTTGGCCACCACGTAATGGCGATCGGCGAAGGCGGCCACCTGGGCGAGATGGGTGACCACGATGACCTGGGAATGCCGGGCCAGGTTGGCCAGCCGTCGACCGATCTCCACCGCGACCTTGCCACCCACACCGGCGTCGACCTCGTCGAAGACGAACGTGCCGCCATCACCGTTGCCGGCCAACACCACCTCCAGCGCCAGCCGGACCCGGGACAACTCACCGCCGGAAGCCACCCGGGCCAGATTGCGTGGCTCGGTGCCGGGGTTGGCGCTGAACAACAGCTCGACCTGATCACGACCGTACGGGCCGTAGTCGATCGGGCTGAGCGCGAATTCCATCCGGGCGTGCGGCATGGCCAACGCGGTCAATTCGGCCAGCACCTGCTTGATCAACTTCTTGGCCGCCGCCTGCCGCAGCTTGGTGATCTTGGTCGCCTGATCGTCGAGCCGGCCGTCCAGTTCGCTGAGCCGAGCCTCCAGCTCGCTGATCCGGTCGTCGCCGGTCTCCAGCTCACTCAGCTGCCGGGCCGCGTCGGCTCCCCAGGCCAGCACCTCGTCCACGCTGCTGCCGTACTTCCGGGTCAGCCCCGCCAGCTGGGAACGACGTTCGGCGATCTGCTCCAGCCGTCCCGGCTCTGACTCCAGCCCGTCCAGGTAGCGACTCAGATCAGCGGCCACGTCGGCCAGCAGATAGCTGACCTCGGCCACCCGTTGAGCCAGTTCGGCGGCATCGGGGTCCATCCCGGCCAATTGCTCGGCCGACTTGCGGGCCTGACCGATCGCCGACAGCGCGCCCGAGTCTGCGGCCAGATCGTCCTCGTCGCCGGTGATCGCCACCATCGCCGTGGTTGCGGACAGCCGAAGATCATCCGCGGCCTGCAGCCGGGTCGCTTCGGCGCCGAGCGCCTGGTCCTCGCCGGGCTGCGGCTCGACCCCGGAGATCTCGTCCAGGCCGAATTTGAGCAGGTCGATCTCCCGCGCTCGCTGCTGGGCGCTGCGACGCAACTCGTCCAGCTCGGCGGCCGCTGCGCGTCGTTCGGCATAGTCCCGGCCGTACGCGGCCAGCAGCTTGGCCAGCTTGACTCCGGCGTATCGATCGAGGATTTCCCGTTGCCGGTCCGAACGACCGAGTCGGATCTGCTCCGACTGCCCGTGCACGGTGACCAGCTCACCGGTGATCTCACCGCACTGCGTGGCCGGCACCTGGGCTCCGCCCAGATAGGCCCGACTGCGGCCGGCCGCGGTGAGATGCCGAGCCACCAGCAGTTCGTCGTCCTCCAGCTGCCCGCCGGCCTCGGTGACCGCCCCGGCCAGCGCCGGATCAGCGACGCGGAAGATGCCCTCGACTCGGGCTCGGTCAGCCCCGGCCCGGACCGCACCGGAATCGGCCTTGCCGCCGAGCAGCAGATCGATGCCGCTGACGATCATGGTCTTGCCGGCACCGGTTTCGCCGGTCACCACGGTGAGTCCGGGATCGAGGTCGAGGGTGGCCTCGCTGATCACACCCAGATCGGTGATCCGCAGCTCGGACAGCATCGCTTCAGCCCCTCTCCCGTTCGGCGCCATCTGAAGATGCTCGCTCCGCTCGAGGTGACTCAGATGCTCGCTCCGCTCGAGGTGAATCAGATGCTCGCTCCGCTGGACGCCTCGCCTCGGCGCCGGCTCGCCAGCCCTCGACCCGCAGCCCGAACTTGTGCACCAGCCGATCGGTGAACGGGGCCTCGGACAACCGGGCCAGTCGCAGCCGGTGCCGACCCTGGACGACCTCGACCCGCATGCCCTTCTTCAGCACGGTCGAACGCCGGCCGTCACACCAGACCACGGCCTCGGGGGCCATCCCGTCCAGCATCTCGATCAGCACCCGCGACTTCGGACTGAGCACCATCGGCCGGGCGAACAGCGCATGCGCACTCAGCGGCAGCACCTGCATCGCGTCCACGCCGGGCCAGATCACCGGGCCGCCGGCCGAGAAGGCGTACGCGGTGGAACCGGTCGGGGTGGACACCAGTACACCGTCGCAGGACCAGCGCGACAGCGGTCGGCCGTCGATCTCGACCATCAGATCGAGCATCCGCTCCCGGGCCGCCTTCTCGATCGTCACCTCGTTGATCGCGAACGAGGTCCACTCGACCTGCTCATGGCCGGACGGGTCCGTGGGCGACAGGATCCTGACGTCGATGGTGGACCGCTCCTCCACCCGGAAGCTGCGGTTGACCACGGTCTCCACGATCAGGTCGATCTCGCTGGACTCGGCCTCGGCGAGGAAGCCGACGTGCCCCAGGTTGACGCCGAGCAACGGCACGTCGGAGGCCAGCACCCACTCCGCGCCGCGCAGGATCGTGCCATCGCCGCCGAGCACCACCAGCAACTCGATCTGTGGCACCTCCGGCGTTTCCAGCCCGATGATCGGGTCGGCGTCCGGCAGAACCTCGATCGCCCGATCGTTGGCCGACAGCCCGAGGTGAACGATGTCGGCGGACGGAAGCACGCAGACGATGCCGGCAGCGGACAACCCGTTGATCAACCGGCTGGCGGCCTTGATCGCCTCGTCCCGTCCGGTGTGGGTGAGCACCGCAACCCGGCGAGTGCGCCCGGAGGCAGCCGACATCGCATGGTCACTGTCCCGCTCTGCTCGCCCCAGCACGGGTGACAGCATAGGACGTGCCCCGGACGTCTTCGGCGGACCGACCGTCACCTGGGGACGGCGTTCTGATCGAACAATCGATCCACGATTCCGGCCACCGGCGGCTTCAGTTGGAAGCAGACGAAGTATTCGATGTTGCCGGCCGGCCCGGGCAGCCTGCTGACCGCCGCGGCCTGCGGATGCCAGCCGAGTCCGGCAGCGGCATCGACGACGGCCTGGACGCCAACCCGACGAAGCTCGTCGGTGCGCACCACTCCGCCTTTGCCGAGCCGGTCCCGTCCCACCTCGAACTGCGGTTTGATCATGGTCAGCAGCCGACCGTCGGCGGCCAGCACCGAGGTCAGCGGCGGCAGCAGCAGGGTGAGCGAGATGAACGACACGTCGGCCACCACCAGGTCCACCGGCCGACCGTCGAGCAGACCAAGATCAAGATCACGCAGGTTGTGTCCCTCGTGAGCGGCCACCCGGGGATCCTGCCGCAGCAGCGGATGCAGTTGATCATGGCCGACGTCGACCGCGATCACCTCGGCGCTGCCGCGTTCCAGCAGCACCTGAGTGAAGCCGCCGGTCGAGGCCCCGGCATCCAGCACCCTGTCCGGGACGGCGATGTCGAGGTCGTCGAGCGCCCCGATCAGCTTGTACGCCGCCCGGGACACGTACGGATCGGAGCCGGTGAGCTCCAGCCGATCATCGGCAGCCACCTGCTGTGCCGCCTTGACTGCGGCATTCCCGTTCACCAGCACCCGGCGCTGATCGATCAGCTCCCGGGCATGGCTGCGGGAACGAGCCAGACCCCGGGTCGCGAGCTCGACATCGAGTCGGCTGATCAGGCGCCGTCCTGCTCGGAGGAATGCTCGGCATTCAGCGCCCGGTGCAGCTCCTCGTGTACGCGAGCCAGCCGGTCGTGCTGCTCGTCGAGCGGGCTGGATTCCAATCCACGCAACGCATCCAGGGCCTGATCGACCGCCGGCTCACCGGTCCGCGGCGGTTCCGGCACGGCGGCCGACGTCGGCTCGTGATCTTGCTCCGGGTCGGGATGTTGATCTTGCTCGGCCGACGGCTCCAGGTCGTACTGATCGGCGCCGGGCAGACCGTCCCATCCGTTGTCGGTCATGCAGCTCCCGTCGACTTCTTGGCCGTCGCCTTCTTGGCGGTGGTCTTCTTCGCCGGGGTCTTCTTGGCTGGGGTCTTCTTCGCCGCCGTCTTCTTGGCCGCAGCCCGCTTCGCCGTGGTCTGCTTCGTGGCGGTCTTCTTGGCCGTGGTCTTCCTGGCGGCCGCGGGCGTTGCCGACTTGCTGCTCACCTTCAGCTCGGTGACGTCGCTGCGCAGCCGGGCCACCTCGTCGCGCAGCTGATCGATGTCCTCGGCGCGGGCCAGCCCGAGGCGGCCGAGGGACTTGTCGAGCTCGGTGCTGACCGTCCGCTGCAGCAGTTCCCGATTCGCCTTGCGCGCGGCCATCAGCTCCTCGGCCAGTTGGTTGATCTTGGTGGTGGCTCCGGACGCGGCCTCACCAAGATCGACATTCTCCAAGCCCGCTTGGGAAAGGATGCGCTCGGCCAGCTCCTGCGCCCGGGCCCGGGTCAACCGTGAGGCACCGCCGAGCGCGGTCCCGAAGGCCTCCGACAGGGCGCCCAGGTTGGGCAGCGTCGGGAGGTTGGGCAGCCCCTGCGCGGCGCCGCGGTTCTTGCTGCGGCCGGACGGCTGGGAATCGTCGTTGCTCATCTGAGTCCTCTTCTCACCAGTTCCCGCGGTTGCGGCCGACGACGTTGTCGCTTCCGACGTCCATGGAGACGATCTCGTGCACGCGACACTAGTTCAGCTGTCGCGCTGACCCGACATTAACCGCCGTACCGGGCGTCGGACAGCCTGTTACGCGTTCGGCTCGCGTCGATTACCGGTTCGTATCCAGTCGGTTGCTCAGCCGACCGGCCAGGGCCAGGCCCTCCACCGGCAGGTCTGCATCGGCGCATTGCCACAGCAGCTTGGCCGCCGCCCAGGTCGCGTCCAGCAACTCGCCGTCGGAAGGCTCCCGGGAGAGGCGGACCTGCTGCTGCTCGATGTAGGCCTCGATGCCGCCGACCGCGATCCGATCCTCGCCCGTCTGGGTGGCGATCCGTTCCGGCAGCAGCAGATCGGCCGCGCCGGCGCCGAGGTGGGTCGGGCGTTCGACCCCCATCGCGGAGAACAGTTGGACCGGGCCGTGTGATCCGGTGAGCACCAGCATGCTGTCGATATCGAGATTGCCGGCGCCGGCGATGTCGGTGTCGATCCGGTCCCCGACGAAGATCGGCCGGTCAGCCTTGAGCCGCCGTACGGTCTCTTCCATCAACGGACGGTACGGTTTGCCGGCCACCACCGGATCCACGTCGACCGCGATCCGTACGGCGGCCACGGCAGCCCCGTTTCCGGGCACCAGTCCCCGCTCGGTCGGCCGGGTCGGATCGGTGTTGGTCGCCACCCAGAACGCGCCCTGCCGGATGGCCAATGCGGCCTCGGTGATCGACTGCCAACTCAGCTCCGGGTGATAGCCCTGGATCACCGCGACCGGATGATCATCGGCGCTTCCGACGGTGACCAGCCCGGCTTCGTCCAAGGCGTTCAGCAGGCCCTCGCCGCCGACTGCGAGCACCCGGGCGCCGGGTCCGAACCGGTCCAGCAGCTCCCGCGCACCGGCCTGCGCCGAGGTGACCACATCGCTGTCCTCGCAGGAGATCCCGAATCCACGCAGCTGGTCGGCCACCGCAGCCGGCGTCCGCGCAGCATTGTTGGTGACGTACCCGACCCGTACGCCGTGATCATGCAGCCGGTCGACCGCCTGGACCGCTCCGGGTACCGGCTCGGGGCCGAGGTAGATCACCCCGTCAAGATCAAAAAGGGCGGCGTCGTAATGATCAATCAGCACGCGGGTCTCCTTCGTCCGGTGTGCCCACGTCGGAGGTGTCCTCGACGGGTACCACGCTCTGATCAGCCTGCTCCTGATCAACTTCGTCCTGATCAACTTCGTCCTGGTCGGAATCGATCGGTTCGGTGTCGGACTCGACCTCGGTGAGCTCGCCGTCGGCCTCGGTGGCCTCATCATCGGTCGCTGCACCGACAGCGTCGGCGTCGACCTCATCGGACTCGACCTCATCCGACTCGACCTCATCCGACTCGACATCATCCGACTCGACATCATCCGACTCGTCGTCGGAGTCCTCGTACTCGTCGTCGTCGAAGGTGATCTGCAACCCGTTCAACTGATCCAGCCGCTCCTGCGCGTCGGTGGCGCCGTCGTCGTCCAGGTCGGCGGCCCGGGTGAACGCCTGTCGCGCTCCATTCGGATCGTCCAGATCGAGCAACACGTCGGCCAACGCGTAGTGCAACCGGGCAACGGGCTCACGCATGGCCGGGTCCGCGCTCTGCCGCCCCAGTCCGGCAATGGTGGCGCGCAACAGCCGCGCCGCTTCCGGGGTCTGACCTTGATCATGCCGGGCACCGGCCTCGACGATCCGCAGTTCGATCGACGACGCGGGATCCATCGGCTGCCCGGCGGCTTCCTTGATCAACCGCAGCGCCTGTTGCGGACGACCGAGCGCCCGTTCGCAGTCCGCCATCACGGGCAGGTAGTCCGACGAGCCGGTCATCCGGCGAAGGGCCCGGTATTCACCCAGCGCAACGTCGAACTTGCCGGCTGCATAGGCGGTTTCGGCCGCACCCTCGCGCGCGATCGGCAGTCGCGCGGCCCGTCGTCGAGCCGCCTCGGCATGCGCATAGGCCTGCTCGGGATCGGTGTCGATCAGCTCGCCGGCCAGCAGCAGGTGCGCGGCGACGATCTCCGCCAGATCCTTGGGAAGGCTGCGCAATTCGGCCCGTACGCCGCGATCCAACCGACGGATGTCGGTGCCTTCCGGAATGCCCGGCTCTCCGGGCTTGGCTTCCAGGCCCGGCGGGATCCGGCGCTCCTGATCACGCCCCTCCTCGGACCCGCGGTAGGACTCCCGACCGCGGTGATCTTGACCGCGTCGGTCGCCCTGCTCCGAGCCACGCCAACCGCGACCTCGATCGGAGTCACCCGAACCGCGGCCCTGATCGAAGCTCCGCGGACCACGCCCCTGATCGGAACTGCGTGGACCGCGGCCTCGGAATCCTTGATCATCGCGACCGCGATCACCTCGTCCTTGATCACGATCGCGGCCGTAGCCGCCCTGACCCCGTGACGGTTGATCGTCACGGAATCGGCGTTCTCCCCGCTCCTGATCATGCCGACCCCGCCCGCCTTGATCACTCCGGCCACGGTCGTTCCGATCCCGATCCCAGTCACGCCCGTCGCGCCGGTCCCGTCGATCATCGCGATCGCCGCGCCGACCTTGATCACGACCCCTTTGATCACGATCACCGCGCCACTGATCCCGCCCACGTTGGTCATCACGGCCACGACGCCCCTGATCGCGACCCTGCTGATCACGGTCTCCGCGGCGCCCCTGATCTCTGCGCTGTTGATCACGGTCACGCCCACTGCCCTGTTGATCACGATCACTGCGCCGCCATTGATCACGGCCCTGTTGATCACGATCCTGGCCGGGTCGTTGCCCGGCGGGCCGGCGGCCCTCGAACTTGCCGCTTCCACCCGACGGGCCTCGCCGGTCCGGAGCAGCACCACGGCCGCCCTGGCTACCCCGTCCCCGATCACCGGGACCGCCACGGCCTGCCTGTCCCCTGGCCGCGCCTTGACCACCGCGGCCGGCACGATCGCCACCCTGACCGCCGCGGCCGGCACGATCGCCACCCTGACCACCGCGGCCTCCGCCGGCGCGATCGCCACCTTGACCCCTGCGGTCACCGCCGTCGCGTCCGCGGCCGGCACCTTGACCGCCGCCTGCTCCCGAGCGACCCTGGCCGCCGGAGCGGCCCTGGCCCGGCCCGGAACGCCGCTGACCTCCCGCGCCTCGACCGTTGGACCGGTCTCGGGAGGAGGAATCGTCGTCGGCGCCGTACCGCTTCTCGTTCACCGGCCAATCTTCCGCCACTGCGGTACATCAGGACAAACCGGCGGGCCAGATCCCGACCAGCCCGGGAGCGGAATCCGGTGCCCGGTCAGCGGTTGCCGCGGTCAGGATCGAGTCGTTGTTCGGCGATCGCCCGTTTGTGGTCGTGCCTCACCACGGCCCGAGAATCCGATCCAGGGAGGTCAGCACCCACTCCTCAGGGAGGCGGGGCGGCATGGACGGCAGGATCTCCTTCGCGGCCAAGGCGGCCCAGTGCAACAGCGGGAACGCTTCGATCCGGACAAGTTCGGCATCGAGGCGGGTCCGTGGGTCGATACCGCGGGCGCGGAGCAACGCGACCAGATCGAGCCCGCGCGGTCCACGGACCGGCCGTTGCCAGTCGACGACGCGGCAGTGTTCGTCGGCGCCGTCGCCGTCGTTGAGGAGGAAGATCTCCTCGGGCGTGAGGTCGCCATGGACGATGCCCGGATCGGCCGTCACCGCGGCGATGGTTGCGGAACGCTCGGCCCACGCCTGGAGTCCGTCGACCCGTTCGGTCGGGATCCGGACGAAACGCCCTGCCCGGATCAGCGCGCGCAGTCGCCGACTCGTCGATCGCACCGCCGCCTGCCACGCCGACTCCGTGGACAGATCGAGGTGGACCGGCGGATCGCCGGAGATTTCGAGAATCGAGTTGGTCACCCGATCCGCGCAGCGCAGGTACGCATCAACGTCACCGGCACTGCTGTGCAGGGTCGGCCCGTCGATCCAAGCAGTGGCGATGGCATGCCCCTGACCGGCTCGACCAAGGTCGGTGTGCTCGACCAGCAGCGGGGACCGGGCCCGAGCGTAGAACTGCGGTTCCACACTCGGCGGCAGTTGGGTCTTGTACGCGAGCCTGCGTCCGTCGGCCAACCGCAACTCCTCGGTACGCGTCAACGGCCACTCATGGACCAGTCGCCGCACCACCACCTCGGAACCGAGCATTGTCGCCAACTCTTCGTCGTCGTGGACCGCCAAGCCGGGGAAGTCGCGGTGAGCACGCATGGCACCGATCCTGCCGCAGACTCTCCTGCGCCGTTGAGCCCGCCACGAGGTGAATGTCGGCCGCCACGTGCGGATGCTACCGACGGGGTGATCGTCACGGTTGCGATGGAGACAACACCGCTGCTGCCGGCCGCTCGACCAGCGGCGTCGTCGCGATCGAGGGCCGCCGATCCTCGAGTGTGCGCAGACCCACCGATTCCGGTGGTGCCGGTCGTCGAGTGTGCACTCATCCACCGTTTGCGAGCCAGACCGGGGCACAAACGGTGCAGGAGCGCACACTCGCCACCCGAAGCCGACCAAATCGGTGCAGCAGCGCACACTCGCTGCCGGGGCCGGGCCGATTTGTGCTGCTACACCTACCTGCCCTCTGGGCCGGTCTCGCCCAACCACACGAAAGGCCGATCAAGCCGATGCGCTGGCGCCGATGAACTGCCGCGGCCGATCCGGGCAGGGTCGGGCGTTTCCGCGGGAACGCCGAACGTCACGGGAGCCTCTGCGGGCGGTGATCCCAGACCCGGCATCCTCGGCTCGCGGCAGTGCCGCTGATCTTGCCGGATCCTGGCCCGGCAGTCCGATGACGATCACCCGTCATCTGGCTCGATCGGTCGGCCTGTTCTGCTGCTCCCGCAGCAACAAGGTGGAGTTGTGGGCGGGTGATCACCGCCCCTGCGCCGGTCTTGAGCTGAACGAACATCGCAGGCGCGGGCATCGCGCAATTGTGGCCGACCTTGCCCCTCAACGACTACCGGTCACCTGGACCTCGGGGCCGGCGCCGCGCAGGTCGGCCAGCAGTTCGGTGTCTGCGGCCGCGTCGGTGATGATCTTGTCCACCTCACTGACGGCAGCGAAACTGCAGAAGGAATTCCTGCCGATCCTGGCCGATACAACCGGGACCAGTCGACGACGAGCGCACAGCAGCATCGCTCGTTTCACCGCTGCCTCTTCGGGATTGGTGGTGGTCAGGCCCAGGCCGGGCGTCATGCCGTTCACACCGACGATCGCCAGGTCGGCGCTCAGCGTCTCCAGCCGCCGGGTGGTCCAACCGTCCACCGAGGCCTGGGTGAGGCCGCGGATCATCCCCGGCAGCGTGATCACCTTCAGATTCGGCCGGCCGGCCAGCAGAGCCGCGGCCGGCAGATTGTTGGTGACCACCACCAGGGGCCGATCCGTCGGCAGCCGCTCGGCGACCACGTACGTCAACGAGCCGGAGTCGAGCACCACCACACCTTCGGCCGGCAGGTCCTCCACCACGGCTGCGGCGATCATCCGTTTCTCGGCTGCCTGATCCGCATGCCGGGCCGCCAGGGCGCGTTCGAACGGCAGTGACTCGACCAGTTCGGCACCTCCTCGCACCCGGCGGATCAGGCCGCGACGGTCGAGCAGATCGAGGTCACGCCGTACGGTTTCGGTGCCGACCTGCAGCCGATCCGCGATCGCACCGACACTCACCCGGCCGCCGTCGGCCAGCAGGAGATCGGTGATCGCCTGCTGCCGCTGTGGTGGATACATCGCGCCACCGCGCTCGATCGCCGATGTCGACTTCATCGTTCGCACCGTCTCTTCCCCGGTCGATCCGACCCGCTGAGCGCAGGGGACCCCTCCCTGTGCGCAGCAGTCAGCGTACGACACCCACACAGATTCGGGCACAGATCCCGCCCATACGGGCAGCCATTTGCGAATAAACCGATCGAATCCCTCTGGACCGGGCATCAAACAGTGCAGTAATGTCCGAAACCGCAGGCGTCCACAACCGGCTCGACCGTCGGTCCGCGGGGTTCTTTCCTGCTCGTCTGCGCGCCACGATGCGACTCAGCGAGGAGAGGGGCGGCCATGCGCACCATCCGGGGCAGCAGCCACAACCGGCGATCAAAGAGGTCGAGAGCGGGGCTGACCGCATTGGTCGCCACCCTCTTCCTGGCCCTGACGGTTTCCGGCTGCGCCGGCTTCGGCAATCTCGGCAACAAACCCGGTGTCACCACGATCACGCTGGCCAGCGTCAACAACCCGCAGATGCAGGATCTGGCGCAGTTGTTGCCGGAGTTCACCAAGGACCATCCCGACATCAAGGTCAACGTGATCATGATGGAGGAAAATGATCTTCGGAACGCCACCACCAAGGATGTCGCGACCAAGGGCGGTCAGTACGACGTGATGACGGTCGGCAACTACGAGGTGCCGATCTGGGGGCAGAACAAGTGGCTGGCGAACCTCACGGATCTGGCCGGCTCCGACAGTGGCTACGACGTCCAGGACTTCTTCCCTCCGGTCCGGGAGAGCGTCAGCTACGACAACCGGATGTACGCGATGCCGTTCTACGGCGAATCCTCGTTCCTGATGTACCGCAAGGATCTCTTCGAGAAGGCCGGGCTCACCATGCCGGCGCACCCGACCTGGCAGCAGGTCGCCGAGCTGGCGAGCAAGATCAAGAAGCCGGAAGATGATCAAGCCGGCATCTGCCTGCGCGGCAAGCCCGGCTGGGGCGAGATGTTCGCACCGCTGACCACAGTGGTGAACACCTTCGGCGGCCAGTGGTACAACATGAACTGGGATGCCCAGGTGGACAAGCCGGGCTTCACCGATGCGGTGCAGTTCTACGTCGACACGATCGAGAAGTCGGGCGAGCGCGACCCGGCGTCGTTCGGCTTCACCGAGTGTCTGAATCTGTTCCAGCAGGGCCGCGCCGCGATGTGGTACGACGCCACCTCTGCCGCCGGCACCCTGGAGGCGAAGGGCAGCCCGGTGGCCGGCAAGGTCGGCTATGTCGCCGCCCCGGTGAACAAGACCGAGTCCTCCGGCTGGCTGTGGTCCTGGAACCTCGGCATCAATGCCGAGTCCCAGCACCAGCAGGCTGCGTGGGAGTTCGTCAAGTGGGCAACCTCCAAGCAGTACGAGGATCTGGTCGGCCAGCAGCTCGGCTGGACCAGGGTCCCGCCCGGCACCCGGCAGTCGCTCTATCAGAATCCGCAGTACCAGCAGGCCAGCAGCGCCTTCGCCGACATCACCGCAGAGACCATGAGGACGGTCAACCCGAAGCAACCCGGGCTGGAGCCGCAGCCGTGGACCGGCATCCAGTTCGTCGGCATCCCCGAATTCCAGGACGTCGGCAACCAGACCTCACAGGAGATCGCCAACTCCCTGGCCGGGCGGCAGACGGTCTCGCAGGCGCTGGAGAAGGGGCAGAAGATCGCCCAGATCGCCGGCGACACCCAGAAGAAGGAGGCAGGACAATGAGCGCTGCAGCGACAGCCGCCGGTGCTGTCAAAAGCAAGGCCTCGCCCCAGAAGGGCGCTCCCCCACTCGGGCGCGCGGAGCAGGGCGAACGACGCTTCGCCCGCAGGCTGGTGCTGCCGGCCTTCATCGTGGCGATCGTGGTCACCCAGGTGCCGTTCCTGATCACGATCTACTACTCCTTCCAGAATTGGAATCTGGCCAGGCCGGAAGCCAGATCCTTTGCCGGCTTCGACAATTACGTTGCCGTGGTCCGCAACGGCGCCTTCCTGCCCACCCTGCTGAACACGGTGGTGATCGTCGGGTCGTCGGTGATCGTCTCGCTGGTGCTCGGTTTGATCTTCGCCATGCTGTTGGACCGCAAGTTCGTCGGGCGCGCGGTGGCCCGGACGTTGTTGATCACTCCGTTCCTGGTGATGCCGGCGGCTTCGGCGCTGATCTGGAAGTGGTCACTGCTGGATGCCAACGTCGGCATGATCAACTGGGCGCTGGGCCTGATCGGCATCTCGCCGGTGTCCTGGAACACCGACTTTCCCGGCCTCACGATCACCTTCGTGCTGACCTGGCAGTACACGCCGTTCATGATGTTGATCTTGCTCGCCGGGCTGCAGTCGCAATCGGCCGAGACATTGGAGGCCGCCCAGGTGGACGGTGCCGGTCCGCTGCGCATCTTCCGCACGATGACGTTGCCGCATCTGCGCACCTACGCCGAACTGGCCGTCCTGCTCGGCACCGTGCTGATGATCCAGGTCTTCGATCCGGTCAACATCATGACCAAGGGCGCCGGCCACTCCAAGACGTTGTCCTACCTGTTGTACGAACGCGCCTTCATCGGCCAGCAGGTCGGTGAGGCGGCCGCCTACGGCGTGGTCACCGTGATCGTCACGCTGGCCGTTTCCACCATCGCCCTGCGCACCATGTTCAGAGTGTTCACCGAGGAAGGAGGTGGCGGACGATGACCGCGACACCCCAGACCTCGACCGCGCCGCCGGCTCAGGCCGCGACCACCGTACGCCGGTCGGGAGCCAGCAGGTTCACCCGCCGCAAGGTCGGCGGCGTCGGCATCACGGCGTTGACCTGGGTGCTGATCTTCCTTTTCTTCTTCCCGGTGTTGTGGATGGTCTTCACCAGTTTCAAGACCGAACAGGCTGCGGCACAATTCCCGCCGAGCTTCATCACCTCGCTGTCGCTCGACCGGTACGCGGCCGTGTTCGACCGCGGGATGGGTCTCTACCTGGCCAACTCGGCCGCCTTGGCGGTCGGCTCCACCATTGTGGTGATGCTGCTGGCGATCCCGGCCGCATATGCCTTGTCGGTGCGCCGGGTCAAGCGCTGGCAGGACCTGCTGTTCTTCTTCATCTCCACCAAGTTCATGCCGGTGGCGGCCTCGATCATCCCGGTGTTCCTGCTACTTCGGGTGATGGGGCTGCTGGACAATCTGTGGTCGCTCGGAGCTCTCTACCTCGGCATGAACCTGCCGCTGGCGATCTGGATGATGCGCTCGTTCTTCGCCGAAGTCCCGTACGCGGTGGTGGAGGCAGCGCAGATCGACGGCGCTTCCTACAGCCGTGAGTTGTGGCGGGTCTCGCTGCCGATCGTCGCGCCGGGCGCAGCGGCGGCAGCCCTGATCTGCTTCATCTTCGCCTGGAACGAGTACTTCCTGGCCAACCTGCTGACCGCGGTGGTGGCCCGCACCACGCCGCCGTTCCTGGGCAGCTTCGTCGACGGTCGCGGTCAGTTCCTGGCCGTGCTGTCGGCGGCGTCCACGATCGCGGTGCTGCCGGTGATCATCGCCGGTTGGGTGGCACAGAAGCGGCTGGTCCGCGGGCTGGCGATGGGAGCCGTGAAATAGCCGACGCAGGCAACGACGAGATGATCATGGACAAGGCGCCGACGGGCGGACGTGGGCCGGCTCGGGATCGGTATCAACAGCTCGCCGACTGGTTGCAGGCCGACGGCCGTATCGAGGTCGCGCAGGCCGCGACCCGGCTCGGGGTGGCGCCCGAAACCGTACGCCGGGACCTGCGCACGATGGAGGCCGACGGCCGATTGGTCCGGGTCCACGGCGGCGCGGTGCCGGTGCTGCCCCGTCCTGCCAACCCGCTGTCGGGGCGGCACAGTTCCCGCTACACCGCCTTCGGGCGGCAGCTGTGGCAGCGGCTGCCGCGGCGCGGCACCTTGTTGATCGGCACCGGCGATCCCGCGCTCGGGCTGGCCGAGGCGATCGCGGCCGACCCGCCGGCCGACGAAGGGCTGACCATCGTGACCAACTTTCTGGACGCCGCGATCGTGCTGTCCCGGACCCGCAACCTGGGCGTCTACAACATCGGCGGCACGGTCAGTCCGGACTCCGGCGGCCAGGAAGGCGACTGGGCGATCACCGAGCTCAACCGGCTCCGTACCGACATCAGCGTGGTCTGTGCGGCGGGGCTGAGCGCCACCGACGGACTCAGCGACTACTCGCCGGCCGGCGCCGCTGTCTGCCGCGCCGAGACCCTGGTCGGACGGCGGGTGATCGCGATCGCGGACACTGCGGCGGTCGGATCCAGCGCG
Organism: Microlunatus sp.; assembly: GCA_036566865.1. Lineage (GTDB taxonomy): Bacteria > Actinomycetota > Actinomycetes > Propionibacteriales > Propionibacteriaceae > Microlunatus. The sequence goes on from DATCVL010000320.1 coordinate 19,297, forward strand.
TTCGTCCAGTTCGCTAGCATCGACGAGATCGACGAACTGGCGCTGGCCGGCAGCATCGACGACCGGCAGCTCCGGCCCTTCCGCGAGCGTGGTCTGCCGTTGACCGTGGCTCCCACCGACGGCTGACCAGGACCGCTTGAGCGCAACCTCAAGCCGCTGACGAGGACGAAGGAGACCCGAACGGATGAGTCTGGTGGCCGGCGTGGACAGCTCAACCCAGTCGGTGAAGGTGGTGGTCACAGATCCCGCGACCGGAGCGGTGATCAGGACCGGCCGGGCCACCCATCCGGACGGCACCGAGGTGTCGGCCGAGGCCTGGTGGCGGGCCTACCTTGAGGCGACCGCGGACCCGGCGCTGCTGGACGGCGTGGCCGCGATTGCGGTCGGCGGTCAGCAGCACGGCATGGTCACCTTGGACGACGATGGTGCGCTGGTGCGGGACGCGATGCTGTGGAACGACAACCAGTCCGCACCCGACGCCCTCGACCTGATCGACGAGCTCGGCGGCCGGGCCGAGTGGGCCCGCCAACTCGGTACGGTTCCGGTTGCCTCGGTGACCGTCACCAAGCTGCGCTGGCTGCAACGGGTCGAGCCCGACCGTGCCGAGCGGACCCGGGCCGTGATCCTGCCGCACGACTACCTGACCTGGAAGCTCGGCGCAGGTTCCTTTGCCCCCGTCACCGACCGCGGCGATGCCTCGGGCACCGGCTACTTCGACGCTGCGACCAACCGCTACCGGCACGATCTGGTGCGGCTGGCGCTCGGCCACGACCTCGAGCTGCCGCGGGTGGCCGCACCGGACGAGGTCGTCGGCCACACCCCGGACGGGATCGCGATCGCGCCCGGTACCGGCGACAACATGGCCGGTGCGCTGGCCCTCGGGGTCGGCTCCGGTGAGGCGATCGTCAGCCTGGGCACCAGCGGCACCGCCTACACCCGGGCCGAGCAGCAGAGTCATGAGCCGACCGGCACGGTCTGCGGCTTCGCGGATGCGACCGGCCGGTTCCTGCCGCTGGTGTGCACGCTGAACTGCGCCCGGAACCTGGAGGCGACGGCGGCCCTGCTGCGGGTTGATCTGGACGAGTTCAGCCGGCTCGCGACAACGGCCCCGGCCGGCGCCGAGGGGCTGACCTTCATGCCGTACCTGGACGGGGAACGGACTCCGCCGCTGCCCCAGGCCACCGGCGAACTGCTCGGCATCACCCGTACCAACCTGACCCCGGAGAACCTCGCCCGGGCGGCCATCGAGAGCGTGTTGTGGAGCTTGGCCTACGGGATCGAGGTGCTGGCTGAGCAAACCGGGCGGATCGGTCGGATCACTCTCACCGGCGGAGCCGCGCAGTCACCGGCGGTGCAGCGGATCGCCGCCGCCGTGATGGGCCGCCCGATCACCATCACCGAACCGTTCGAGAGTGTCGCGATGGGCGCCGCCCGGCAGGCGGCGTGGGCGCTGTCCGGTGAACTGCCGGACTGGAAGGTGCCGGTGGCCAACGAGATCGAGCCGACCGTGGCCGACCTGGAGGCCCATCAGGAGATCAGCGAGCGGTACCGCTCGGCGTTGGCTTCCCACTACTCGTGACCGGCTCATTACCTCTGATCGGCCGCATCACCTGCTTGGCCACGCACGGTGCGACTCCGGACATCACTCCGACGGCCTCGCTGCGATAGCGGCTCGGCGGCATCCCGACCAGCTCGGTGAATCGGGTGCTGAAGGTGCCCAGCGAAGAACACCCGACGGTGAAGCAGATCTCGGTGACGCTGAGCTCGGTGCCCCGCAGCAGCGCCATCGCCCGCTCGATCCGGCGGGTCATCAGATAGGAGTACGGCGATTCGCCGTAGGCGCGCCGGAATTCCCGGCTGAGGTGCCCGGCCGACATGCCGACGCCCCGGGCCAGCGCCTCGACGTCCAGCGGCTGCGCGTACTCCCGGTCCATCCGGTCGCGGACGCGGCGGAGCAGAACCAGGTCGCGGCGGCGTTGATCATCGGACGATCGACGACTGGACACGT
>DATCVL010000321.1:0-31679 GCA_036566865.1 Microlunatus sp.
AGGGCGATCGGCCTGTTGGCGGCGATCGGCGTGGACAAGGTGATGGTCCGACCGAAACCGCGGGTGGTGGTGATCTCCACCGGCAGCGAGTTGGTCGAGCCGGGTCTGCCGATGGAGCACGAGCAGCAGATCTACGACTCCAACTCCTACATGCTCGCCTCCGCAGCGAAGTCGGCCGGCGCTCAGGTGTTCCGGGTCGGGCTGGTGCCGGACGATCCGGAACGGCTCAAGCAGGTCATCTCCGACCAGTTGGTCAGGGCGGATTTGATCTTGACCACCGGCGGTGTCAGCCAGGGCGACTACGACATCGTCAAGCAGGTGCTGCCGGAGCTCGGCGCGACCGACTTCACCGGGGTCGCGATGCAGCCCGGCAAGCCGCAGGGCTTCGGCTTGATCGGCGAGGACCGGACGCCGATCATCATGATGCCGGGAAACCCGGTCAGTGCCTTCGTCTCCTTCGAGGCGTTCGTCCGTCCGGTGCTGCGCAAACTGGCGGGTACCGCCCACTACCTGCGCCCGACCGTACGGATCTTCGCCGCGCACCCGATGACCTCGGTGGCCGGCAAGCTGCAGTTCGCCCGCGGAATCGTGCACCGGACCGAGGAGGGGGAGATGACGGTCCAGCTGGCCGGCGGGCACGGTTCGCACCTGCTCGGCGGATTGGCCGCGGCCAACGCGCTGTTGTTGATCGACGAGGACACCGACTTCATTGCAGCCGGTGACGAGGTGGACGCCTGGCTGCTCGACGAGGAAAGTTGATCATGAACGATGCCGGTGCGGCAGAGTTGCCGCATCTGACCGAGGCCGGTACGGCCCGGATGGTCGACGTGTCGGCCAAGGAGTCGACCGCCCGGGTCGCGACCGCCTCCGGGGTGGTCCGGCTGAGCGCCGAGGCGGTGGCGGCGCTGCGTGACCGGACGGTGCCGAAGGGCGATGCCCTCGCGGTGGCGCGGATCGCCGGCATCCAGGGCGCGAAGAAGACTCCCGATCTGATCCCGTTGTGCCATCCGTTGCCGCTCAGTGGCGTGGACATCGATCTGCAGGTGGCCGATGAGGGCGTACGGATCCGGGCAACCGTCCGCACCACCGGCCGTACCGGAGTAGAGATGGAGGCACTGACCTCGGTCTCGGTCGCGGCGTTGTCGGTGATCGACATGATCAAGGCGATCGATCGCGCGGCGGTGATCACCGACGTACAAGTGGAGTCGAAGAGCGGCGGCCGTCGTGGCGACTGGAAACGGGAGGGCGATCATGGCTGACATCGACCTGACGGCGATGGTGATCACGGTCTCCACCCGGGCCGCCGACGGTGCGTACGAGGACCGGTCCGGACCGATCATCGTCGACGCACTGGCGGCGGCGGGGTTCAAAACCGATCGGCCGACCGTGGTCCGGGATGGTGAGGCGGTGGCCGAGGCGCTGCGTCGAGCGGTGTCCGCGCGGTATGCGGTGATCATCACCACCGGGGGCACCGGACTCAGCCCGGACGACCAGACCCCGGAGATGACCCGACGGGTGATCGAACGCGAGATTCCCCAACTGTCGGCCGCGATCGCTGGCTATGGTGTCGCCCATGGAGTCCCCACTGCCGTGCTGAGCCGTGGCATTGCCGGCACCGTCGGCGGCAGCCTGATCGTCAATCTGCCCGGGTCCAGCGGTGGCGCCCGCGACGGGATGGCCGTGTTGTCACCGCTGCTGCAGCATGCAGTCAGTCAACTTCGCGGCGGTGACCATTGATGGACCGTGAGCTGGGCTGGGATCTTTGCTGGCCAGGATCTCTGCTGGGCAGGATCTCTGACAGGTGGGGATTTTTGATGGGCGGGGACATCTGATGGACCGCCCGCCGTCGGGCCGCCACTGGCCGGTCACGCTGCGGCGCGGTGACGTCACGCTGCGGCCGATGAGGTTGCGGGATGCCACCGATTGGGAGCGGGTCCGTCGGCACAACGCGGCCTGGTTGCGGCCCTGGGAGGCGACTCTGCCGCCGTACGCGACACCCGGACCGCAGACCTACGGTTCGCTGGTCCGCAGCCTGAATCGGCAGGCCCGGCAGGGCCGGATGTTGCCCTGGCTGATCGTCTATCAGCCCGAGGAACACGGCCGCTCGAGCCGGCCGGTGCTGGCCGGTCAGCTCACCGTCAGCGGCATCGTCGGCGGCTCCGCCGCATCGGCGCAGATCGGGTACTGGATCGATCAGCGGTTGGCCGGTCGCGGACTGACCCCGCTGGCCGTGGCGATGGCGATGGACTACTGCTTCGCCGAGTTGCAGCTGCACCGGATCGAGGTGGCGATCCGTCCGGAGAATGCCCGCAGTCTGCGGGTGGTGGAGAAGCTGGGGTTCCGGCCCGAGGGCAGCCGTCCACGCTATCTGCACATCGATGGCGGCTGGCGCGATCATTTGATCTTCGCGCTGAATTCCGACGAGGTGCCGGAGAGCATGATCACCCGCTGGCAGCGGCAGCGGGACCAAGATCAACAACGGCGTTCGGCAGAGCAGTCCGAGCCTCCGCCGGAACAGCCGAAGGTCACCGAAGATCAGCCGCGAAGTGATCAACTCGGCTAGCCGAGATGGGTCAGAGCTGAGAATCTGCGGCCCCGTTCAGGATGAGTACGCGACACACCGCGCGACGTGGTCGGCCCGGACACTCGGAGCACCTACGGTTTCGGTGTGGGTACGACAGGACTGATTTACGCTGCCATTGCCTTCGCGTGGCTTGCCTATCTGATCCCGAATTACCTGCGCCGCAAGGAGCAGGCGACCACCTCGGAGGAAACCGACCCGAACGACCGCTTCTCCGATTCGGTCCGGATCATCCGATCCGGCTCCGCACCACTTCTTGATCAAGATCTGTCGGTGATGCCCGAGGTCGAGGTCTCCACGCCGCTGACACGTCGGGCGGCGATCCGCGAGCTCCGTCGACTGGACCAGGCCGCGGCTTTGCGCCGACGTCGGGTGCTGCTGGTGTTGATGATCTTGGTCACCGCCGCCGTGGTGGTCTGGGCCACCGGGCTGGTGTCGTGGTGGGTGATGGTGATCCCGGCCGCGCTGGTGATCAGCTTCTTCGGGGTTTCCCGGTTCACGGTGGCCGCGATGCGTCGGGACCTGGATGCCCGGTACGAGCAGATTCGCAAAGGCAGCGACGAATCGACGGTGCTGCTCAACCGGCAGGAGGTCGCCCGGCTGATCGGCAGCGCGGAGGCGGCCGTCGTACCGACCAAGGGCAAGGCCAAGACCGGTGGGCTGTGGGATCCGCTGCCGATCACGATGCCGACGTACGTGTCGAAGCCGCTGGCTCCGCGTACCGTCCGCACCATCGACCTGTCGTCACCGGAGCTGTCGGTTCCGGTGCGTACCGAGGGTCCGGTGACGGCTGATCGGCCGACTCCGGAACCGGTCGCGCAACCCGATCAGATCGTCGCCGTGAAGAAGTCGGAGCACTCCGGTGAGGGGTCGGAAACGGCCGCCGAGGGCACCGATCGCACCGTCCGCCGAGCGGTCGGCGAGTAGCTCGACACTGGACTGCCGAGTCGATTCGGCAGTCTGTGGCGGCGATGTTAGACTCGCTCGCGCTTCACTCGGCAGGACCGGATGAAGACCCGCAGGGGGCTATAGCTCAGTTGGTAGAGCGTCGCGTTCGCAATGCGAAGGTCAGGGGTTCGAATCCCCTTAGCTCCACTCTGTGACGAGTCGAATCATTGTTGTGAGTCATTGTTGAGAGCCTGGCCATCGGCCGGGCTCTTCTTGGTTGTTGCGCCCCTAGGTCATGTCAGGTTTGACGAGGTGCGCGCTGAGGTACCGATAGGCGCCGCTCTGCAGTCGTTTGTAGTTCAGCGTCCCCTCGATCCCCGCGAACGCCCGTACCGGCCGATGCATCAGTCGGGGGATCAAGGTCTCGATCAGGCCGAGCTTCCGCACGCTGTCGAGTTCGAGGGCGGCCAGCACGTTGGCTGTGATGTCTGTCTGTTTCTGTACGGTCAGGGCGCACGCATCGAATTGGGCGCGGAGATCTTCGGCGCCGTCTCGACTGCGCAGATCGGCGAAGAAGAATCGGCCGCCCGGTCGCAGCACCCGGTGGACCTCACGCAGAAATCTGTCCATGTCCTCATAACAGTGGGAGGACTCGATGTTGATCACGGCGTCGAACGATGCGTCCGGAAACGGCATCGACAGCGCGTCGCCGCACACGAAACTCAATCCGGGAGCCCGCCGATGCTGGTTGCAGAGTCGCACCGCCTCCCGGGAGAAATCGAGCCCCGTCATCGTGCGCGGATGCAGCCGGCGACAGATGTAGGAAGCACCACCGCCTCGTCCCGAGCCCACCTCCAGCACGTCCGACCCGGCCAGGCCGATGCCGTCGATCGCATGCAGATAGAGCTGGATGCAAAGGCGGTTCTGTTCATCGGCTGCCGCCAACGGTGGGTGGGCACCGGCCACGGCGCCGGCATAGCCGTAGTTCATGAAGGCCCAGTCAGGCGTCGGGACCCGCCTCGCGAGCAACTCATAACTGGTTCGCCACAGGAGTCGCCGCATACGCATGAAGCATGCCACCGACAAAGCCGGGTCGTGGGGGACAGCGACCATCCGCACGTCGGCCGGACAGCCAGCCCAAGAACCTCGGCCAGCTGACTGTTCCGCCAAGACGGACCCTGGAGATCGTCCGAGCGTCGAAGGCTATGGGTACGACGTCGGTTGGCTCCGCGCCCAAATCCCGATTGGGCGCACCAAGCCGCCCCCAATCTGCCGATCCGGACTTGGCTGATCCTCCGCTGTGCTTCACTGAAATTGCTCCGTTCTGGAAGCGGCACCCACCTTGCTCGGCGACGTGGGACCAGGATGGCGCCGCCAGCAAGGAGAAGTTGATCATGCTGAAGACCATGATCACCGGGTGCGACGTCGCGTCTTACCAGGAAACCTGGAAGCCACGGCGTGGGCACGTCTTTGCCATCGTCAAGGCGTCTCAGGGCACCACGTACAAGAATCCCGAGCGCATCCGGCAACTGCGGCTGGCCCGGGCGGCGAAGATGGTCGTCGGCCACTACCACTTCCTGGAAGCCGGAAACCTGGATGGTCAGTTGGCCAACTTCGTCGCCGCCGCTGACGTCCGGACCGGGGACCTGATCGCCATCGACTGGGAACAGAAATATGTGAAGAAGAAGGCGGTTCGCTCGGCCAGCAGCGCCGAGAAGGACACCTTCCTCAAACTGCTCGCCCGCCGATATCCGCGCCACCGGATCGGGCTCTACTGCAATGTCGACTGGTGGCGGAACCGGGACACCACCGGCCGCTACGGCGACTTCCTCTGGATCGCCTGGTACAACGCGAGCGAACCACCGATCCGCGCGCGCTGGACGATCTGGCAGTACTCGCAGAGCAACGGGCTGGACAAGAACAGGTCGATCTTTCCGAGCCAGCGGGCGCTTCGTTCCTGGGCGAACGGACACGCCCTTCCAGTCGTGGTCGATCGACGGGGCAAGGTCTCCTTTCGCGGTGGCCAGACCTGTGGCTGCGTCGCGACCAGCCTGCCGCTGGTCGAGCAGGACATGATCAAACACGGCATCATCAAGCACAACATCGACATCTGGCAGCTCGGCTATCGCACCGATGTGAATGCGTCCGGGCGCACCCATGCTGGTGGCGGATCGGTCGACGTTGATCAGTACTCCGACGACGCCCTGCGGATCTGGCGTAAGTGGGGCTGGACCACTCAGCACCGCACCAAGGCGCAGGGTTTCGACTTTGATCATGGTCACGGATTCCCCTACGGCTGCACGCATCTGTCCGCGGAGGCACAGGACCAGGCCCGGGACTGGAAACGTGGCAAGAACGGCCTGACCCAGCACCAGGACGTGACCGGACCCGGCTGGCAGGTGCTGAACTGGAAGACCGCGATCAAGCAGCTCGCCAAGGGCGTCCCCGTACCCAAGGCCGACATTCACACGAAGGACGAACTCGTCATGGCCGATCGCGTCGAGAAGACTCGTACCAAGGGCCAGCTTCTCCCTGCCCCGATGAAGGGCAAGCCACATTACGAGTGGTTGCGCCTCGACGACAAGGGCGGTGTCTCGTTCATCCTCAGGCCGGGCAAGATCATCGGCGGCATCATCGAGCTCACCGTTTCCGGTCTGGGAGCCAACAGATCCTTGTACCTGTTCCCCGGGGCCTATGACGTCACTCGCAACCGCAACGGCGGCAAGGACAAGATCACCAAGCGAGCAACCGATGCATCGCATCCGATCAAGATCGACGGCGCTGCCCGGGGCTGGGTCCGTACTCGGGTCCCGTTCGACTGGGTGCTGGGCAACCCAGCCGATGGTGCCGACTATCGCGCACTGCGGTTTCGAGTCGCCTCCGACGGCGCCAAATCAAAGGTCGAACGGCTGGACGTGTCCGGCTGGTTCATCGACTGAAGGAGTACTGCCATGGATACCAACAGTCTGCTGCCGCCGCGAGCGCGCCAGCTGTGCTACATGATCTTCGCCCTGCTGGGCCTCGCCCAGGGTTCGGCGTACGTCGCATTGTCCAGCCTTGGCCGTCCCTTCCCGGACTATCTCAAGGCAGCCTCGGCGGTGTACGGATTCCTCGCCACCGCGCCCTTCGTGGTGGCCCTGCTCAACCTGAACAAGGACGAGGTGAGCTTCAGCTTTCCCGCTGCGGTGGACGAGCCGGATCTCGCCGATGATCTTGATCAGGACACCGACGAATCAGATGTCGATGAAGCCGAAGTCGTGATGACGGGGATGCAGAACGACGACTGAGCGGAGCTACTTGTAGAAACCCTCGCGCAGGTTGATGCCGTGCTCGACCCAGATCTTGAGCGCGGCCAACATGCCGGTCCAACCCTCACAGTTGCCGAACGCGTTCTTCGCACCGTCGACGGTGGCGCGCCAGGATGCCTCGGTGATCGTCACCAGGGTCCGGGTGTCATGGTCGATCGGCTCGAACTCGAACGTCGTGGTGGTGCCGTTGTCGTCGGTGGTGGCTTGGCCGCCCCATCGGACGACGATGCGGTGCGGTGGCTCGGCTTCGAGCACCTGGACACCGAACGCGCCCGGGAAGTCGTGGAAGTCCCAGGTCACCTCGGTGCCCGGCTCGAGACGACCGCGGGCACCGCCGGTGGTGAAGTACTTGCTGAGTTGCGCTGGGTCGGCAACGGCCTCGTACACCTCGGCGCAGGGCCGCGAGACGCGACCGGAAACGGTGAAACTGAGCTCGGTCAGAGCGTTCTCGGAAGTGGACATGTGATATTTATATAACATGTCTGCGCCCGACGCCAGAGCCACCGACGACGATCTCGTCTTCAAGGCGCTCGCATCGCCGACTCGGCGGCGCATGCTCGACATCCTCAAGATCGGGCCGTGCACAACGGGGGAGCTGTGTGATCAGTTCGATGATCTTGATCGCACCACCGTGCTGCAGCATCTCCGCGCACTCGAGCGGGCGGAGCTGGTGACCGGGCGCAAGGTCGGCCGCGAACGGCACCTGTCCCTGGCCCCGGTCCCGATCAAGCGCATCTACGACCGCTGGATCGGGGACTACGCCCGAGCCGCGGTCGAGCTTCTGGACGATCTTGATCGGTGACCGGTCGGGTCAAGGACCGCCGGCCCTGCCGTCTGAGGAGCAGTCATCTCGGTCGCGCTCTTCCTGGTCGACCTCATGCCCTAGATCACCACAGCGATCGTGATCGACAGATCACCCTCAACCGAGGTGTTGATAGACGAGCTGCCAATTGCCGGTGATCACCTTGAGCAGCATCGTGAGATGAAGATCAACATCACTCGCCACACGGGCCGAGCACAACGCCTCCCAGCGCCCGGTGCCGAGGGTCCACTCGACGTCGGCGAGTGCGGGGGAGTTGCCGGCGAGCAGGGCGGCCACCACCTCATCACCGCCTCGCACACACCGGCCCGAGCGCCACAGGGACGCGTCTTCGGCCACGAGTCCACGCAGCTGAGATGTTGATCTTCGCTGGGTCGCGTCCCGATAGGCGGCCAGGAATGTCTCGAGTTCTCGGGCCGTCTCGGTGGTCGCGTCGATGGTGATCGGCTCGCCCGCGACGATCGGCCGCAACGCGACATCACAACCGCGATCGAAGTCCTGGAAGCAGGTCGGTTCGTCGGCATGATTGACGTAGCGCGCGGGTGCCGGATAGAGGAAGCGGCGCCCGCCATAGCTGTGTACGAAGAGATCCTCGCCGGCCGGCAACGCCAGGTAATCGGCCTCGCTGAGTGGCTGCAGCCGGTAGCAGACCACCACCTCGCCGGCCGCGAAGTCGCGGGCGGCGTACACACCGCGCCCGGCCAATGTCCCTGCCCCGATCGTCACGTCTGCCACGAGCGGAGCCTACGGCCGCCTCCGGGTGACGAGCAGCGGGATTTCGTTCGGGACGATCATGAACGTCGCCTCGCTCCGCGGCACGACAACTCGAAGTCGGCTGAGCAGCCGATGCGGGCTCCGATAGGGTCGTCGCCCGTGTCCAAGAACACCGCAGCAGTCCAATTCCTTCACACCGCCGTCGAGTCATTGGTTCCCCATCAGCAGGCCGATGGGGCGCTGCTGGATCCGGTCTTCAACACTCAGACCCAGTACGGCACTGCCTACTTCGGCTGGTGCTGCGCTGTGCTGGCCGAAACGGTCGGCCCCGAGTGGTGCGATCGTGCCCGCGCCGCGCTGACCCAGGCGCTGGATCACACCAGCCGGCCCGAGCTGCCGGCCCACGCATCCGGCTTCGACGTGGCCACGCTGGGGATCGCGGGCCGCGGCAATCACCGCGACTTCACCTGGCCGCCGATCCTGCGCACCTTTGCCGCGCTCGGCTCCGAAGATGATCTTGTTGCCACCATCGCCGCGGTCGAGCCGGAGCAGAGCTTCAGGGCCAGGCCCCCGTCGAATTGGGCCTCGGTCTGGATGAGCGGGGAGTGGCTGCGGATGCAGGCCGGTCTCTCGACCACGACCGCCGAGATGTTCGACGACTGGATCGACGTCTTCTTCGCTGAGGTTCTCGACATCGAGCGGGGACTCTTCAGTGAACGCGGACTGCCCAACGCGTACGACCTCTTCACCCGAACCCACCTCGCCGACCTGCTGGTGGCCGGTTACGACGGCCGCAATGCCGATCGGCTGCGGGCGTTCCTGACCGCGGGACTGCGGCGGAGCCTGTCCCTGCAACTCTCCGACGGTTCGGTCGCCTCGGGCTATCGCAGCACCGCGCAGACCTGGGTCCTCGGAGCGCAGATCGCCTTCTTCACAGCCGCCCGGCAGCTCGGTCTCGGCACCCCGAGCGAACAACAGCTGGCCGGAGTCGCGGCCTGGCGGGCCTTCGACTCGATGCGACGCTGGCAGCGTCCGGACGGGCCGTTCTCTCCGGTCCAGAATCTGCACCGGCCCGAGCTTCGTGTCGGGTACGAGGGCTACACGGCCGACGGCCACTATTCGCCGCTGGCGTTGAGTTTCCTGGCTACAGCCATCACCCGCGGCTTCGGGGAGGACGACGAGCCGGGGATCGCCGAACTTGATCACCGCGATCCCGCCGGCTGGGCGGAGGCGGAGCCGACCTGGCGTGCGGTGACCCATCGCGGCCGGATGTCGGCGGCGATCCAGTCCGCGGCCGATCACGTGTACGACGGTTGCGGCCTGGTCGATCTCACGTTCGGTGCCGGACGCCGTCTCCATCTCGCAACCTCGGCACGGCATCTCTCCGGCGGTCCGTGGCTGAACCCCGGCCTGGCGATCGCCGATCAGCCTTATGGCACAGCGATTCCGCTGAGTGGTGAGGTTCAGACGCCGGTCGCCCCGATCAGCCTCACTGACGGCGGCCTCGCGTACGAAACAACCTTCGCGGCCGACAGTCGACTCGACGGATCCCGCTATCGGCTGGCCCTGACCCTGACCGATTCCTCCGTCCGGGTCGAGGAGCGGATCACCGGCGAGGACCGTCAGCTGTCGCTCTTGGTGCCCTTCCTGGCCGACGACGGCGGCCCGGATCGCACCCAGCTGCAATGGCGGCCGAACGGAGCCGAACTCGACCTCGCCGGTGAGAAGTTGATCATCGAGTTGGACGCAGAGATCCGGCGTCGGGTGTTGATCCCGGAGGGCTACCGGAACCGCCGTGGCCGCTGCGGGGTGATCCGATTCGATCTTGCGCGACCGTCGTCGAGTCTGCTGTGGAGCATCCGAAGCTCGCGTTGATAACGTTATCCGGCAGGCGGATAGACCATCGCTCGCGTCGGTAGTTCGATGGTCTGCGGCGCCCAATCCTGGTCGGGCTCGCTGATCCTGCGCAGCAACATGCTCGCGGCCCGCCGGCCGAGATCCGCGGCGTCGTGGGCGATCACCGTGATCGGCAACCTCAGCAGATCGGCCAGTTCGAACTGATCGAAGCTCACCACCCGGATCGCAGCGGCACGCTCGGTTCCGGCGGCCAGCAGCGCGCGGACTGCGCCGAGCGCATTGCGGTTGTTCGCGCAGAAGACGGCGGTCGGCGGATCGTCGTCGGCCAGCAACTCCCGCATGGCCTGTTCGGCCGCCGCAACGTCGAGTTGGTTGACCCGGACGAGGTCGTGCTGCAGCTCGACGTCGGCATCCTCGTGTGCCAGCCGAAATCCGTCGAAGCGTCGCCGGCCGGTGAACACCGAGGTCATCGTGCCGAGGAAGCCGATCCGGCGGTGACCCTCGCGGATCAGCGTCGACGTCTGCTGATAGCTGGCCTGGACGTCGGCCACCAGGACGGTGTCGGCCTCGACTCCGGGGACGGCGCGCGAGGCCAGCACCAGCGGCGTCGAGCCGAGGAAGCTCGGCAGCAGATGCCGGCGGGCCCCGGTCGGGACGACGATCAGTCCCTCGACCTGACGCCCGATGAAGTCGGCGATCAGCCGCTGCTCGCGGGCCTCGTCCTCGTCGGTGCTGCCGATGATCAACGTCCGCCCGGACTCGGCCGTGATCTTGTCAGCACCGAGCAGAAGCTCTGCGTAGTAAGGATTCGCGAGGTTGGTGATCGCGACGCCGATCAGGCCGGATCGTTGCCCCGGCCGCAAACTCCGAGCCTGTTCGTTGCGCCGGTAGCCGAGCTCGTCGACGGCCTCCAGGACTCGACGGGACAGCTCGGGCCGGACGTTCTTTCCGCCGGCGAGCACCCGTGACACGGTCATCGGGCTCACCCCGGCGCGCTCCGCGACGGTGGTGATCGTCGGTCGACTCCCTACTGCTGCCAACGTCGCTCCTCCCGGCTGCTCGATCCGGATCAAGCTTGCCGCCTGCGGCTCATCGACGTGGTCCAAACACACACGTCGTCTCTTGCCGCGGCCAAGACGTGCTGGTTAAGCTCCGTTGATAACGTTACCAAGCCCACAGCGCTGCTGCTGCGAAATCCGAACCACAGCGGCCTCCGGCATCCGACGCATGTCCCGTACGAGACCACAGCTAGAGGCAACCGCACCGGTCAAGGAGGACCGATCCGATGAACTGGACGCCAGAGTCTGTTCTGAACCGATGGAAATCAGCACTGCACGAGCGCCGAATCCGTGCCGAAGGCAGGCGCGCCGGCGGCCGGCGCCGCACCCGACGAGCGATGGCGGTAGCCGCTGCGGGGGTGAGCATCTGTCTGGCGATCACCGCCTGCACGGCGGGCACCGCCGGAGGCGGATCGGAGGCGGCAGGGGGTGCCGGCGGGTCGAGCGGTGGTGCCGATTCGGGCAAGTACCTGACCTTCTCCCCGTGCTGCAGCTGGAACACCACCTGGTCGTTCAACCGCTACAACGTCAACGGCCTGGGGATCATCGACAACTACGTCAACCTCCCGTTGGCGATCCAGAAGTCACCGAGCCTGACGGAGTACGAACCGCAGCTCGCCGACAGCTGGAAGGCGGAGAACGGCAAACTCACGGTTCACATCCGGGAGGCCGCCAAGTGGGAGGACGGTACGGCGGTCACCAGCAAGGACGTCTACGACACGGCCATCCTGGACGCGACCCGCGGTGACGGCTTCTGGAATGACATCACCAAGATCGAGACCCCGGACGAGCACACCGTCGTCTATACCTTGAAGAAGGGCCAGCCGGTCGCGTTGGCCGAGGCCGACCTGCTCAGCATGATCACTTACCCGTCCAGCGTGTACGGCTCATTCGTGACGCCGGAGCTGGAGAAGGACGTCTTCGGCTACTGGACGGCGTACCAGAAGAACCCCGACAAGGCCGCCAAGATGCCGGAGTTCAAGAGGATGAGTGCGGCGTTCAAGAAGCTCGCCGCGCACAAGGTCGACAAGGTGATCGGCAACGGTCCGTTCAAGCTGAAGAACATCACCACGGCCGAGGCGAAGATGCCCAAGTCCGACACCTTCTGGGGTGCCGACAAGATCAAGATCGGCGGGCTGGACTACCTGAACACGCCGACCCAGACGATCTACTCCCAGATGTTCTCCAACCGGGCCGACTTCTCCAACGCCTACATGCCGCCCCCGATCCTGAAGCGCTGGACCAACACGCCGAACTCCAACACCGCACTCCCGCTGTCCTTCGGATTCGTGATGGCCTTCAACAACCATGCGTATCCGCTGAACATCAAAGAGGTCCGGCAGGCGCTGGCCTATGTCATTCCTCGTCAGCAGATCAGCGAGGCTGCCTACGGTACGGCGGAGGGCGCCGGCGGCACCTGGAAGGACGTCAACACCGGCATCTCGCCCTCCCTGGAGAAGCTCTACCTCCCACAGGACAAGATCAACCAGCTGAACAAGTACCCGATCGACACGGCCAGGGCCACTCAACTGCTGAAGGCGCAGGGTTTCACCAAGAAGGGTGATCAGTGGATGACGCCGAAGGGCAAGCCGTTCACGCTGACCTTCACCGTCAACTCCGAGACGACCGATATCGTGACGTCGTTCAACTCCGCGGCGAAGGCGCTGACCGCGTTCGGCATCAAGGCGGACCTGAACGCCACGTCCGGTGCGCAGCAGGACGCCGATCAGCACAACGGCGACTTCGACATCGGCATGTACTTCGTCGGTGGCAACAACCCGCTCGGCATGTACAACGCGATGCTGCATGATCAGAATTTCACCGGTTCCGGCAACTACGCCGGCAAGCGCGGCATCGGTTTCGGTCCGAAGATGGACGTTCCGGGCCTCGGTGAGGTGAATGTGCCGGACACGATCAATCTGCAGTCCAAAACGATCGCCCCTGGGCCACAGATGAACGCACAGGTCTGGAACTGGGCTCAGCTGGTCAACGATCAGGTCCCGTACATCTGGTACGCGACGAAGGTCTACCAGTTCTCCTACTCCACGAAGAACTTCGACAACTGGCCGCCGAAGGACCAGAACGGCAGCAGCCCGCTGTGGGACATCACCAGTGCCAACATGTCCGGTGGTATCTCCCTCGCCGTCCAACAGGGGTACATCGTCCCCAAGTGAGCGTCCAGGATCCAGGACGGATCGCGTCGCCGCGCCGATGCCGATCCATGATCAACATCGGCCGCACGCGGATTCTTCGGCCACCAGGCGGGCTTGCTAGGATCAGCACGACGGGCCCGGATCTCGGGCTCGGCGGACGAGGGAGCAGTACCCGCACCGGACAAGACTGACTCAGAAGGATCTGTCATGTCCTGGATCGTGTTGATCATCGCCGGCATGCTGGAGGCCGTCTGGGCCACCGCGTTGTCGGCGTCGGGAGGATTCAAACGCCCGCGACCGACGGTTGTCTTCCTGCTGGCACTGGTCGGCAGCATGGCCGGGTTGGCGTACGCGATGACCTCCATCTCCACCGGCACCGCGTACGCCATCTGGGTCGGCATCGGCGCCAGCCTGACCGTGGGCTGGGGCGTGATCACCGGCAAGGAACGTGCCAGCATCGGCCGGATGCTGCTGTTGATCTTGCTGGTCGGCTGTGTGGTCGGTCTCAAGGTGGTGAGTTGATCATGGCCTGGATCGTGTTGTTGATCAGTGCGGTGTTCGAGGCCGTCTGGGCCACCGCGCTCGGTGAGTCCGATGGACTCAGCCGGCTTCTGCCGAGTGTGATCTTCTTCGTCGCACTGGCGCTGAGCATGCTGGGGCTGGGTTGGGCCGCCAAACGGATCCCGATCGGTACCTCGTACGCAGTCTGGACCGGGGTCGGAGCAGCCCTGACGGTCGGGTTCGCGATGATCACCGGTACCGAATCGGTGTCGGCGTTGAAGATCATCTTCCTGGTCGGCATCATCGCTGCGGTGATCGGGCTGAAACTCCTTCCTGCTCGACCGAAGGTCGATCCGGATGCGCCGGGTTCAGCGCCCAGAGGGAGTAGTCGTTCAGCCAGTTGATCAGGCTGTGGATGCGTCGCGTCATGGATCAAGCGTCGGTGCCCCGCATTACCTCGTGGTGAATGCCGGTGACGGACCGGTTAAACCTGTCGACCCGGTGCGGGGATATTTGTGACCTGGCTGGTCACAATCAGGAATATTCGTGGCAAGCTGTCGCTCGACAGCGTCCAGTGTTGGGAGCCCTGATGACTGTGGTGGATCGTCGACGATTTCTTCAGCTGACTGCCGGCGCGGGCGTCGGTGGTGCGTTCGCGGTGAGCATCGGTGCACTGCCGGCGAGCGCGCACGGCCATCAGCATGGCCGGGACCCGTTCCGGCCCAAGCACCAGTTCCGGGCGATGTGGATCGCCAGCGTGGTCAACATCGACTGGCCGAGCGCGACCGGGCAGACCGCCGAACAGCAACGGGCCGAGTACATCGGCTGGCTCGATCTGGCCAAGCAGCTCAATCTCAATGCGGTCATCTCGCAGATCCGACCGACCGCGGACGCCTTCTGGCCGTCGCCGTACGAGCCCTGGTCGCAATATCTGACCGGTACTCAGGGCGAGGACCCCGGCTACGACCCGCTGGCCTTCCAGATAGCCGAAGCACACAAGAGAAATCTGGAGTATCACGCCTGGTTCAACCCCTACCGGGTGTCGATGCAGACCGACCCGAATCAGCTGGTGCCGACACACCCGGCGCGGGAGCATCCGGACTGGATCTTCCCGTACGGGCCGAAGCTCTACTACAACCCGGGCATCCCCGAGGTGCGCCGATTCGTCGAGGACGCGATGCTCGACGCGGTGCTGCGATACGACATCGACGGCGCGCACTTCGACGACTACTTCTACCCCTACCCGGTGGCCGGGGCGGAATTGCCCGACGCCGACACCTTCGCCACCTACGGCGACGGTTTCACCGACATCGGCGACTGGCGCCGACACAACATCAACTTGTTGGTCGCGGAGATGCAGCAACGCATCCACCGGCGTAAGCCGTGGGTGAAGTTCGGGGTCAGCCCGTTCGGAATCTGGCGGAACAAGGCCGACGATCCGCTCGGCTCGGACACCGGCGGCACCCAGTCCTACGACGCCAACTTCGCCGACACCCGTCGCTGGGTGAAGGAGGGCTGGATCGACTACATCAATCCGCAGATCTATTGGCAGATCGGGCTGGCGGTCGCCGACTACGCCAAGCTGACACCCTGGTGGGCCGACGTTGTTGATCACACCGACGTGCATCTCTACATCGGGCAGGCCACCTACAAACAGACCAGCGGCGTCTTCACCGATCCGGCCGAACTGAGCAACCACTTGACCTTCAACCACGACTATCCCCAGGTCGACGGCGACGTGTTCTTCAGCGCCAAGGATGTCCGTACCGACGCGGCCGGTTCGACAACGCAACTGGTGGAAACCCACTACAGCCGACCCGCGATCATCCCGCCGATCCGGCACCTCGGCGGGACGCCGCCCCGACGGCCGGAGCTGCTGGAGTGCGATCGGCGGTCCGACGGTGTCGCGCTGGCCTGGTCGTCACCGAGCGGCGGCCACAGTACGGCGACCTCGTACGCACTGTGGCGCTTCGACGGTCACCTGCGGCCGGATGATCATGATGTTGCCGACGCGACAGCACTGCTTGCCACCCTTCGGCGTAGCGACGATCGCGTGCAGACTTACCTCGACAGCACAGCACAGGAGGGTCAGCGCTACACCTATGTCGTCAGCGCGCTCGATCGGCTGTGGAACGAGAGCCCGGTGTCGCGGGCCCGGATGATCTGAGGTCCGGCGCGGCGATCTCAGCTCGCCGCTGCCGCGACCTCGCTCGTCCTGCCACGCCGGTCGGCCCACAACAGGCCGATGTAGGCAAGATCAAATACGCTGCAGAGCGGGCCGATGCCGATCACGAACAGCGATCCCGGCAGGAAGCCGAACAGGATCGTCGGCGCGAGCGTGCCGACCCACTTGGCGATCGCGATCACCAGCGATTGACCCCTCGATCCGCGCCGGGACACGAACATCGCGATGAAAAGACCCGACATCAGCAGGTTCTGCAGGAAGGCGCTGTACACCGGCGCTCCACCGTCGAAGCCGAATTCGACCACGAACAGCAGCTGGATGATCACCGCTGCGGTGATCATTCCGATGCCCCAGGCCGCGAACATTCCGCGGGTGACCAACGCCGGCAGGTCCCTGCGACCGTAACGGAAGAAGGTGATCAGGATCAGCACGTCGGCCAGCCCCCAGGCCAGATTCACCCAAGTCTGTACGCTTCCCGGATCGGTACCGATGCCCTGGATCGCGTACAACCACTCCCAGGCGATGTTCAGCGCGAGGGCAGCGATCGGCATCGCGTAGGTCTTGTCCCGAAAGCCGATCCGGATCGCCGCCACATAGACCACGGTCCAGGCGATCGCACTCACCAGGGTCAGCACCAAACTCATGACGGCATCATGCCGTCAGATCACTCCCGGACGGCGCCGCCCGTTGCGAGTCGCATCAGATCGGTGTCGAGATCGATCTCGAGCTCGGTGCCGCCGGCACTGCCGTAACTGTGTTGGTAGCTCTGCCAGCTCTCGTTCTTGATCTTGTGGGCGAAGCCGCTCTCCATCAGCAACAGCAGCTCGAATGCTGCCCGTTCGATCCGCTTGCCGAGGTCGGCCGTGCTCCAGTCCTCGCTGGCCGCGAAGATCGACGTCGGTACGGTCATCGTCCGCAGATAGGCGAACAGCGACCGCATCTCGTTGTCCACCACCAACGCATGCCGTGCGGTACCGGCGGTGGCCGCCAGGATCACCGGCTTGGCCACCAGCAGATCGTTGTCCAGCACGTGGAAGAACGAGCTGAACAGGCCGCTCGGGGCGGCCTTGTAGACCGGCGCGCTGGCGATGATCCCGTCCGCGTCGCCCAGCAACTCCACCGCGCGGGTGAGCTTCGGGCCGAGCAGCTGGGAGACCAGGGCCGTGGAGATCTCGCCGGCCAGATCACGCAGATCGACGACGTTGATGACCACCTTCTCGTCGCGTCCGCCGGCCAGCTTGGCCACCCGGTCTGCGATCCGGTCGGCCAGTAGCCGGGTGGACGAGGGATCGCTGGTGCCCGCACTGACCACGACCAGCCGGAAGCCGGGCTTCCGCTGCTCGGCCGGCAAGCTGGCGCCCATGTCATTCAGAGGGCTGTTCATCGTGTCGTCTCCTGGCTGTTCTTGATCTTGTTGCCGTTGATCTTGGTGCTGTTGTTGATCGTGGTTTTGGTGATCTTGCTGCTGCCGAGCTCGTCGGGCTCAGCCTGGGCCAGTTTGAGGCACAACTCCTCAAGAGTACGGAGCTCTGCCGGACTCAGCCGGTCACCGACCATCCGCGCCACATCGACCGCATGCCGGCCGCCGACCCGGCGTTGCTGCTCCCGGCCCGCGTCGGTCAGCGACAACCGGACGCCGCGGCCGTCGGCCGGGTCGGCGGTGCGCTGCACGAGGCCGCGCTCCACCAGCCGGTCGACCATCCGAGACAGCGCCGGCTGGCTGAGCAGCACGTGCCGCGTCAGCTCCCGGGCCCGGACCGGTTCCGGGCACTTGGAGAGCGTGTAGAGCACGTCGTACTCGCGCATCGACAGCTCACCCCAGGCGTCGGTGGCGGCCATCTGCTTGATCAACACCGCGTGCGCGGTGAGCAGTGACTCCCAGGCGTCGTTGGCCAGTCGGCCGTTGGTCCGCTTCATGATCGTCGTCCTCAGAGGATGCTCGGGTACTCCGCCTCGACTTCGCTGTCCTGGTAGGGAGAAGCGCCGGTCACGTTGTCGCCGCGATTGGCATTCGGCCGCGGCTGTCGGGCCGGCTCGTCACCGTACTTCGCCTGCACCAGGCCCGCGTGGGTCGGGGCGTCGGCGGACTCGGGATCCTTCCTGGACTCGAGCTCCTTGCGCAGCACCGGGATGACTTCCTCACCCAGCAGATCGAGTTGGTTCAGCACCATCTTCAGCGGCAGGCCGGCGTGGTCCATCAGGAACAGCTGACGCTGGTAGTCGCCGAAGCTGTCGTGGAAGGTGAGCGTCTTCTCGATCACTTCCTGCGGGCTGCCGACGGTGAGCGGGGTCATCTGGCTGAAGTCCTCCAGCGTGGGGCCGTTGCCGTAGACCGGAGCCTCGTCGAAGTACGGGCGGAACTCCTTCACCGCGTCCTGCGAGCGCTTGGCGATGTAGGCCTGACCGCCCAGCCCGACGACGGCCTGCTTCTTGCTGCCGTGACCGTAGTGCTCGAACCGCTGCCGGTAGAAGTTGATCAAGCGCAGCGAGTGCGAGGTGGGCCAGAAGATGTGGTTGGCGAAGAAGCCGTTGCCGTAGAACGCTGCCTGCTCGGCGATCTCCGGGGTCCGGATCGAGCCGTGCCAGACGAACGGGGGGACGTCATCGAGCGGCCGCGGGGTCGAGGTGAAGCCCTGCAGCGCGGTCCGGAACTGACCCTCCCAGTCGACCACGTCCTCCCGCCACAGCCGGTGCAGCAGGTTGTAGTTCTCCAGCGCGAGCGGCAAGCCCTGGCGGATGTCCTGACCAAACCACGGGTACACCGGTGCGGTGTTACCGCGGCCGAGCATGAGGTCCATCCGGCCCTTGGACAGGTGCTGCAGCATCGCGTACTCCTCGGCGATGCGGACCGGATCGTTGGTGGTGATCAAGGTGGTCGAGGTGGAGACGATCAGTCGCTCGGTGAGCGCCGCGATGTGGGCCAGCAGGGTGGTCGGGGAGGAGGAGAAGAACGGCGGGTTGTGGTGCTCGCCGATCGCGAACACGTCCATCCCGACCTCTTCGGTCTTCCGGGCGATCTGGACGACGGCGTCGATCCGCTCCGCCTCGGTCGGCGTGATGCCCGACACCGGGTCGCGGGTGATGTCGCTGACCGACATGATTCCGAACTGCATCCTGACTCCTGCTGACTGCCGCCGTAGCGGACCGCGATTAATGCGTTTGCATCGATCTTAACGGGAGTGGCTGGTCCGATATTCCCGCATCGCGAGCTGGTCCAGATCGGACTGTACGGCGGCTGTCACCCGGCCGACATCGTCGGTGGCCAGGAGGTCGAGCAGGCCGCCGCGCAGGACCGCCAGCGCCCGGGTCCGCCGGGCCAGTCCGGACTTGGTACGACGCTCGGTCGCGGTCTGGGTCCGGGCCAGCAGGTCCAGCCAGTCCGTGACCGTGTCGCCGGCGAACCCGGCCCAGGGCCCTTCCGGCTCGATCAGGGATCTGGCGTACACCTCCACCCACAGTTTCAGCAGGTCCCGATGCTCCGACGCGGCCAGCCAGGTCCAGATCTGGCGCCCGGCGTCGGCCAGATCGGTGGTTGGCGATCGGCTCGAGATCGCGTCGAGCAGTCGCAGTTCGTCGCTCCGGGCGCGATGCAGCAGAGCGCGGACGAGTTCGTCCTTGCTGCCGAACAAGAACAGCAGCACCCGTGGGCTGGAACCGATCGCCGTTGCCAGCGGCCGCAGCGAGAGGTCGCTCAGTCCGTGCTCGAGGACATAGTCGTAAGCGAGTTCCAGGAGCTCGCGCTTGCGGGCGGAATCGGTTGAGCCGGGGACGGTCATGGCGCTATGGTGCCACTACTGACACAGTTGTTTCAGTAGGAGTTGATCATGTCGGAACGCGACGACCGGTCGGTTCGGATCCGGCCGCTGGACCAGCCGGGTGACCTTGGTTGGGTGATCATGGCGCACGGCGAGCTCTACCACCGCGAGTTCGGTTGGAACTCTGAGTTCGAGGCCCTGGTGGCGCGGATCGTTACGTCCTATGCCGAGGATCGTGATCATGATCGGCAGGCCGCCTGGATCGCCGAGGTCGACGGCCGGCGCGCCGGATGTGTCTTCTGTATCAGGGATCCCGACGACCCGCGGGGCGAAACCGCCAAGCTTCGGATCCTGCTGGTCGATCCGTCCGCACGCGGCCGGGGAGTCGGCCGGTCGCTGGTGGACGAGTGTCTGCGGTTCGCCGGTGCGGCCGGGTATCGGAGAATTGCGCTGTGGACCAACGACGTGCTGGCGTCGGCACGCAAGATCTACCAGTCACGCGGCTTCCGGTTGGTGGAGGAGGAAGCTCACCACAGTTTCGGCCGCGATCTGGTCGGCCAGTTCTGGGAGCTGGAGCTGGATCCTCAGCCGAGCCCGGCTTCGACTGCGCAGACCGCGATCCGCTCCGGCTGATCGCCCGGGCCGTCCAACGACAGCCACAGCTCGACGGTGCCGTTTGTCGGCGGTCCGAGCCCTGACGGCATCGCCAGGCCGGCCAGGGCATCGGCCCGGATCGGTACGGTCACGGTTGCGCGCTGCCGCCCGGCCAGCTCGATCGCGGTGAACCCGAGCAGCACCGCGCGCCGGGGTTGGATCCCCGCGATCTGGGTCCGGCCGTACAGCTGAACCAGTTGGCGACCTGGATGATCGGACGTGTTGGTGAGCTCTGCTGCCAGCCCGATCGGCTCGCCGGACCGGGTCGGCTGCGCCAGCGACGCCGCGCCGAGCGACCAGGTGGCGTAGCCGAGCCCGGCGCCGAAGCCGAAGCGGGTCCCGGTCTCGCCGTCGATGTAGCGGGTCACGCTCTCCACCCGCTCGTTGTACGCGACCGGCAGGGTTCCGCTGGAACGCGGCAGCGACACCGGCAACCGTCCCGCCGGCTCCCGATCCCCGCTGATCAACCAGGCCACCGCGCGACCACCGTCCGGCCCGGGATACCAGCACGCCAGCACGGCGGCGCAGCGATCGGCGACGAAGTCCAGGCTCAGCGGGCGGCCGGAGATGATCACCGCGACGATCGGCGTACCGGTCCCGCTGACGGCCTCGACCAGCTCGCGTTGCGGCCGCGGCAACTCCAGCTCGGCGACGTCGAAACCTTCCCCGGTGGTTGCAGCGGCCGGCTGCTCGGACAGGGCGGCGGCACCGTTGTCGGCGAAGGAGTCCTGGTAGTTGCGCTGCCCGCTGCTGCCGAGCACGAGCACCACCCGGTCCGCAGACTCGGCCAGTTCTGCCGCGCGGTCGATGCCCCCGTCGATCGCGGCGGTCAGTCGGCAGCCCGGCTCGAACCCGATCTGATCAGCACCGAACCGGTCCCGCAATCCGGCCAGTACGGTGGTGCCGCTGCCGGCCGGCAGTGGCGGCACGTAGTCACCCAGCAGCGCATCAAGATCATCAGCGTTCGGACCGATCACCGCGATCCGGCCGGGATCGGACCGCGGCGCATCCGACAGCGGCAGCGTGCCGTCATTGGTGATCAACACCGCGGTGTCGGCGATCAGGTCGTCCAGGATCGCCGGTGCGGGGAAGGTCGGAGTGGGGGACGGCGGGTCCAGCAGACCGAGTTCGATCTTGACCCTCAGTACCCGGACGCAGGAACGATCGATCAGCTCCGTACTGATCAGGCCGCGATCGACCGCCTCGATGATCTTGGTGTACGCGACATCGCACAGACTCAGGTCGACTCCGGCTCGCAACGCGGTCGCCGCGGCAGCGGGCAGTGAGCCGGCCGGCCCGGCGAGCCGGTCGATCGCACCCATGTCGGCCATCACCAGTCCGCCGAAATCCCAATCCTGGCGGAGAATGCGGCCCAGCAGCTCTGCGTTGGCGACACAGGGCACACCATCGATGTCGTTGTACGCGGCCATCACGCCGACGGCGCCGGCATCGATGCCGGCCCGGGCAGCAGGCAGGTGCACTTCGGCGAGTTCACGCGGGCCGATCGGTGCGCCGGAACCATTGCGTCCGCCGATGCCGGCACCCTGCGCGGCGAAGTGCTTCAGCACCGCGCCGAGGCCGCGGGTGGACTGCAGTCCGCGAACCAGCGCCCGGGTGAAAGTCGAAGCCAGCAAGGGATCCTCGCCGAAACACTCCTCGGACCGACCCCAGCGCGGATCCCGCAGGATGTCCAAACCGGAGACCAGCGCCAGGTGCGCGCCGCGGGATCGCAACTCCGCGCCGACCTGTCGCGCCGCCTCTTCCAGCAGCTCCGGGCGCCAGGTCGCGGCGACACCGATGTTGGTCGGCAGCAACCGGCCACCGAGGGCCTGATGGCCGTGCGGCGCCTCCTCGGCGAACAGCGCCGGGATGCCGAGCCGGGAGCCGCCGACGATCCGCTCCTGCACCATCGCGGTCAGCTCGGCCGATTCCTCCGGGCGGGTGCCCGTGGTCCAGTCACGGCCGGACCAGGCATCGGCCCGCATCAGTCCGTACACCGCTCCGACCCCGCCGGTGGTTTCGAGCTCCCGGTCGATGGCATCGGTCAGCTCGAGCCGGTCGCCGGTACGCCGCCAGGCGTGCCAGCCGAGCAGCCGCTGGTTGAGCTGCCCGATCTTCTCCGCCAGGGTCATCCGGGAGATCAGATCGCGGACGCGTTCGGCCGTCGGCAGCGTGGGGTCGCGGAAGGGTTCCATGATCACCATCGTTCGGGTCGAGGCAGGACGGGCAGGGGTGCAGCGCGGTCAGTGTAGGAAACGTCGCGCGGCATCTCCGGCGGCGGCACCGTACGAGCCGCCGAAGATCACCGCGTGCACCAGGAGCGGAAAGAGTTGGTGCAGCGCCACCCGCTGCTGCCATCCGGCCGCCAGCGGATGTTCAGACTGATAGGCATCAAGGGCTACGTCCAGGTGCGGCAGTCCGAACAGCGCCAGCATGGCCAGGTCCGTCTCGCGGTGACCGCCGTACGCGGCCGGGTCGACCATGACCGCTTCGCGATCGGACCAGATCACGTTGCCCGACCAGAGATCCCCGTGCAGACGCGCCGGACGTTCGCTCGGCCCGGCCAGCTCCGGCAGCCGTCCGATCAGCCGCCGGATGGATTGCTGATCATGATCATCCAGGTGGCCGGCGGCAACCGCCCGGTCCAGGAACGGAATGAGCCGGGCCTCGGCATAGAAGGTCGGCCAATCCGCATACTCACCGCCGGGCAGCGATTCCGACGCCAGCACGCTGTCCACCGGCCGGCCGAAACCCGGCGCACCGGCGGCGTGGGTGATCGCCAGCCGGCGGCCGAAGTCGGCGGCCGCGGCCCGGGAGGCGATGCCCGACGACGGAACCCAATCCAAGATCAACATGTCCTGGCCGGCCGCGACGACGGTGGCGACCCGGGCGCCTTCGGTGACCTCGCCCAGCCAGCGCAGTCCCCAGGCCTCGTGGTCGAAGAAACCCAGCGCGGCGTCCCGGTCGGCCTTGACGAAGACCTGCCTCCCGTCGGTCAGGTCGGCCCGATAGGGCCGGCCGAATCCGGCGCCGCCGATCGGCTGCAGCGAGCTGACCTCGACACCGATCAGGTCGCGAATCCGGCTGGCCGGCCAGCCGTCGAGTTGATCAGTCATCACACCGCCGAACTGAGTCGATCTGAGGGTACTTAGGGCCGACCCGGGCACCTTAGGCGCAAACCTGCCGCTGGGGGCAGAAAACCGGCCAGGACTAAGGCACCTTAGCCGCCACCTCAGCCGATCGATGAGGCATCCGGCGACACGTCCGGGTCGAAGTTAAGGCAGTTGCCCGATGCACCGAGGACCGCCTCAGAACCAGGATTGTTTCTGCGAGTTCAACCGAACCCGCTGGCCTGGAGGAACGACATGAACAGCGATTTCTACACCCACATGGTGAGCCGTCAGCGCAGCATCGAGTTGTACGAGCGCGCTGCGCAGGATCGCCTGGCCAGGGAAGCGAAGCGGGTTGCCAAGGAGCGGCGTGCCGAGCAACGATCCATCGAGGATCTGCGGGCCGCGTACGAGGGACGTAAGCCGCGGCACGGTGTGCTGGGCGCGATCCGGGAGTTGTTCGCTCGGACCAGCTCGCCGGCCCAACCACAAACCGGTCCGGTGGATCGATTCCTGCGGCCCGATCGGACTCAGGGGTCCGAGCCGTCGAAGCCGACCGCACACACTCACTGACCGGCGATCATGCCGACAAGACATGACACCATGGCGACCATGAATGGTGCCCGCCCTGCCGTGGTGTCAGGGGCCGGGTTTGACCCGCCCGGCCGACCCCTCGATCCCGCCGCGGCCGCAGCGCACCGTGCGTCCGGTGCGCCGGCCGCGGCGGCGATCGTGGGACGTGAGACGGAGCTGGCCCGACTGGCCTCGCTCCGCGACAACGCCTTCGTGGGTCGGGCCGGAAGCGTCCTGATCGGAGGCGAGGCCGGCGTCGGCAAGACCAGCGTGGTCAATGCCTTCATCGCCGCCTCCCAGCAGGAACGGCCCGGCACCCAGGTGATCCGAGGCGAGTGCGTGCCGCTCGGCGGCGACGGGTTGCCGTATGCACCGATCGTCGGTTTGCTGCAGGACCTGTCCGACCTGATCGGCCAGGAGTCGATGGTGCAGTGGGCCGCCGGCGGTGTGGCCGAGTTGGGCACGCTGCTGCCCGAGCTCGCGGTCGCCGACGAGCCGACCGAACCGGCCCGTCCGCAGAATCGGCTGCGGATCTTCGAAGCCGTGGTCGGGGTGATCGAACGGGCTGCTCGACGGGCGCCGCTGCTGTTGGTGATCGAGGACCTGCACTGGGCCGACGCCTCCAGTCGGCACATGATCGATTTCATGCTGCGGGCGATCACCGACGTACCGGTGATGTTGATCTTGACCTACCGGACCGACGAGCTGACCCGTCGGCATCCGCTACGTCCGTTTCTGGGGGAGATCGGCCGACTGCCGACGGTGACCCGGATCGAGGTCGGACCGTTGACCGATGCCGCCCTGGAGTTGTTGATCTTGGGAGCCGGCGAGACGTCGCTGATCAGCTCCGCCGCCGGAGCGGCCACCGAAACCGATCGGGCCGCGTTGATCAAGCGGGTGGTCCGGGCCAGCGGCGGCGTACCCTATTTCGCCGTCGAACTGGTTCGGGCCAGTATGGGCGTCGGCACCGAGCTTCCGGACACCTTGCGGGACACCCTGTTGCTGCGAGTGTCCCGGGTCGGTAACCAATGCCAACAGTTGCTGCGTACGCTCGCGCTCGGTGGCAACCGGGTCGAGCACGAGGTGATCGCGGCGGTCAGCGAACTGGCCGATGATCAACTCGAGTTGATCTTGCGGGAGGCGGTGGACGCCAACCTGCTGGTCCCGGACCGGACCGGGTACGCCTTCCGGCATGCGCTGATGCGGGAAGTGCTGCATGACGATCTGCTGCCCGGGGAGCAGACCCGGTTGCACCGCCGTTATGCCGAGGCGCTGGAAGCGCTGTGTGATCGACCGGAGATCCTGCCGCGGTGGATCCGGGCGGTCGAGCTCGCCCATCACTGGTACGCCGCCCGCGACAACGAGCGCGCCTTCACCTGGTCGGTGGAGGCGGCGCGCCTGCAGCGATCCGGATACAGCGAGGCGCTCCGGCTGTACGAGCGTGCACTCGAGTTGTGGACGGTCGTACCGGAGCCGGAAGAGATCGCCGGCCCGCTGGTGCCGTTGCTGTACGAGGCATCCGAGGCTGCTGCCAACGCCGGTGAGCCGGAGCGGTCGTTGGCTCTGTTGGAGGAGGCCCTGGCCTGCATCGATTCGGACACCGATCCCTTGCAGGCTGCGGATCTGCTGGCCGACAAGGCCAGGCGGCTGCGGTCGCTGATCCGACCCGGTTCGTTGGAAGTGATCGACAGGGCCGTCGCGCTGGTACCGGCCGAGCCGCCCACCCGGCGACGGGCCGACGTCCTCACCATGCGCGCGGGTGCCCTGCTGCTGTTGGACAAACCTGCCTCGATCCCGGCCGCGCGGGAAGCGATCAAGGTCGCGCAGGCAGTCGGGGCCGGCGGCCTCGAGGCGCACGCCCGCAACACCCTGGGCTGCGCGTTGGCAACGCTCGGCGCGGATCCGGAGGAGGGGTTGGCCGAGCTGCGTCGGGCCGGGGATGTGTCCGGAGTCAGCGAGCTGGTGCAGCTGCGCCAGTACACCAACCTGTCCGACACGCTGACCCTGTTGGGGCGTTATCCCGAGGCCCTCGAGGTGGCCGAGCAGGGGCACCAGGCGGCCGTCGAATCGGGCCGCACCCGGCGTAGCGGTTTGATCATGGCCGGCAATGCGGCCGAGGCGGCGATGGGTCTTGGTGACTGGGCGCACGCGCGAGAGCTGGTCGAGTGGGCGCTGCGGCTCAATCCGCCGGGCAACCATTGGGTCCACCAGCGACGCCTGCTGGCAGCGATCACCATCTGGGCCGATGATGATCTTGAAGCGGCGGCCGAGATCCTCGGCGATCTGCAACGCTTCTCGCAGTTGGAGCTCAACGGACCGCAGTATTTCGCCACCCTTCGGCGCGACGACGCCGACCTGGCGCTGGCCCAGGGCAAGCCACTCGCCGCCGGTGAGATCGCGTTGGCCGCGCTGGACCTGATGCCGTGGGTCGAGGTCGGTTACGACCTTCAGCTGCTCGGCGCGGCCGCAATGGCCTACGGCAGGGCGGCCGACCTGCGCCCGGCCGATTGGGATGTGCGGATCCGGAGCCGGCTGCGGTTCAATCCGAAGCTGCCGATCACCCGGCAGTGGATGCCGTTGATCAACGCCGAGCTGGAGCCGTCGATCGCGCACTGGCGCGACGCGATCGAGTCCATGCAGCGCGCCGGCAGTCCGCCGCACATCATCGGCTATGCCTGGTTGCGGCTGGCCGAGCATCAGGCCGCCGACGGTCAGCGGGATGAGGCCCGGCGCAGCGCCGGTGCGGCTCGGCAGATCGCCAACCAGTCAGGCCTGCGCCTGCTGTCCCGCTGGGTGGACGAGTTCGGTGCGGCATCGGGCCTGGTCCGGCCGGTCGGCCGGCGTTCGGATTCGCTGCTGCCCGAGCTGACCGCTCGGGAGGAGGAAGTGCTGACCCTGGTCGCCGAGGGACTCTCCAACCGGCAGATCGGCGAGCGTCTGGTGATCTCGACCAAGACCGCCAGCGTGCACGTCTCGAACATCCTCTCCAAGCTCGCGGTCGGCAATCGATCCGAGGCGGCGGCGCGCTACCGCGCGGCCCATTGAGGCATCAGGACAGCGGTGTCGGGGAGACCGGTCCCTCATCGTGAACGTTCACGACCCAGACCGGGATCGCACCGTTCCGGGGCGATAGCGTGAGCCGGAGCGATCACCGAAGTCTGGAGCCACGATGGACCTGTCATCCCGCGACCCCGCAGTCGGCACCCTCCCGCCGCGGGCCCGATTCAGCTCGAGCCTGGGCGAGCAATCCCTGAACGGGGATTGGCGATTCCGGCTGTCGCCGAGCCTGCCGACCGCGCCCACCGGGATCGAGGTCGAGGACTACGACGACAGCGCCTGGGACACCCTGGCCGTGCCGTCCAGCTGGCCGATGCACGGCCACGGTGCACCGGCGTACACCAACGTGCAGTATCCGTTCCCGCTCGATCCGCCGTTCCCGCCGGACGAGAATCCGATCGGAGATCATCGGCTCACCTTCGACGCCGACGCGGCCCTGCTGGACGGCGCCGTACTGCGCTTCGACGGCATCGACAACATCGCCGATGTCTGGCTGAACGGAGAACTGCTCGGCACCACCCGGGGCAGCAGGCTGATGAGCGAATTCGACGTCAGCCAACTGCTCCGTCCGTCCGGCAATGTGCTGGTGGTCCGGGTCGCGCAGTGGTCGGCGACCAGCTATCTCGAAGATCAGGACATGTGGTGGCTGCCCGGCATCTTCCGCGATGTCACCCTGCTGGCCCGGCCGCGGCAGGCGATCCGGGACATCTTCGTCCACGCCGACTACGCCGATCAGCTCGGCACCCTGCGGATCGACGTCGACGCGGAGCTGCCGGCGGAGATCGCCATCGACGAGCTCGGAGTGGTCGCGGCTGCAGGGGAGCAGGTCGAGGTCGGCAACGTCATCGGCTGGACCGCTGAGCAGCCGAAGCTCTATCTGGCCAAGATCAGCACCGAACTGGAGACGGTCGAGATCAAGATCGGTTTCCGGACCGTCACGGTCGCCGACAGCCAGATCCTGATCAACTCCCAACCGATCATGTTCCGTGGCGTGAACCGGCACGAACACCATCCTGATCTTGGTCGAGTGGTTCCCCGCAGTGTGGTGGAATCCGAACTACGGTTGATGAAACAGCACAACATCAACGCCATCCGCACCTCGCACTATCCGCCGCACCCGGTGTTGCTGGAGCTGGCCGACGAGCTCGGCTTCTACGTGATCGACGAGTGCGATCTGGAGACCCACGGCTTCGGCATGAACAAGTGGCGCAACAACCCGGTGGACGACCCGACCTGGCAGCCGGCGCTGGTCGAGCGGATGACCAAGACCGTTCATCGGGACAAGAACCATCCGTCGGTGCTGATCTGGTCGCTGGGCAACGAGTGCGGCACCGGCGACAACCTGCGGGTGATGGCCGAGACCGCACGCACCATCGACCCGTCCCGGTTGATCCACTACGAGGGCGACTGGGCGTCGACCTATGTGGACATGTACTCCCGGATGTACGCACCGGTGGACGAGGTGCAGAAGATCGGCGAGAAGACCGAGGATCCGTTGGACGACGCGGACGCTGACGCGCATCGCAGGAACCTGCCGTTCGTGCTCTGCGAGTACATCCATGCGATGGGCAACGGCCCGGGCGGGATGAGTGAGTACCAGGAACTGTTCGATCGCTATCCGAGACTGGTCGGCGGTTTCGTCTGGGAGTGGCTGGAGCACGGCATCCGGCAAACCACCGAGGACGGCCAGGAGTACTTCGGCTACGGCGGTGACTTCGGCGAGGAGGTGCATGACGGCAACTTCGTCATCGATGGCCTGGTCAGCGCGGATCGTGAACCGCGGCCCGGCCTGATCGACCTGAAGAAGGTGTACGAGCCGGTGGCGATCGAGCTGGACCAGGCCTGGCGCACCATCACGATCACCAACAAGTACGCCTTCAGCGACCTTGATCATCTTCGCCTGGACTGGGCGGCCGAGGACGCCGACGGCCGCTACGCTGCCGGTGTGCTGGCACCGGTCGAGGTCGGTGCGGGCGAGCAGGTGACCGCAACGTTGCCGGCCCAGATCGCGGCCGCGGCGCGGCCGGGAGCGGTCCTGACGGTGACGGCCCGACTGGCCAAGGACACCAACTGGGCCACCGAAGGACACGAGATCGCCTGGGGACAGGCGGGCAGTGTGGCAGCGACCAGCCAGCCGGTCTCCGGCACCAGTCCGGTGGTCCGCGAGGACGGCGTACTCACGCTCGGCCCGGCCCGGTTCGACGCGTTCACCGGACGCTTGATCAACCTGTCCGGCGCCCAGGTCGACGGGCCGCGGCTCAATCTGTGGCGGGCGCCGACGGACAACGACAACGGGATGGATCACCGCGCGAAGCGACGGGATTCGGCCGGCTGGCAGCGGGTCCGGTTGGACAAGCTCCGGGGACGGTTGGTCTCCCTCACCGAGCTCGAAGATGATCATGGTCACGGTCTGCAGGTGACCACCCGATACGCGGCACCGTCCTACGACCGGCACGTGGATGTGATCACCACCTGGCGCAGCGATGGCGCCCGGATCTCCTTGCAGGCAACGCTTCGCACCGAAGGTGAGTGGTCGCCGAGCTGGGCCCGGATCGGTCTGGACTTCGTCCTCGACGGCGAGTACGACGCCGTCGCCTGGGCCGGCAGCGGTCCGGGGCAGAAGTATCCCGACACCGGCCAGCATGCGCGGTTGGGCTATTTCGCCTCGTCCGTCGCCGACCTGCAGGTGCCGTACGTCCGGCCTCAGGAGAACGGCTCTCGCTGGGCGCAGCGACTGACCGTGACGGGTGCCGACCAGGACCTCACGATCGTCGCCGACGACGGCTTCGCCTTCGCTGCCCGACCGTGGTCCCAGCAGGTGTTGGCCGCCGCCGAACACACCTTCGACCTCACCCCGGACGGCCGACTGCACCTGACCATCGACCACCGCCAGCACGGTATCGGCACCGCGTCCTGCGGCCCGGGCGTGCTGCCGGCCTACCGGCTCGATCCGGCTCAGCTCAGCGAGGCCGACCTGAGCTTCGAGTTGATCTTGGAGTGATGAGTGCCCGGTATCGGCTCCAGCCCGGTGCCGGCTGAGCATCCGCTCAGTCCAGTCGAACCGCCCGCCGCGCCCCGAATTCCGGGTTCGGCGGGCGGTTTCGCGTGCATCGCTGGATGCGGAGTGGAGTAAATCCAAACGCGGCAGCGGCGTGAGTCGTACAGTGCAAATTGAACACTTAAGTGCTTCAGTGAATGCACCAGACTTGCAAGGGAGCAAGACGATGAGTGGTTCGAAGGATGGTGGACGGCTCGACCCGCGGGAAATGTCCCGGCGCCGGATGTTGCGAAATGCCGGTGTTCTCGGCGTCGGAATCCCGGCCCTGACGGGCCTGCTCAATGCCTGCAGCGACGACGGCGGTAACAGCGGCTCGGGTGGTGGCGGTGGGCCTTACCCGGATCATGACAAGTACAAGTTCACCCTGGTCAATCATGTGACCACGAACTCGTTCTTCACTCCGACGCGGTACGGCGCCGATGACGCCTGCGAGATCCTCGGCTGTTCCTACAGCTGGAGCGGGTCGGAGAATTCGATCGTCTCGGAGATGGTGAACGCGATGAACAGCGCAGTCACCGCGAAGTCGGCCGGTATCGGTGTGCCGGTGATCGACAAGACAGCCTTCACCGGCCCGACCCAGGACGCGCTGGCGGCAGGCATCCCGGTGGTGTCGTACAACGCCAACCCGCCGGTCGGCAGCAGGACGCCGGTGATGTCGTACATCGGCCAGGACCTGACCAGGGCGGGAGTCGAGGCCGGTCGGCGAATCCTGCAGCAGGTCAATCCCGGAGACACCGTGGCCTGCATGATCGCGACCCCGGGCACCGGCAACATCCAACCCCGGGCGGACGGTGCCAAGAGCGTGCTCGAACCGGCCGGGGTGAAGTTCGTCCAGGTCGCCACCGGCGCGATCGAGACCAAGGAACTGTCCGCGGTGGACTCCTGGTTCCAGGGCCACAAGGACGCGAAGTTCTTGTATGCCGTCGATTCCGGCAGCGGGATCGCGGTGGCGAAGACGGTGGAGAAGTACAAGTCCACCGGCGTCAAGGGCTCCGGCTGGGACGTCGGAACGCCGACCCTGGAGCAGGTCAAGTCCGGCAACCTGGACTTCACCATCGATCAACAGGCTTACCTGCAAGGGTTCCTGTCGATCCTGCAACTCTTCCTCTATCAGGTCTCCGGCGGTCTGGTGGCTCCGGTCGACACCAATACCGGGTTGAAGTTCGTCACCTCCGACAACGTCGGGCCCTATCTGGCCACCAAGAACCGGTTCGAAGGTTCGAGCCAGAAGAAGAGCACTCTGTCCGCACCGGCGAGTATCCAGGCATCGTGACGGCGAGCTCGTCGACGGCGGCGACCGAGCCCGGCGGGTCGCCGCCCCAGCAACAGCGCGAGGTGGTGGCCCGGGATCGGTGGCTGCGGCGACTGCTGCAGGGCCAGGAAGTCGTGATGGCCCTGATCGGCATC
>DATCVL010000322.1:0-1752 GCA_036566865.1 Microlunatus sp.
AGATGACCTTCACCGTGACGTTCTGGCTCGCGAAGTACTCGAGGGTGCCGCGGGCGTCGGGACGCACCCGCTGCTCCAGGATCACCAGTGCCCGGGGTGTGATCGCGCCCGGCGCCGCGGGGTGGTCGACCGGAACGTCGCAACTGCCGAGCAGGAGCACCCGCAGTCCCGAGGACCCCACTTCCTCGGCCTGCCTGGCCATGTCGCTGCCGGGGTCGAGGAGCACGTCCGGCGCACCGAGGACCCAGTTGCCGTGGGTGCCGTACGACTGTCCGCTCCACTTCTCGGCCGAGGAGAACGGCGCCTCCGCCGTGGCGTCACCCCATCCGGGGTCGTCGGGGAACGCCTCCTTGATCGCGAGGATGCTGGCGTTCGGCCGCGGGTCGGACGCCGCCATCGCGGCGAGTGCCGCACGGGACGGTTCGGTGTCGGCGGTGTCGGCGCAACGCAGTTCGGACAGCCGCATGCCGTTCTCGGTGAGCGTTCCGGTCTTGTCGGCGCACACCACGTCGACGCGCGCGAGACCTTCGATGGCGGGCAGCTCCTGCACGAGGCACTGCCGCTGGCCCAGCCGGACCACCCCGACCGCGAACGCGATCGACGTCATCAGCACCAGTCCCTCGGGCACCATCGGGACCAGCGCGGCCACCATCCCGCTCAGCGCCGGCCGGATCGACTCGCCGCTGGAGAACAACTGGTTGTAGATGATCAGCAGACCGGCCGGAATCATCAGATACGTGATGAATTTCAAGATCTTGTCGATGCCGCTGCGCAACTCCGAGTGCACGAGCGTGAACTTGCTGGCCTCGTCCGCGAGTTTGGCGGCGTACGCGTCGCTTCCGACCTTCGTGGCTCGGTAACAGCCGCTGCCGGACGCGACGAAGCTTCCCGACAGCACCTGCTGGCCGGCGTCCTTGTGCACGGGGTCGGCCTCACCGGTGAGGAGGGATTCGTCGATGTCGAGGGACATCGCCTCGACCACGACACCGTCGACGACGATCTGGTCGCCGGCGCCGAGCTCGATGATGTCGTCGAGCACGACCTCCCGGGGTGCCATCGCGACGGCGGCACCGTCGCGGCGCACCACCGGTTTGGTCTGG
Source organism: Microlunatus sp. (assembly GCA_036566865.1). Lineage (GTDB taxonomy): Bacteria > Actinomycetota > Actinomycetes > Propionibacteriales > Propionibacteriaceae > Microlunatus. The sequence continues at coordinate 1,101 of DATCVL010000322.1, forward strand.
CTGACGATCGCGAGCTTGTCGAGGGTCCGCTTGGCCCGCACTTCCTGGATGATGCCGATCCCGCTGTTGGCGATGATCAACAGGCCGAACATGCCGTCGATGATCGAACCGGAGGCCAGCACGATGATCAGGAGGACACCGAGGATCGCGTTGATCCGGGTGAACACGTTGGCGCGGACGATGTCGCGTACCGATCGGCTGGCCCGATCGGGCACGTCGTTGGTCTTGCCTGCCGCCACCCGCTCCGCCACCTGGGCGGCCGTCAGCCCCTCCACTGCGACGACTGCAACGCTGTCGGTGCTCGTTTCGTCGTATGCCATGGTCAAAGGCTACGCAACGAGGCTTCGCTCGGAGGGGATGCGCGCCGGACTCAGCCGAGTGCGGACCACCACGGTGTCTGGGCCGTCGGCTTCAACGCGTCGATGCGCTGTCCGGGCATGGGCACGGCCACCGGGGTGGCCTTCTCCTGCGCGGCCGCGAGCAGCCGGACGATCGGCTCGGACCACGAGTGGAATGCGAGATTGAACGTGGCCCAGTGCACCGGCACCAGCAGTCCGCGGGTGCCGTCGCCGCCGTTGAGGTCGGCGTGGGTCTGCACCGCCTCCTCCGGGTTCATGTGGATGTCGGCCCACCGCGTGTCGTAGGCGCCGAC
>DATCVL010000323.1:0-14515 GCA_036566865.1 Microlunatus sp.
CGGACTCGAGGTGCATGTCGAGCTGAACACCGCGACCAAGATGTTCTGCGGTTGCGTCAACCAGTTCGGCGGCCCGCCGAACACGCACACCTGCCCGGTCTGCCTCGGCCTGCCGGGCTCGCTGCCGGTGGTGAATGAGAAGGCAGTGGAGGCGGCGATCCGGATCGGGTTGGCGCTGAACTGCTCGATCGCCCAGTGGTGTCGGTTCGCCCGGAAGAACTACTTCTACCCGGATGTGCCGAAGAACTATCAGATCTCCCAGTACGACGAGCCGATCGCCTTCGAGGGATGGACCGAGGTCGAGGTCGACGGCGAGACGTACCGGATCGAGATCGAACGCGCGCACATGGAGGAGGACGCCGGCAAGTCGGTGCACCGCGGTGGTGCGGACGGTCGGATCCACGGCGCCGATCATTCGCTGATGGATTACAACCGGGCCGGTACGCCGCTGATCGAGATCGTCACCAAGCCGATCGAGGGCACCGGCGCGAAGGCGCCTCAGGTGGCACGCGCGTATGTGGCGATGCTGCGGGATCTGGTCAAGGCGCTGGATGTCTCCGACGCCCGGATGGAGCAGGGATCGTTGCGCTGCGACGCCAACGTCAGCCTGCGCCCGATCGGCCAGCAGGAGTACGGCTTGCGGACCGAGACCAAGAACGTGAACTCACTGCGCAGCGTGGAACGGTCGCTCACCTACGAGATCACCCGACAGGGCGCGATTCTCAAGGCCGGCGACCGGGTCCATCAGGAGACTCGGCACTTCGACGAGCAGACCGGCACCACCCGGAGCGGCCGGAGCAAGGAACAGGCCGAGGACTACCGCTACTTCCCCGAACCGGATCTGGTGCCGGTGGCGCCGAGCCGGGAGTGGGTGGAGCAACTGCGTACGACGCTGCCCGAACCACCGGCTCAGCGTCGCAAGCGGCTGACCGCGGACTGGGGCTTCTCCGAACTGGAGATGCGTGACGTGGTCAGTGCCGGCGCAGTAGACCTGATCGAGGCGACCGTGACGGCCGGTTCGGGCGCGCAGCATGCACGTAAGTGGTGGATGGGCGAGCTGTCCCGGCACGCCAACGACACCGGCATCGAGTTGGAGGCCGTCGCCATCACCCCGGCACAGGTCGCCGAGCTGCAAGGGCTGGTCGACGACAAGACGATCAACGACAAGCTGGCCCGGCAGGTGATCGATCACGTGCTCGCCGGTGAGGGTGGACCGGCCGAGGTGGTCGAGGCTCGTGGACTGGCCGTGGTCTCCGACGACGGCGCACTGAGCGAGGCAGTCGACGCGGCGATCGCAGCGAACCCGGACGTCGCCGACAAGATCAAGTCCGGCAAGGTGCAGGCCGCCGGCGCTTTGATCGGCGCGGTGATGAAGCAGATGAAGGGTCAGGCCGACGCCGGTCGAGTCCGCGAGTTGATCTTGGAGAAGCTCGGCTGACTGAGGTCCGGTCTGGCTGGAGGTGATCATGGTCGGTCCGCTGACGGGTGTCCGGGTCCTGGAACTGCCGGCAGTCGGTCCGGTGCCGTTCGCCGGGATGATGTTGGCAGATCTCGGCGCCTCGGTGATCAAGATCGACCGACCGGCCGGTGCCGACAACGGGCTCGATCTGCCTCGCGGTCCGATGGATCGGGGTCGGCGGTCGATCGGAATCGATCTTCGTCAGCCCGCCGGCGCCGAGCTGGCACTTCGGCTCGTCGAGCAGAGTGAGGTGCTGATCGAGGGATTCCGTCCAGGCGTCGCCGAACGACTCGGAATCGGCCCGGAGATTGCCCTGGAACACCAACCGGCGTTGGTGTACGGCCGGATGACCGGTTGGGGACAGGACGGTCCGCTGAGCCGCCGGGCAGGACACGACATCACCTACCTCGCGATCAGCGGGGTGTTGCACGGCATCGGCGAACATGATCATGTTCCGCTGCCACCGGCGAACTACCTGGCCGACTTCGGCGGCGGCGCGATGATCTTGGTCAACGGCCTCCTGGCGGCGTTGCTGCGGGCCCGGTCAACCGGTGCCGGTCAGATCGTCGATGCCGCGATGACCGAGGGAGCGGCGTACCTGTCGACCATGACCCGGCAGTTGTTCGGTCGCGGTCGCTGGACTGATGAACGGGAACGGAACCTGTTGGACGGCGGTGCACCGAACTATCGCTGCTACCGGACGGCCGACGACCGGTACGTCGCGGTCGGCGCGTTGGAGCCGAAGTTCTGGCAGGAACTCGTACGGACCCTGGGAGCCGATCCGGCCGAGGTCCCGGACCCGTACGACCAAGATCAGTGGGATGACTGCGCGGCCTGGTTGAGTGATCGGTTCGCGGCCAGGTCCCGCGATGCGTGGGCGGAGATCTTCGCCGGCACCGATGCGTGTGTTGCACCCGTGCTGAACCTGGCCGAAGCACCGGAGCATCCGCACCATCGTGCCCGCGGGAGCTTCGTCGCGGTCGACGGCATCAGCGTGGCCGGGCCGGTACCGCGATTCTCGGCAACACCGACCGAGGCGGGAGCGGTGCCGGAGCCGGCCGGCGACACCGACAGCATCCTGGACGAACTCGGCCTGGACGGCGCGACCCGGGACGAACTGCGCCTCGCCAAAGTGATCCACTAACTCGGGAAGTCCTGCTGCCGGCCGAGGGCGTCGAGGAGCTTCGGCAGCCGGTCGACCATCCGCTGTCGATTCTCGGCTGTCCCATTGGGCAGGAACGGCGGCCAGCCGAGAAACAGTGAGCGAAGCTCTGCTGCATCGAGCGCCCGACGCAGATCGGCGTCGGGCTGCAGCTGCCGTGCCGCGCTGTACGCCGTGATCATCGCCTCTCGCGGCGGCCGAGCCCCGGTGAATTCCGCACGCTGCCAGAGGAAGACAAGATCGCCGCAGCCGTCGCCGAGGCATGCCTCCTGCCAGTCGATCCAGCGAAAGGATCCGTACTCATCGCGGACGATGTTCTCGGTGTGGCAGTCGCCATGAGTCAACAGCGCCGATCGGGTTGACCGGCCTGTGTTGATCACGTGCAGCAGCAGCCGCGCGGCCCGTACCGCGTCGTCGCCGTCACCGAACTCACGCCAGAGTTGCGCTGCAGCTGCCACCCTCCTCGGATCCACCGCAGCTGCGGTAGGAAGGTCCGACCACGGCGGTACCGACAAGCTGTGAAGCTGTCCCAGCGAGGTGGCCAGCACCGACCACTCCTGGTCGGTGATCTTGGTGGCGGGTGGCAGCGGTGAATGCTCTTCGGTCACCAGCGACACGGCATCGTGATCAGCATGTCCGGTGACGTAACGGGGCATCGCGTCGGCAAGGCCGCCGGTGGCCCGGGAGATCAACCGCAACTCGGTCCGTGCCCGCGCCAGCCGATTCGCATCAGTGGTGATCTTGAGAATCAATCGCTGCTCGCCGCGCACCAATCGGATGACGAGTGAGCCCGACTGCCCGACCGACAGCATCTCGCGGCTGTCGAACGGTCCGAGCTGCAGCAGTCCGCAGTGGTGATCGATCAGCGCTCCTGCGGTCTGATCAGGTCCGGAGGTGGTGCCCGGACCGGAGGCCGACTGCCTGCGACTAGACGACACAGAATTCATTGCCTTCGGGATCGAGCATCAGGACGTGATCGAGCCGACCTCCTGCGTGGAACCGCTCCTGCACTGTGCCGCCCGCTTCCTCCAACTCGGCCACCTTGGTCTCGATCCGCCCCAACCGCGTCTGGGCATCCACCTGACGGCCGCCGGACACCTTCAGATCCAGGTGCAGCCGGTTCTTCACCCGCTTGGGCTCTGGGACCTTCATCAGCGACAGCGACGGATGAACGCCACCCGGATCGCAGATCACCGCGCCGTCATTCCATTCCTCGGCCGGCACATCATGATCAGTCAGAAACGCCTCCCAGCTCTGCCAACCCTCGGGCGGTGGGGCCTCGACATAGCCCAGAGCCAGAGACCAGAACCGCGCCAGCGCAGCCGGATCCCGGCAGTCGAGCGTCATCCCGATCTGTACGACGGTCGGTTCCTTCTCGCGGATCTCGTCCGGGGTCACGATCGGCAAACTAGCGTGCCCTTCAGACATCCCTTGTGTCCGTGGGTGTTCGTTCCAGACGAGATCGCTGACAGACCTGTGGTTCGACTCGACCACCCGTTTGTCCGCTGGGCCGGTTCCCCTGTCGTGGCGCGCTTGCAAGTACCTGCGAGGTGAAGATCCCGTCCTCGCCGATCTCCCACTCTCCGACGGCAGAAAGATCATGAAGATAGAGCTGCACAAGACGATCAAGGACGGGGCGGCTCTGCTCTCCGGCTGGTACTACTCGGACATCCGTCGTGGTCACCCCTACATCCAAGCGCGCCGGAGTCGTTGACCCGAAACCAGGTCGCTGAGACTGGCACCGTGCCACTGAGCCGGTAGTGGCGCCCGGCGAATGCCTTGGCAACGGATCACTCGATCAGTCGGCTGTCGTAGTCGGCGAAGAGTTCTGCCATGGTGCGACCCTGGCGTCGCTGAGCGTCGTGCAGCACGGCGATCAGGTCCCTGATCTTCGGCGTCGTGATGATCAAGTAGCGGGTCGTGATGTCGGCGGCGTTCCAGTAGGTGTGTACGACGCCGGCCTTGGCCAGAGCCGCGCCTCCGGACGCGACCTCGAACTCCTCACCGTCGAAGGAGAATCCGAGGCTGCCCTCCAACACGTACCACGCCTCGTCGTCCTTGAGGTGCACGTGCAAAGGCGCTACCGGGTTTGCGGACGGTTCCGCCCGCCACTCGGCGATGACGAAATCCTTGCCAGCACCGAGTTCAGCCTCGGCCAGGCTCGGACGGATCAGCTCACTCATCTCGACTCCTCGACGAACGACACGATTGAAGCTCGATGTCGGCACGTTCACAACATCCGAAGGGCCACGGTATCCAACGGGAGGACGTCGCCCGCTTCATGATCAACGCACCCCGCACTGGATCCCACCCCGCTGGATCGACCCCACCCGACAACCCAAGATCAACTACCGCATCCGAGCGCGGAGCTGTGGTGGGGTAGATCGACCACAAGACTTCGTTGTAACCGTGCGCAGCCGCGAGATCATTGATCTCCCGGATGATCATGGGACCGGGCCGATCCGAGTCCACCCGGGGCACGTTCGCCCGATGGTCGTATCCCTCCGGCAGGAATACGACCCGATAGTCCTCGGTGTCGATCACCTCGGTCCCATCGGGCGCCCAACCCCAGTCGCCGAGGGCTCGCAGGATCGCCTCATCGGTCCACTGGTCGATGTCGTTGGTCGCGTCGACTGGGTCGTCGTTGACCTGGGACACGGCATCGTCCTTCCGTTGACACCTGATCATGGGTGAACCTAGCGCATCCCTGCACGATGTCAGCGGTCGCGAGTAGGTTGCCGTCCGAGCGAGTACGGACCGGGACCGGAGGCAGCGATGGGCCACCTTCTGCGGGACAGCGATGCGATGACGATCACGATCGGCAGCCCCGAGACGATCGGCTGCCGGGAAGGACGTCGGGTGCTGGCGGACTTCTACGGCGAGTTGCTCGGGATGCAGTCGTACGAGCCGTACGGCTGGCTCAAGCTGGCCGAGCGGCCGCCGGACGGTGACTACACCGCGGGACGTACGACAGATGGCGGTAGCAAACTGCAGTTGGCGCTGGACGGGGACGGCTGGTCCGATCAGCGCCCACCGCGCTGGCCGGATCCGGACTATCCGCAGCAACAGCATCTCGACATCCTGGTATCCGACGCCGATGCGGCAAACGCCCTGGTGATCAGCCTGGGCGCGACACTGCTGGGGGAGCGACGGGAATCCCGGACCTACGCCGATCCGGCCGGCCATCCGTTCTGCCTCTGACTCCTACCCACGACCGATGCCCGACGCCCTGCGGAGCGAATTCAGGTCGCCCGGATGGCACCATCAGCCTGACCGGGAACGGTCGGCGGGGTCAGACCGACAGGTCGCTGGACAGCAGCGCGTCGATCGCTTCCGGCTCGCCGACCAGCTTGACGTCTGCGGCCTGGGTCCGGCCGTTGGCGAAGATCACCAACTCGCTCGGCTTGCCGACCACGGTGACGATCGGGTTGCCACCCTGGGCCCGGATGGTCTCCGGCTCGCTGCCGGGCTCCGCGGTCGCCGGCACCCGTTCCATCACCACGCCGACCTTGGCCCGGCGGAAGAGCGCACGGCCGAGCAGCTTCAACCGGCGCCACATCCAGTCCTCGACCTCGTCGCCGAGATCCCGTGGGCCCATCGGCTGCTCACCGGCCCGGCGGACGTCCTCGTGATGGACGAAGAATTCGGTCGTGTTGGCCGGCTCGTCGACCCCGGGCAGCGCGAACACGGAGAATCGAGCGGGTCCCTTGCGGACCCGGTCGACCAGTTCCTCGTACGACCAGCGGGACTTCGCCTCGGCCATCCGTCGTTCGGTCAACCCGGACAGCGGTTTGGCCAGGATTCCGGGGGCGCCGACGGGGTCGGTCTCCCGGATCCACAGATGAGCGGTCAGGTCGTGGGCCGTCCAGTCCCCGCACAGGGTCGGGGCGTCGGGCCCGACCTCGGAGAGCAGATCGCACAGATTTGCGCGCTCGTCCTTGGCGAAGGTCATAACCGCAGATGCTAGGCCACTGACGCCGGTCTGGATCAACCGGACGCCGTGGCCCCGCTCAGGCTGCCCGGTCAGGACTTGATCAGATGGCTCCAGAGTTGGTCGCTACCGGTGCCGAGCGCGTCGTCCTTGTTGTCATACAGCGTCAGCCGCTTGTAGTCGTTCTCGTCGAAGTTGTAGTCGACCACGGTCTTGCCCTTGGCCGGCGCGCCATAGGCGTAGCCGTAATAGCCCTCGGCCACGGTCGCGTAGATGGTGTCGTGGTCGTTGCTGTTGTCGTAGATCCACAGCTTCTCGTCGAGCGGATGGAACTCGAACTTCGACACCAGACTCGAGCCGCGGTAGACCGTCACCTTCAGCGCCCGCCCGCCGGAGTCCTTCCGGAAGAACGTGTCGTCGATGCTGTCCTTGAGCAGACAGCCGTTGCTGTACTTGGCGTCGACCTTGAGATTGCCCGCAACCAGACTGCAATCACTGGTGTTCACATAGGCGTAGCGATAGCTGAGCTCGGAGTTCGGGTACGCCTGCGCCGGCGTTGTGGCCGACAGGCCGGCGGCCAGCACTCCGCCGGATGCGGCCAGTGCGGCGATCTTCGCTGCCGTGCTGCGTCTGCCGCTGTTCTTGCGTTGGGTGGTGGTGCCCTGATGAGACATGGTGGACTCCGTTCGATTGACCCTCCACGGATGTCGACGGGTTCGACATCCGGCGGCCGCGCGACCCGAGCGCGGCCCCGTGGGTCAGTCTCGAAGCGCCCCCTTACACCGCACTTACATCCATCGACGATGCGTACCAGCCGGCCGACGCGATACCGATCGCGTCGGCCGGTGTGTCCGGGAGAGAATGGTCGGCGTGAATGCAGCCGAGAACACCCAGACCGCCGGTCAGCTCGACCCGGCGATCGCCGACCAGTTGAAGCGGGACGCCGACGGCCTGGTTGCCGCCGTGATCCAGCAGTACGACAGCGGCGAGGTGCTGATGGTCGGTTGGATGGACGACGAGGCGCTGCATCGCACCCTGACCACCGGCCGGACCACCTTCTGGTCCCGCAGCCGCCAGTCCTACTGGGTGAAGGGGGAGACCAGCGGCAACCGGCAATGGGTCCACGAGGTCCGGCTGGACTGCGACGGCGACACGCTGCTGGTCCGGGTCGATCAGGAGGGACCGGCTTGCCACACCGGCACCCGTACCTGCTTCGATGGTCGGGTGCTGCTGACCGAGGGAGAACAGTGAACGTGAGTTCCGGCCCGTCGACGACCGCAAGGCCGTCTGCAACTCAAGATCCCCAGCCGGCCACCGGACCGACCCCGCGCAACATCACCCCCACCCTTGCGGGATTCCGGGTGCTGGCCGCGGACCGTCGGGTGGTGCCGGTCTACCGTCGGGTGCTGGCCGATGCGGAGACCGCGGTCGGTCTCTATCTCAAACTCACCGACGGTCGGACCGGTAGCTATCTGCTGGAGTCGGCCGAGCACAACGGTGTCTGGGCCCGATACTCGTTCATCGGTGTTCGTTCGGTGGCGACCTTGAGCGAACAGAACGGCGAAGCAACCTGGACGGGAAACCCGCCGGTCGGGCTGACCACCGGTGGTGACCCGGTGGAGGCCCTGCGGCAGACCCTGGAGTCACTGCACACGCCACGGATCCCGGACCTGCCGTCCTTCACCTCCGGCATGGTCGGCTATCTCTCCTACGACGCCGTCCGTCGGGTCGAGGTGCTGCCGGACACCAACGCCGATGATCTTCACGTGCCCGAGCTGGGCTTCATGCTGGCCAGTGACGTCGCCGTTGTTGATCATGAAACCGGTGAGGTCTGGCTGATCGCGAACGCGATCAACTACGACGACACCGACGAGCGGGTGGACGAGGCGTACGCGGACGCGGTGGCGCGGGTGGAAGCGATGACCCGGGCGCTGGGGCGGCCGACACCGCCCACCGCAGTGGTCGCCGAGCAAGATCACCGACTGCCGATCCGCCGGCAGCGGACACCGGACGAATATCAGGACGCGGTCCGGGCCGCGGTGCAGGAGATCGAGGCCGGCGAGGCCTTCCAGATCGTGGTCAGCCAGCGCTTCGAGGTGGAGACCTCGGCCGACGCGTTGGATGTCTACCGGGTGTTGCGGTTGAGCAACCCGTCGCCGTACATGTATCTGCTCCGGATGGACGGCTTCGACATCGTCGGTTCCAGCCCCGAGGCGCTGGTCACGGTGAAGGGAAAGACCGCGCTGACCCATCCGATCGCCGGCTCCAAACCGCGCGGCGCCGATGATCGTGAAGATCAGGCGCTGGAGGCTGAGCTGCGTTCGGACGAGAAGGAACGCGCCGAGCACCTGATGCTTGTCGATCTTGGTCGAAATGATCTTGGTCGGGTGTGCAAGCCGGGCAGCGTCGAGGTGATCGAATTCGCCGAGGTACGGCGATACAGCCACATCATGCACCTGGAGTCCACCGTGATCGGCGAGATCGCCGACGATCGCAGCGCGCTGGACGTGATCCTGGCCGCGTTCCCGGCCGGCACCCTGTCCGGGGCGCCGAAGGTTCGGGCGATGGAGATCATCGACAAACTCGAGGTCTCCCGACGCGGGCTGTACGGAGGTGTCGTCGGCTACCTGGATTTCGCCGGCGACGGTGACGCGGCGATCGCGATCCGGACCGCGGTGCTGCGGGACGGGGTGGGCTATGTCCAGGCCGGTGGCGGCATCGTCGCCGACTCGGTCCCGTTGCTGGAGGACCAGGAGTCGCAGAACAAGGCGGCCGCGGTGATCCGGGCGATCTCGATCGCGGAGACGTTCACCCCGGTCGGCGCCGAGAGCCCGGAGGACGGCTCGTCCCGGTGACCACCGAAGCAGTCGCCCCGAAGGGCCGCAGCAGCCGAAGCCGTACCGTGGCGTTCGGTCTGTTGGTGCTCGGTGCGCTGGCGGTGGTGGCCGGTGCCGCCGTGCCCTGGTACTCCGCCGACGGGCTGGTGAATTTCAGCGGCACCGACATCACCGGGGGCGTCGCCCAGGCGCTCGGCGTCGCAGTTCTGGCCGGTGTGTTGCTGATGCTGACGTTGCGGTCGACCGGCCGGCGGATCGTGGCCGTCCTGGTCGCCGTGATCGCGCTGATCGGGCTGCTCACGATGCCGCTGCAGCAGCCGGATTCGGCCGAGGTCTTCACCGAGTTGCGCAAGCACACTCTGACCGACTCCTACCAACTGCAGCTGGTGGGCGGCAACATCGTGTACGCGGCCGGCTGCCTGCTGGTGCTGGCCGGTTCCATGATCGTGCTGCTCCGCGCGCAGCGCTGGCCGCAGCGGGCGTCCCGGTTCGAACGCAACGCGGCTGGCAAGGGTGCGCTGCTGCCGGCCGATCCGGAGGCGGAGATCGATACCAATGCGGTCTGGAAGTCGATCGACGCGGGGGAGGATCCGACCGTCCCCGCCGACGACCCAGCCGGCCGTGACGCCGAGCCGCCTGACGCGCCCGCCGATGGAGCCGAACCGGACGGCCGGCAGCAGGACTCGCAGAGCCAGGATCCGAATCCGGCGGACGGAAGCCGCCGAAATTGACCCCGATTGGTGCGGTGTGCGCCGGTGGGCCAGAATGACCCTGAGGACAATCCAATGGGCAGGTAGTGCAACCGACGGGCAACAGACCCGTCCTCCGTGTTCGTGATCAGGATGGTGAACGTGATGGCCGAATCCGCACAGACCGAGGTGGCCGGTACCGACGGCACGCCGACCGCAACTGCGGTCCGGTCCCGGTCCGAGCGGCTTTCCAATCCGGCCCTGCAGCCGCTGGATTCACGGCCGATGCGGCATGTCCATCACGGTCAGACCGGTGCCATGTGGACGGCCACCGTGTTCATCTTCGTCGGCTTCGCCGTCGGTGCGATCGGACTGGTGCTGCGGACCAACTGGGCGCTGTTCTGGATCGGCGTTGCGGTGTGTGTGGTCGGCATCGCGGTGGGCCTGATCATGCAGGCTCTGGGATTCGGGCTGTACGAGAAGAAGAAGCGTTAAGTCGGCTGGCAGCGGCAGCCGGGTCAGTTCGCCAAGAGGGAGTGGGAAACGTCATGGGCGTACTCGACACGATCGTCGACGGCGTACGGCAGGACCTTGCCGAGCGCCAAGCTGCGGTCAGCATTGACCGGCTGAAGGAGCGGGTGCTGCACGTAGACCCCGCACTCGATCCGATGCCGCGGTTCCGTGAGTCGGGCGTATCGGTGATCGCCGAGGTCAAGCGATCCAGCCCGAGCAAGGGCGCATTGGCCGACATCCCCGATCCGGCCGCGCTGGCCGAGGCGTACGCCTCCGGTGGCGCCGCCGCGATCTCGGTGTTGACCGAGCGGCGCCGGTTCGGCGGTTCGCTGGAGGATCTGGTCAACGTCCGGATGGCCGTGGACATCCCGGTACTGCGCAAGGACTTCATCGTCACCGCCTACCAGCTGTTCGAGGCTCGGGCCAACGGCGCCGACCTGGCACTGCTGATCGTGGCCGCCCTCAGCGACTTCGAGCTGGTGTCCCTGATCGAGCGGGCCGAGTCGATCGGACTGACCCCGCTGGTGGAGACCCACACGGCCGAAGAGGTTGATCGTGCGGTCGACGCCGGCGCCAAGCTGATCGGGGTGAACGCCCGGAATCTGCAGACCCTGGAAGTGGATCCGGGCACGTTCGCCCGGCTGGCGCCACGGATCCCGGACGGCATCGTGAAGGTGGCGGAGTCCGGGGTCAAGGATCCGCATGACGTGATCGAGCTGGCCCGCGCCGGTGCCGACGTGGTGCTGGTGGGCGAGGCCCTGGTGACCGGCCGAGACCCGCGTCTCGGGGTGGCCGACCTGGTGTCGGCCGGTTCACATCCGGCCCTGTCGCACCGGTGATCAGGATGATCATGAACTGTGCCACGAAGAAGATGATCAGCACCCTGTGTCGATGGTGAGGGTTGGCCGACAGACCTCAACCTCCCCGTCAAACCCTTGCAGGTAAGGAAATCATCATTACTAGCACATCATCACGCGCGTCCGCGTTGCCCGACGACAGCGGTCATTTCGGCCCGTTCGGCGGCAAATTCGTACCCGAGGCGTTGTACGTCGCCCTCGATCAACTCGAGGCGGAGTTCGACAAGGCCATGAAGGATCCGGAGTTCTGGGCCGAGCTCGATGCGCTGCGCAAGGACTACTCCGGCCGGCCGACGCCGATCACCGCGGCACCACGGTTCGCGCGGGCGGCCGAGTTGGATGCCACCATCGTGCTCAAGCGCGAGGACCTCAACCACACCGGTTCGCACAAGATCAACAACGTGCTCGGCCAGGCGTTGCTGACCAGGCGGATGGGCAAGACCCGGGTGATCGCGGAGACCGGCGCCGGCCAGCACGGCGTCGCGACCGCCACCGCGGCCGCCCTGCTCGGACTCGACTGCCGGGTCTACATGGGCAAGGTCGACACCGAGCGGCAGGCCCTGAACGTGGCCAGGATGCAGTTGCTCGGCGCCGAGGTGATCGCGGTCGAGTCCGGCACCCAGACCCTGAAGGACGCGATGAACGACGCGTTGCGGGACTGGGTTGCCACGGTCGAGGACACCCACTACCTGATCGGCAGTGTGGCCGGACCGCATCCGTTCCCGAAGGTGGTCCGGGAGTTCCAGCGGGTGATCAGTACCGAGGCCCGAGCCCAGGTCACCGAGCGCTACGGCCGGCTGCCGGACGCGGTCGCGGCCTGCGTCGGCGGCGGTTCCAACGCTCTCGGCATCTTCGCCGACTTCATCGACGACCCGTCCGTCGGGCTGTACGGCTTCGAGGCCGGCGGCGACGGCGTGGAGACCGGCCGGCACGCGGCCAGCATCACCGCCGGCGGACTCGGCGTGCTGCATGGCAGCCGCAGCTTCGTGCTCCAGGACGATGACGGCCAGACCAAGGAGTCGCACTCCATCTCCGCCGGACTGGACTATCCCGGAGTCGGGCCGCAACACGCCTGGCTGGCCCAGGCCGGCCGCGCGCACTACGAGCCGATCACCGACAGCGAAGCGATGGACGCGTTCCGGCTGTTGAGCGAGACCGAGGGCATCATCCCGGCGATCGAGTCGGCCCACGCACTGGCCGGCGCCATCAAGCTGGGCCGCCGACTCGCCGCCGAGGCGACCGAGCAGACCCCGCTGATCCTGGTCAGCCTGTCCGGGCGCGGCGACAAGGACGTGGACACCGCCATGAAATGGTTCGCCGACATCCACGGCGAGGCGACCGGGAGCAGCGAACTGTGACTGACGTGAAGGAATCGGCAACCGGTCGGCAGTTCGACGACGGCATCACCGGCAAGGTGTTCGCCGCGGCCCGGGACGAGGGTCGTGGCGCGCTGGTCGGCTACCTGCCGGTCGGCTATCCCAGCGTGCCCGGGTCGCTGGCCGCCATGCGGGCCCTGTGCGGGATCGGTCCGTCCGGCGAGAAGGAGTACGACGGCGTCGACCTGGTCGAGATCGGCATGCCGTACAGCGATCCGGTGATGGACGGCACCACCATCCAGAAGGCCAGCACCCGTGCGCTCGAGCGCGGCGTCCGGGTCCGCGAGGTGTTCTCCGCGGTCGAGGCAGTCGCCGACACCGGCACCGCCGCGGTGGTGATGATCTATTGGAATCTGGTCGAGCGGTACGGCCCGGACGCGTTCGCCCGGGACCTGGCCGCAGCCGGTGGCGCCGGGCTGATCACCCCGGACCTGACGCCGGACGAGGCCGGGGACTGGTTTGCCGCCTCCGATGCGCACGGTTTGGACCGGGTCTTCCTGGTCGCCCCGAGCTCATCGGATCGGCGGCTGGCCGACACCGTGGAGAGCTGCCGCGGCTGGGTGTACGCGACCTCGCTGATGGGCGTCACCGGTGCGCGGGCGCGGACCTCGTCGGCGGCGCCGACGCTGGTGCAGCGGATCCGGGACGCCGTCCCGGCCGCCCGGATCGGCGTCGGACTCGGCGTCTCCACCGGCGCTCAGGCCGCGGAGATCACCGGCTATGCGGACGCGGCCATCGTCGGTTCGGCACTGGTCAGCCCGCTGATCGAGGCCGACGATGCCGGCCATCCGGATGACTTGACCCGACTCCGTACGGTGGTCTCCGAGCTGGCAACCGGAATCCGTTCCGGTTCCTCGTCGCCAGCGGGAACTTCTGCCTGAGCTGTGAGGTTGAGCCTCTGATGTCCGAGTCAGCCAGTGAATCTGCGCCCGAACCGGGGCGCCGTTCGGTGAACTGGTCCGTTGTGCTGCCCTGGGCACGCACCGTCGTTCGGGTCGGACTCGGTGTGGTCTGGGTGGTCGCCGGAGCCTTGAAGATCCCCGATCCCGCGCAGTCGGTGGCCGCGGTCCGCGCCTACGAGCTGCTGCCGGACGGACTGGCGCAGGTGGTCGGCTGGGCGCTGCCGTATCTGGAGGTGCTGCTCGGGCTGGTGCTGATCTCGGGGCTGTTCACCCGGTGGGCGGCGGCGCTGAGTTTCCTGCTCCAGTTGGCATTCGTGATCGGCCTGATCCAGGCCTGGGCCCGCGGTCTGAGTATCGATTGCGGGTGCTTCAGCGCTGGTGGTCAGGTGGCGCCGGGCGCTACCACCTACCTGATGGACTTGATTCGGGACCTGATCTTCCTGGCCGGTGCCGCGTGGCTGTTCCTGCAGCCGGTGACCAGACTCAGCCTGGACGCCGTGACCGGCGGATTTGACGATGACGAGGGGAATGCATGAGCTCCGACGCCAACCGCTCCAACGGCGGGAAGAAGAAGCCGCCGAAGCAGGATGGCAGTAACGCCAGGGACCGGGCCCGGATCGCGGCCGAGCGGTCGGCCAGGCAGGCCAAGCGCCGCAGGCTGGCGGTGCTGGTGGTGGCGATCGTGGTCGTGGTTGCGGTGATCGGCGTCGGCATCGGGTACGCCACCAACTTCGGCAAGCCGAAGACGGCCAGCGGCGACGTACCGACCTGGGGCAAGGTGACCGTCAC
>DATCVL010000324.1:0-2811 GCA_036566865.1 Microlunatus sp.
CGGAGCACCGATCTGCAACGGCATGATCGCGTTCGCAAACGCGGAGAACAACGGTGTCGCGAACAGCAACAGCATGATCGTGCCGTGCATGGTGAAGAACTGGTTGTACGTCTCGTAGCTCAGGAACTGCAGCCCGGGAAACGCGAGCTCGGCCCGGATCGCCAGTGCCAGCAGGCCACCGAACGCGAAGAACACCAGTGAGGTGATGAAGTACAGGTTGCCGATCATCTTGTGATCGGTGGTGGTCAGCCAACGCCAGGCAACCTGGCCCATCGGCCGTCGGCGGGTCGCCGGAGCAGTGCGTACAGCAGTGCGCTCGGCGGTTCCTTCGAACGTCGTCACCTCAGCGTCCCTCTCGCTCGGACTCGGGTCGCTGCGGGACCGCGACCGGATTCTGCAGCGTCTTCAGCTGCCCCGTCTGACCCTCGGACTCCAAGGACTTCAGATGGGCGATGTACTCCTGCTTGGAAACGATGTGCACGTTGAACAACATCGCCGAGTGGTAGGTGCCGCAGAGCTCGGCACACTTGCCGGCGAACACGCCTTCCTTGGTCGGCGTCAGGTCCAGGCTGTTGCTCCGCCCCGGTACCACGTCCAACTTCTCGTAGAAGGCCGGCACCCAGAAGGAGTGGATCACGTCCACCGACTTCAGGTTGAACCGCACGCTCTCCCCCACCGGCAGATACAGGTTGGCCGGCTGCTCGATGGTGCCGGACTCCCAGACGGCGGTACCCACGTCGGGATTGTCGGCTTCCTCGTAGTTGAAGGACCAGTTCCACTTCTGCGCGACCACGGTCACCACATGATCAGGATTCTGGACCTTCGCCTGCACCTTGTCCTGAGTCAGGACAGTGAAGTAGAAGAGCACGCCGATCATGATGAACGGCGTCACCGTGTAGAGGATCTCGATCGGCAGGTTGTAGCGGTTCTGCCGCGGAATGCCTGGCTTACGCCGCCGGTAGCGGACGATGCACCAGATGATCATGCCCCAGACCAGCAGTCCGACGCCGAAGGCGGCGATCCAGGAGCCGATCCAGAGATGGTGGGTGTACGGCGTACGGTCACTGGCGGCAACCGGGAGACCGAGCCGGCCGAGTTGTGCCGTGGTTTCCGCGCTACACCCGGCCAAACTGAGCGCGCCGATTCCGAGCGAAGCCAGCAGCACCCGCGAGACGGTGCGCGGTGTCGGCCGCCGGGACGGAATCGGGCGCCACGATTGGGGGAATCGTGGGCGGGACACAGGTGCCACGTCGACCCTTTCTGATGCGTACTACTACAGCGTGTCAAAGCTATCAGCACCCTAACGCAGACCGCCCGCCGGCAGACACCAGGTCAGGCACGGGTCGGCGATCTTGCGAGTGGCGCGAACTGCTCAGGGGTGCTATGCATCGCACCCCTTGCGGTCGTACGCTCTGGCCATGGTCGATGACCCGCCCCACACCGTTCGCGTCTTCATCCTCGATGATCATGAGTTGGTCCGGCGCGGTCTGATCGACCTGTTGAGCAACGCCGGTGACCTCAAGGTTGTCGGTCAGGCGGCCACCGCTGCCGAGGCCCGCCACCGGATTCCCGCTGTACGCCCCGATGTCGCGCTGTTGGACGCGCGGCTGCCGGACGGTTCCGGAATCGACGTCTGTCGTGATCTCCGATCGGCATTGCCGGGCCTGCACTGCCTGATCCTGACCTCGTACGACGATGACGAGGCGTTGTTCGCGGCGGTGATGGCCGGCGCCTCCGGCTATCTGCTCAAGCAGATCGGCGGCACCTCGCTGACCGACGCGATCCGGCAGGCCGCACGGGGCGACTCGCTGCTCGATCCGGCGATCACCGAAAAGCTGATGACCCGGCTGAAACACCCGACCAAGCCTCGGGACAACCGATTCGAGCAGCTCACCGAGCGGGAGCGGGAGATTCTGGAGCTGATCGCCCAGGGGTTGACCAACCGGCAGATCGGTCAGCGGATGTTCCTGGCGGAGAAAACGATCAAGAACTACGTTTCCGCACTGCTCAGCAAGCTCGGCATGGAACGTCGTACTCAGATCGCTGTCTACGGGGCGCGGCTGCAATCCGATGTTGATCAGCGGCGTTCGCAATGATCAACATCGGCAATCCCTTGCTGGCAAGGTCGGGACCTTAGGCCCTGCCTCGGCCCTGCGCGCCGGATGATGATTGGTGCCGTGATCAATCAGTGATCACAACCAGTCCCATCCCGAAGCGGAAATCGGGTAACCGGCTTGAGGTCGACTCGGCGCCGGACGCTCGATGGCCCGCCGGATTCTGACCTCGGGGGAGTCGGTTCGGCACTGCCATCGGCGGTCCCACAATTGGGTCCCTCACGAATACTCCGGGATGGGGCTGGTTCTTTGCCCGGAGGTCGCAGCTCCGGACAGACGACGAACTCCCCGCCTCCATGACTGGAGACGGGGAGTTCGTTTGCCGTCGAGACTCAGTTGAAGCTGTCGCCGCAGGCGCAGGAGCTGGTCGCATTCGGATTGTCGATCGTGAAGCCCTGCTTCTCGATCGTGTCCACGAAATCGATCGTCGCACCCATCAGGTAGGGAGCGCTCATCCGATCGGTCACGACGTTGACGCCTCCGTAGGTCTTGACCACGTCGCCGTCGAGGCTGCGCTCGTCGAAGAACAGCTGGTAGCGCAGTCCGGAGCAGCCGCCCGGCTGAACCGCGACCCGCAGCGCCAGGTCTTCGCGACCCTCGCCGTCCAAGAGTGCCTTGACCTTGGCCGAGGCTTCCTCGGTGAGGACGATGCCGTCGGCAGTGGGTGCCTCGATGGTGGCTTGTTCCGTCATATCTT
>DATCVL010000325.1:0-12163 GCA_036566865.1 Microlunatus sp.
TCAACTTCCTTCCGCTCCGGCCGATCCCGGCCTTTCACCGCTCCGCCGGTCGTGCGGACGCATCGCCAACCTTCTCACGGTCTCATTCGACCGGCGGCAGCGGTCACCGGCTGACCGGAATTGTCCCTACCGTGTTGATCATGAGCCAACAGACGATCGAGCCCTTCCGGATCGAGATCCCGTACGCCGACGTTGCCGATCTCAGAGCCAGACTCGCCGCCGCCCGGTGGCCGGACGAACTCTCCGACGCCGGCTGGTCGTACGGGATTCCGGCGTCTCGGCTACGTCCGCTGGTGCAGCGGTGGCGAGAACTCGACTGGGAGCGCCAGCAGACCGACCTCAACCGGTTCGATCAGTTCGTCACCCGGATCGACGGCCAGCGATTGCACTTCACCCACGTTCGGTCGCCGGAGTCCGACGCGTTGCCGCTGCTGTTGGTGCACGGCTGGCCCTTCGCCGACTTCCGTGCGGTGATCGGGCCGCTCACCGATCCGCGTTCGCACGGCGGCGACCCGGCTCAGGCCTTCGACCTGGTGATACCGACCCTGCCTGGGTTCGGATTCTCCGGGCCGACCCGTCGGCGCGGCGGCGCCGCCACCGAACGGTCGGCGGAGTTGATCATGGAACTGATGGCACGGCTCGGATATCAGCGGTACGGCGTCCAGGGCGGCGACGCCGGGGGCTTCATCGCACCGCAACTCGGCCGGATCGACACCGAGCATGTTGTCGGCGTGCATCTGAACGGCCCGATCACCATCCCGTCCTGGGACGAGGACGGCGGCGGCTTCGACGAACGTGATCAACAGCTGCTGGCACGTCTGAAGGACTGGAGCCAGCGCGACACCAGTTCGTACGCCGCGATCCACAGCACCCGCCCGCAGTCATTGGCGTACGCCCTCAACGACTCTCCGATCGGACTGCTCGCCTGGGTCGCCGACGTGGTCAACAGCTATGCCCACGAGCCGATCGACGACGACGCCTTGTTGACCAACGTCAGCATCCTCTGGTTCACCGGGACCATCGGCTCATCCGTCCTGCTGTACAAGGAGTCCGGCCAGTGGGGAGAACAGCCGCAGTCCTCCGGGGTACCCACCGCGATCGCGATCTTCCCTGGTGACAGCACCATCCGGGCGATCGCCGAGCGGCAGAACAACGTCACCCGGTGGACCGAGTACGACCGCGGCGGGCACTTCCCGGCGCTCGAGGCGCCGGACTTGTTGATCAAGGACCTGCGGGAGTCGTTTCGGCCGATGCGCTGAGCGTCACTGAAGTCTGCGCAGGGCCCCGATCACCAGTTCGCGGTCGCTGGTCGGCCACATGTCCGGCATCGACGAGCGGAGGAAGCCGCCGTATCGGGCGGTGGCCAGGCGCGGATCCAGCACCGCGACCACACCGCGGTCGCTCCCCCGCCGGATCAGCCGACCGGCGCCCTGCGCCAGCAGCAGGGCGGCATGGGTGGCGGCAACCGACATGAAGCCGTTGCCGCCGGCCTCGGTGACCGCCCGTTGCCGGGCCACCGTCAGCGGTTCGTCCGGTCGGGGAAACGGGATTCGGTCGATGATCACCAGCTGGCAGGTGTCGCCCGGCACGTCCACTCCCTGCCACAGCGACAGGGTGCCGAACAGGCTCGCCTCGGTGTTCTCGATGAACCGCTTGGTCAGATCGGACAGCTGCGCATCTCCCTGACACAGCACGGTCATCTTCGGCAGCTGTTTGCGCACGTAGACGGCCGCGGCCTCGGCAGCCCGCCGAGAGGAGAAGAGTCCGAGGGTGCGTCCGCCGGCGGCCCAGACGAGCTCGGCGATCTCGGCCATCGCCTCTTCGCTCAGCCCATCCCGGCCGGGTCGGGGCATGTTCCGTGCGACGTAGACGATGCCTTGTCGGCGGTAGTCGAAGGGTGATCCGACGTCGAGCCCGCGCCAGGTCAGCGGGCCGCTGGGCTGCGGTGCCGCACCATGATCAACATCATCGTCCTGATCCAGCTCGAGATCACCCTCGATGCCTTCTTCAAGATCATCATGGGCGCCCGCGTTCTCCCCTGCTCGCACCGAGGCCTGCCGCGACGCGGCCTGCTGATCCGACGAGACCGGTTGATCATCACGCTCACTGCTGCGCAGGCCGACCGAGCCGGCGACCCCGGTGAAGTCACCACCGAGCTTCAAGGTCGCCGAGGTCATGATCACGGTCCGGTCGCTGAACACCCGATCCCTCATCAGACCGGCCACGGTCAGGGGCGCCACTCGGACATCGCGGCCGGTTCGATCGGAGTCGGCCACCCAGATCACGTCATGATCATCCAGCTTGCAGACTCGTTCGGCGACGTCAAAGATCTCTTTCACCGCTGCCGCTGCCTGCTTGCGATCGTTGTCGCCCCCGTCGGCCTTGTGTGACCCGCCGCCGTCGTTGGCGAGCTCGCTGACCACCCGGCGCGCGGCTGCCCGGATCGTCTGGGCTGCATCGATCACCGGTGACTCGGTGTCCTCGATTCGCTCCGGTACGACCGAATCCAGTGCGTTGCGGAGCGCGTCCGCCGACTCCAGGAAGTCCAGTGCAAGATCATCTTCGAGGTAATTCAGGGCTCGTCGGCCGACGCGCTCGATGGTGGTCGGATGCAATTCCGCCGAGGCCGCGCCGGTGACGCGTGAGACCAGTTCGTGGGCCTCGTCGATGATGATCGTCGAGTGCTCCGGGAGCGCCGTCCGGCCGTGCATCGCGTCGATCGCCAGCAGCGCATGGTTGGTGACCACCAGATCGGCGCCGCGGGCCTTCTCCCGGGATCGCTCGACGAAGCAGGAGTCTCCGAACGGGCAGGCCTGGATGCCGAGGCATTCGCGCACCGGGATGGACACCTGTTGCCAGGCCCGCTCGGTGTGGGACGGGGCGTCGTCCCGATCGGCCAGACCGCGCTGCTCATGCTCGGCCTCTGCCCACTCCCGCAGCGCCAACACCTCTGCGCCGAGTGCCGAACTCGCCGCCGTGTCGTCGGTGGTCTCCGGCTGTCCGGCCATGGTCGCCCGCAGGCTCTCGGCCAGGTCGGCGGCGTCGATCAGCGAGCCCTGGGTGCTTTCCGCTCCGCCGTTGACCCGCAACCGGCACGCGTAGTTGGTCCGGCCCTTCAAGATCGCCGCAGTCGGTCGGCGGCCGGTCACCGACTCGACCGCATCGAGAGCCGCCGGAATGTCCTTGCTGGCCAGCTGGGCTTGCAGGGCGAGCGTTGCGGTGGCGACGACAACCCGGTCGGTGCGCCCTCCCGACACCTCGATCAGCGCCGGCGCCAGATAGCCGAGCGACTTACCGGTGCCGGTGCCGGCCTGCACCAACAGGTGACGCCCGCTGTGGAACGACTCGGTGATCGCCTCCGCCATCGCCGCCTGCCCGGACCGGTGCTGCCCGTTGATCTTGGCGACAGCCGCGTCGAGCACGTCCTGCGCGGTCGGCTTCTCCTGCGTCGTGGTCACCGGGCCGACCCTTCGACAAGCTCAGGACCCAGCTCGACCGCGCATCGGAAACCTCTCACCGAACCAAACTACCGGCGCCTTCCGACAACGGGTACGAGGCCAGCTCCGCGGCGAGTCCGGCGTTCACCCGGGCGACGACCAGGGTGCCGTGCTCGGTGTGTTCGAGGGTCTCGATCTCACCTTCGCGGTGGATCCGGTTGATCAGGTCGCCGCGTTCGTACGGCACCAGCGCGCGCACCTCGACGCCCGGCCGCGGCAGCCGTTCCTCGATCCGTCCCTTCAGCTCGTCGATGCCGCGGCCGGTCCGGGCCGACACCACTACGGCGTCGGGGAACTGGTGCCGCAACACGGTCAGGGTCTCCGGATCGGCCAGGTCGGCCTTGTTGATCACCAGCTGCTCGCTGACGTCGGCGGCACCGATGTCGCGCAGCACCGTACGGACCGCCTCGATCTGTCCCTGCGGGTCGACATCCGAACCGTCCACCACGTGCAGCAGAAGATCGGCCAGCACCGATTCCTCCAGGGTGGAGGCGAATGCCTCGACCAGGTCGTGCGGCAGGTGCCGAACGAATCCGACGGTATCGGTCAGTGTGTAGTCGCGACTGTCGGCGGTCTGGGTCCGCCGGGTCGTCGGGTCGAGGGTGGCGAACAGGGCATCCTCCACCAGCACACCGGCTCCGGTCAGCCGATTCAGCAGCGAGGACTTGCCGGCGTTGGTATAGCCGACGATCGCCACCGACGGGACTTCGTGCCGGCGCCGCTCGGCGCGTTTGGTCTCTCGGGTCGAGTCCATCTCGCGGAGTTCGCGGCGCAGCTTGGCGATCCTGCTGTTGATCCGGCGCCGGTCGGTCTCGATCTTGGTCTCACCGGGACCACGGCCGCCGATGCCGGCACCGCCGCTGGTCCGACCACCGGCCTGTCGGGACAGATTGCCGCCCCAACCGCGGAGCCGTTGCTTGAGATACTGCAGCTGCGCCAGTTCGACCTGCGCCTTGCCCTCCGCGCTCTTCGCGTGCTGGGCGAAGATGTCCAGGATCAGTGCCGTCCGGTCGATCACCTTGACCTTGACCCGGTCCTCCAAATTACGTAGCTGGGCCGGGGCGAGCTCGCCGTCACAGATCACCGTGTCGGCTCCGGTCGCCACCACGACCTCGCGCACCTCGGAGACCTTGCCGCGGCCGATATAGGTGGCAGGATCCGGGCGGTCACGCCGCTGGATCAGTCCTTCCAACACCTGCGAGCCGGCGGTCTCGGCGAGCAGCTTGAGCTCGGCCAGAGCATTCTCCGCATCGGTCTGGGTGCCGGAGGTCCAGACACTGACCAGGACCACCTTCTCCAGCAGCAGTTGCCGGTACTCGACCTCGGTGATGTCGGTGAGTTCGGTGGACATCCCGGCGACTCGGCGCAATGAGATCCGATCGGCGAGATCCTGCTGATCGCCGTCGTAATCGACCTCGGCGTCGAGATCGTCATCGAGATGGTCGGAGGTGATGTGTTCAGCCAAGCGAGATTCGTCCTTGAAAGAGTGGTGGTTGTGTTCGGCCCCAGCTTGTCACGCGCCACCAACAACGACCAGCGCTTTAGCCTGCCGGTTGTCCGCTCGGGCTCCGGACGGGCCCGCCGCATCAGCCGAAGCTGGACAGGACGACGCCGAGGATGATCAGCAGGACGGCCAGTCCGAGCACCACCAACAGGCCGATCAGCACGGGTTTGCCACCGGCCGGCATCGGCGTCGGACCGATGCGTCCGGACATCATGGTGAACACCGGCGGCGTGTAGTGGACCTCGACCTGTCGTCCGGGTTGCACCGGGACGGTGTCGGACGCTCTTCCGTACTGCCACAGATAGCTGGCAGAGGCTTCCACCCGGCGCGGTCCGGCCGGCACCGTGAATTCGTTGCGCCCCCACTGGACCGTCGCGGGAAAGCCGTCGATCCGTACGCTCGGGGTGATCATCCCCATCGAGCCCCAGGGGCGACGAAGCTGCAGGATGAGCTGACCGGTCGGTCCGGGCTGCTGCCCCGGCAGCGGGGACTGCCCCTGTTGCGGGTACGGCTGACCGGGATACGGCGGCTGCGCGGGTTGGCTCATGGCCGAACACTATGGCGGACCGAGGTGCCGACGCGGCCGGCCGGTCCGCCCATCGGTCAGTCCCGAGCCCGCTGCTCAGTGCAGGAACAACAACTCGCCGGTCGCGACGATCTCGGCCGGACCGGTGAGGAAACTCTGCTGATCGTTGAGTTCGACCTCGACGGTGCCGCCGGGTACGTCGACCCGATAGGTCACGGGACGGTCGGTCTGGCCGGCGTCCATCGCCGCTACCGCCGCGACCGCAACGGTGCCGGTGCCGCAGGAGCGAGTCTCACCGGAGCCGCGTTCGTAAACGCGCATGGCCACCCGCAACGGACCGATCCGGCGGACGAACTCGACGTTGACGCCGTTCGGGAAACGATCCTGGGGTGACCATCGCGGAGCGCGGTGCAGTTCGAGCGACTCAAGATCATCAACGAACGCCACTGCATGCGGATTGCCTACGTCAGCAGGGAAAGCGGCGAGTTCGGCCTCCAGACCCGCGGCACTGACCCGAACCACTTCGGGATCAACCACAACCGGGCCCATGCCGACGCGATAGCGCCCGTCGGCGAGCACCTGGGTCGGCCGCAGTCCGGCCCGGGTGGCGATGTTGATCAACGGACCCGTATCAAGATCATTCTCGATCAGGTAGTGCGCAAAGACTCGGACGCCGTTACCGCACATCTCCGCGATCGACCCGTCCGCATTCCGATAGTCCATGAACCAGAGATCCGGCGCACCCTCCCACTCCGGTACGTGCCCGGACCGGACCACCCGGAGGATGCCGTCTGCGCCGATCCCGGCGTGCCGGTCGCAGATCGCCCGGACCTGTTCAGCGGTCAGCGCCAGCTCGCCGTCGAGATCGGGAATGATCACGAAGTCGTTCTCGGTGCCATGTCCCTTGGCAAAGCTGATCCGGCGCATCGACTCAGTGTTCCAGACGGCCGACAACGCCTGCTCGAGCAGGTCCGGAGCGTCCGCGTCGAGCCAGTGGATCCGCGGGTCGCGTCGGAACCAGCCGTCCTGCCGGCGGGCGAACTTCCGCGTCTGGGTGATCGTGCGCTGTTTCGCCTGATGCTCGTCGAACACCCCGGGGTCGGCCGAACTCGACGCAGCCGCGTCCAGATATTGCAGGATCTGGCGGTAACCGAGTGCCCGGCAGGCGGTACGGCCGTCGCGCAACCCACGGCGTACCAACTCCTGGACCTCCGCCACGAACCCTGCTTCCCACATCTGCTCGACCCGCTCGGCGATCCGCTCGTCCAGCACTGGCCGGGGCACATCCAGACCGAGCTGCAGCACCGGATCCAGCGCGTAGCTGGGCTCCGGCAGGCTCGCGGTGAACGGCCGACCGGTCAGCTCGATCACCTCCAGTGCCCGAACGATCCGACGTCCGTTGCCGGGCAGGATCGAAGCGGCGGCGTCCGGATCACGGGCGGCCAACCGTCGGTGCAGCTCCTGGGGTCCGACGTCTGCCAACTCGACCTCCAGCCGGTTGCGCAGCTCGGGATCGGTGCCAGGGAATTCGAATTGATCGATGATGGCTCGCACGTACAGCGCAGACCCGCCGACCAGGATCGGAATCACGCCGCGCTGCCGGCAGTCCTCGATGGCCCGCCGGGCCAGCGTCTGGAATTCGGCCACCGAGGCGGTCTCGGTGACGTCGAGGACGTCGATCAGGTGATGCGGCACACCGCCGCGTTCAGCCAGGGTCGGCTTGGCCGTGCCGATGTCCATGCCCCGGTAGACCAGCATCGAATCCGCGTTCACGATCTCGCTCGGCTGTCCCCCGGCGGTGAGCCGCTGCGCCAGCCTGACCGCCAGCGAGGTCTTCCCGGAGGCGGTTGCGCCGATCAGCACCACCAGCGGTGGGCGAGGCGAGGACGGGGCGGATTCGAGCGGCACCGGACCATGATCCCGCAGTCTGCGCGGCGCCGAGGATTCACCTCCGCCCCCTCGCCATCGCCGGAGCTTTCGGCAAGAATGCGAAGGGTCAGCGACCGTCGAACGCCGGCGTTGTCGAGGCAGGCGGCGGTCATCGAGGCCAGAGACCAGGGAGTGGACCGATGGGAATCTTCGACAAGGCCAAAGATCTGCTCGGGGACAACAAGGACAAGGTCCAAGAGGGCATCGACAAGGCCGCCGATGTGATCGACGAGAAGACCGGCGGAGACCACATCGACAAGATCGAGCAGGGTGCGGAGATGGCCAAGGACAAGGCCGACGAGCTCCTGAACGACAACAAGTGATCCTCGCCGTCTGATCCGCTGTCGGTAGCCGCCGGTCGGTCGGACCCGCGAGATGTCCGACCGCTGCCGGCCGCCGCCTCAGCCGGCGGCTGCCGAGCCGGCGAGCGCGGCCCGGATGTGGTCGAGCTGCCGCGCCGATTCCTGGACGGCCTGCTGCTGCGATGCCGCAGTCTCGCGCGCCCGTTGCACCGCTTCGGAGATCCGCTGCACCTCCCGATCCCGCTGCGCGGCGAGGTCGCGTTGTGCTCGCTGCCGGGCCACCAGAACCCGGGCCGCAAGCGCTCCGAGGACGACGCCGGCAAGCAACCCCAGCACCGCGAACACCGCGCTGGCACCGGAGATCGCCAATCCCAGCGCTCCCAGCAGGCAGACCGCGGACCCGATGCCGTAACCGTAGAGTCGGCCATTGCTGGTGGCCGGGTCCTGCAACCCGACCGCCTGCTGGGCCCTGGCCAATGCCTGCGGATCCGGGCCGTCCGGGCTGACCGACACGTCCCGGCCGGACACCGAGACCTTCACCAGCACCGGCGTCTGCTGCAGGATGCGTGGCTCCTCGGCGGCCACGGCAGCGGCCAGCCCCGGAGAGATCGCAACCCACAACGCTTCGTGCGCCGGCATGGTGGCCGCGGTCCGCGCGAAGCTGTCCCGGACGGCCTCGAGAACCGCCGTGGTCGCAGACGGCTGGTCTGCATCGAGCTCGGCGGCCGCGGTGTCCGAGGTCGGCGACTCGATCTGGGCCCGCAGCCGGCGTGCCCGGATGAGCAGGTCGCGTTCCGCCCCTTGGCCGGCGTTGATCAGGTCGAACACCAACCCACGTAGGCCTTCGTCCTCCGATTCCCGGTCGCCCTGCGGTCCGTCGTCGGCATGATCATGATCGCCCTCACCGTGATCAACTTCGGCATGATCAACTTCGGCGCCTTGATCGGCACCGACACCGGCCGGGACCGCAGCGGCACCGGTCGCCTGCCATTCGATCCAGTCCAGTGTCGTACGGCCGCCCTGGCTGGACTGTCGATAGGCCCACTGCCACCAGCCGTCGGCGTCGTCGCGGGCGAGCTGATCGGACCAGGACCGGAGCACTGCGCCGAGCGCGGGCTCACCGAACCGGCCGGCGACCACGGCTCGCCACAGCACCAGTTGGCGATCGGTCAACCGACCGTCGGCGGGCTCCAACAGGCTGATCACCCGGTCGCCGACCTCGGCACCCCGACCGAGTGCGCCGGCCGCAGCAACCAGGAACAACTCGGCCTCCGGTTGCTCGGTACGCAGCCGGGCCTCCGCCTCGGGTTCCGGGCGTTGCTGCTGACGTGCGATCACCGCATTGGTGGCGGCCGCGATCCAGTGGTCCCCGGACGGATCATCGATCGGGTCGGCGGGCTTGCCCTCACCGACGGCGGCGATCGCTGCCAGCGCCTCCCGGCGGATGGCGGCCGAATCCCCGTAACCGGCGAGTTCTTCGCGCAGGTCACCGAGCTCGACGTACGCGTCGAACGCCCGGGACAGCGCGTTCAGCCGACCCTCCAAGGATCCCTGCAGCTGGGACAGTCGACTGCTCAGCCGGGCAGCATTGGTCGAGTCCGCCCGAGCGCGATACTCCACCGCCGCCAACTGTTCCCGGAGTACGTAGTCCCGGTTGCGGAACCACCAATCAAACCCGCTGATCTCGCTCATGGCCGACCATCATGGCGGCAACCGGGCTCAGCCGCGGAGCGGCCCGGGCTTCGGCTCGAAACCCGACCTGGGTTCTAGGCTCCTGCGCCGGCCTGCAGGGGTGCGGTCGGGTCGTCTGCCGGGCCGCTCTGCTCACGCAGGATGTAGTCCTCGATGAATTCGACGTTGTCCCGCGAGCGGGAGACCACGGCCAGCAGATCACCCATCGTGGAGACCTCCTCGACCTGCTCCTTGATGAACCACTGCATGAACTGGTCGGAGGCGAAGTCGGACTCCTCGCGAGCGATCTTGGTCAGCAGGTTGATCTGCTCGGTGACCCGCTTCTCCTGCTCCAGCGCCAACTGCACCGGCGCCACCACGTCGGCGAAGTCGGTGACCGGTGCTTCGACTCCCGGGATCAGCACCGACGCACCCTGATCGACCAGGTACTTGATCATCATCATGGCGTGGCCGCGCTCCTCCAGCGCCTGCCGGTAGAAGAAGCCGGCCATCTGCGGCATCGTCCAGTCCTCGTAGTAGACCGCCGCAGCCAGATACTGCTGATGGGCAGCGAATTCGTTGCCGACCTGCTCGTTCAGCTGCTGGACGAAACGCTCTGCTGGCATGACGGGCTCCTCGTGATCAGATCCGACCTGGATTCGTGCCCATCCAACCATGCGTCAGTTGATCTGGCAGGCTCCGTCGACCACCGGCAGTGGCTCCGGTACGCCGATGGCGGGCATCCCCAGCGTCACGGCGTTCGAGACCGGCGCCGCGTCCTGGCGGGCCTGCCACGCATCACCGCCACGGGTGCGCCGGAGGCTGAGCAGTGCGGAACCGCCGTCCGCGGCGTCGGCGTTGAGGTGGTGCGGCGCGGCGTGGGTGATGATCACCTCGCCGATGTCCCCGGGACGCGGGCGCGCGTCCGGATCGGTGCCGACCGCGACATGCACGAGCCGGTTGTCCTGGGCCCGACCCGACATCCGGTGGGTGGCCGCATCCTTGCGCCCCTCACCGTCGGCGAACATGACTTCGACCCGTTCGCCTTCGAGCTGCTGGTTCTCCTGCCAGCTGATCTCGTTCACCAGTTCGAGCAGCCGCTGGTATCGATCTTGAACGACCTCGGCCGGAACCTGATCAGCCATGGTCGCTGCCCGCGTACCGGGACGGATCGAGTACTGGAAGGTGAAGGCGCCGGCGAAGCGGGACTGCCGGGCCACCTCCATGGTGTCCAGGAAGTCCTGCTCGGTCTCGCCCGGGAAGCCGACAATGATGTCGGTGGTGATCGCCGCCTTCGGCATCGCCTCCCGCACATCGGAAATGATCTTGAGATAGCGCTCGCTCCGGTAGGACCGCCGCATCGACTTCAGGATCGCGTCGGAGCCGGACTGCAGCGGCATGTGCAACTGCGGCATCACATTGGGCGTCTCGGCCATCGCCGCGATCACGTCGGCGGTGAAGTCCTTCGGATGCGGCGACGTGAAGCGAACCCGTTCCAGCCCGTCGATCTCACCGCAGGCGCGGAGCAGTTTGGCGAACGCGCCGCGGTCGCGGAACTCGACGCCGTAGGCGTTGACGTTCTGGCCGAGCAGGGTGATCTCCTGTACGCCTTGATCGACCAGCATCTTGATCTCGGCCAGGATGTCACCCGGCCGGCGGTCGGTCTCCTTGCCTCGCAGCGCAGGCACGATGCAGAAAGTGCAGGTGTTGTTGCAGCCGACGCTGATCGACACCCAGGCCGCGTACGCCGAATCGCGCCGGGTCGGCAGCGTGGACGGGAAGCGCTCCAGGGATTCGGCGATCTCGACCTGGGCCTCCTGCTCGATCCGGGCCCGTTCCAGCAGCCGCGGCAACTGGCCGATGTTGTGGGTGCCGAAGACCACGTCCACCCACGGCGCCTTCTCGGTGATCGTGCCGCGATCCTTCTGCGCCAGGCAACCGCCGACGGCGATCTGCATGCCAGGATGAGCCTGCTTCATGGGCAGCAACTGGCCGAGGTTCCCGTACAAACGGTTGTCGGCGTTCTCCCGGACCGCGCAGGTGTTGAAGACGACCACGTCTGCGCCGTGGCCCTCGACCTCGTCACCGGACGCGCGGCGATATCCGGCGTCCTCCAGCAACCCGGCCAACCGCTCGGAATCATGCACATTCATCTGGCAGCCGTGGGTCCGGATCTGGTACGTCCGAGGTCCGTTCACACGCTGCTGACTCTCCACCGACACGGTCACTCAGCGTAGTCGGCCGCCCCGGCTGGGGTGAAACCGGCGACCGAGGCAGCGAAATTCACCATTGACGCTACTAATCTCCTGGCACTAAGTTCATGGTTCAGCAGTATTGAGCGCCAACGATTGCGCTTACCCGCGGGGGCCCACCGATAACCGGCTCGGACCTTTTTTTGGCCGGCGCGGATCGGCTCACACCACACGCAATTCACCACGCCGAATTTCTCTAGTGAGCCGCGACCCGAACGCGGCCGAGGAGTGATGCGGGCAATGGTGTCCGATCGAGGACCGCCCGGCCCAGAACCAGCCCCAACGATGCGTTGTGGCCGCTTTCGGCCGCGCCAGGTAGCTCTTGCATTGCCCATCTCGCATCCCTCTCCCCAAGGAAGTTGATCATGAGATCGACCCGTACCACTCGCGGTCGCCGAGCGGTCGCTCTGACGGCGGCCGCCGCGCTGGCCGCCGCCGCCCTGTCCGTACCGGATCCGGCCGCCAGTGACGCCGCCTCACCG
>DATCVL010000326.1:0-6491 GCA_036566865.1 Microlunatus sp.
TGGGCAACCCGCCGTCGTCCGCCTTCTCCGCCATGATCTCCTCCTACACCGGCCGAGGATGCTCCGCGATCGGGATCGGTGCCGCGGAGATCAGCTGTCGATAGATGATCTCGCACCATCAGTCGGCGGCCGAGTTGATCATGAAGCGTGATCATTTCATCCCGGTGACGGCGATGCCCTGGACGAAGTAGCGCTGCGCCACCATGAAGATGAGGAGTGCTGGCAGGGTGAAGATCAGGCAAGCGGCCATCAGCGGTCCCCAGGCCACGCCGTGCTCGCCGAAGAAGTTGTACAGGCCGATGGACAAGGTGTAGTTCTCGCCGCTGTTCAGATAGATCAGCGGGAGCAGGAAATCGGTCCAGGTGGCGACGAACTGGAAGATCGCCACGGTGGCGATCGCCGGCTTGGCCTGCGGCAGGATCAGCTGCAGATAGATCCGCAGCTCCGAGGCGCCGTCGATCAGGCCGGCCTCCCGGATCGCATCCGGTACGCCGGTGAAGAACTGCCGCAGCAGGAAGATGTAGAACGGTGACCCGAGGAATGCCGGGATGATCAACGGCCAGAACGTGCCGACCGCACCGACCCGATCCCAGAGCAGGTAGAGCGGGATGAAGGTCACCTGGGCCGGCAGCATCATGGTGGCCAGTACGGTGGCAAAGACCGCCTTCTGCCCCCACCAGTTCAGCTTGGCCAATCCGTACGCCACCAAGGGGCAGGAGATCAGCGTGCCGAGCACGTTCAACACCACCAGCAGGGTGGTGTTGGCCAGGTAGCGCAGGAACGGCATCGCGTGCACGGCCTCGGCGAAATTGCTCAGCACCCAGCGCCTGGGCAACAACCGCGGCGGAACGCTGAAGATGTCGTCCGGGGTCTTGAACGCGGTCGTGATCATGACCAGGAACGGCACCAGGAAGGCCGCACTGATCAAGATCAAGATCAGATGATGGACGATGCGTCTGCCGAGGAATCGACGCTGCGGCCGCCGGGTCCGCGGAGCCGTGGTTTCGGCGTCGACGGTGCCGACCTCGAGGACGCTACTCGCTGCCATAGTGCACCCACTTCTTGGAACTGATCAGGATCAGCGCGGTGAGGACTCCGATGACCAGGAAGAGGATCCAGGCCATCGCAGCGGCCTGACCCATCTTCAGGAAGACGAACGCGTTGTGGAAAAGATGCATGGTGTAGGTCAGCAGCGAATCCCCCGGTCCGCCGCTGGCCCCGTTGCTGCGGGACTGGGTCAGCAGATAGGTCGGCGCGAAGATCTGCAGCGCACCGATGATGCCCATGATCAACTGGAACAGGGTGACCGGGGTCAGCGCCGGCCAGGTCACGTGCCAGAACCGTTGCCAGGTGGTCGCTCCGTCCACCGCCGCGGCCTCGTACAACTGCTGCGGGACCTGTTGCAGCGCAGCCAGATAGATCACCGCGGTGCCGCCGATCCCCCACAGGGTGATGATGATCACCGCCGGCTTGGTCCAGAGTGGATCGGCCAGCCAGTTGGGTTGTGGCAGGCCGAGCCGATCGAGCACCTGGTTCAGGTAGCCGTACTGCGCGTTGAAGACCCAACGCCACAGGTAGGTCGCGGTGACCACCGGAACGATTGCGGGCAAGTAGACGATCGCGCGGTACAACGGCTGGCCGCGGACCGGGAAGTTGAGCGCGAGTGCCACCACCAGGGCCAAGCCGAGACCGAGTGGGACACCGATGATCGCGAGATAGGCCGTGTTGAACACGGCATGGGCGAACTTGGGGTCCTTCAGCAGCGAGGTGTAGTTCTCCAGCCCGACCCAGCGCGGAGCCTGGAACAGATTGAAGTCGGTGAAGCTGAAGTAGAACGAGATCAGGATCGGCCCTGCCATGAAGATCAAGAAGCCGAGGATCCAGGGCGAGGAGAAGCCGAGCCCGGCCAGGCTCTGCCGCCGACGCAGCGGGCGTCGGGCGATGACCACCTCAGCCATAGCTCTCGGCCGCCTTGGCGACCTGCGCGTAGGCCGCCGCCGGCGTCTTGGCGAGCCGGGTGATGGCATCGTCGGCCGTGCCCAGGTCGGACGTGTACTGGGCATAGCTCGGCTCACTGGGGATGGAGACCGCGTTCCGGCTGGACAGCAGATCCAGGAAGACGTCGAAATTCTCCAGCTCGCCGTACGCCTTGTCCGCGAGCAGTGACTTGCGACTGGGCAGGTTGGAGATCGCCTTGGTGAAGCCGAGCATCGACTCCTTTGAGACCAGGAACTTCATGAACTCCCAGGCCTCATCGGGATGCTTGCTGTTGCTGGGGATGAAGAAGGTGCCGGGCGACACCAGCGTGGTCTTGGCCAGCTCCGGTTGATCATCCGGGTACGGCACCGGCACCGCGCCCCACTCCAGGTCGGGGGCGAATTCCTTGATGAAGGCAGGCTGCCACTCGCCGTCGATCACCATCGCCAGTTTCCCTTGGTAGAAGGGATTCTGGGGCGATTGGTAGTCGCCGAAGCCAGAGGCGAACTTGTTGATCGCGTCGATCCCGTTCTTCTTGATCACGGAGTTGACGTAGAAATCCGCACCGGCGATGTTGCCCGGGTCGGTCGGTGTCGGCTTGCCCTGGTCGTCGTACCACTGGCCGCCGTGGACGACACCGAGCAGCCGATAGTCGGTGGCCGCGCCGGATGCCCCGGCCAGGCCCAACTGGGTCAGCCCCTTGGCGCCGCGCTTGGTGAGCTTCTCGCTCGCCTCGGCCCATTCGCTGGTGGTACGCGGCGGCTTGTCGATCCCCGCCTGCGTCAACAGCTTCTTGTTGTAGAGCAGGGCGTAGTTGTTGACCGCGATCGGCAACTGCCAGACCTGGTTGTCGTACTTGCACTGATCGAGCGCGGCATCGACGAAGTCGCCGAGGTCGACCGCGTCGCGCTTGATGTACTCGTCCAGCGACCGGATGATCCCCTTGGATGCCCAGGCGCCGGTCGAGGTGCCGAAGTTGTCGGAGATGTCGAACGCGCCCTTGCTGCCGGTCATCGCGGCCAACTGGGCCTGGGTGTCCGGATTCGACACCCCCTCGACGACGATCTTCGACTGGCTTGCGTTGAACTTCTCGACCACCTTCTGCATCGCCTTGCCCTCGGGGCCGGACCACAGGTACGAGAAGCGGATGGTGACCTTGTCGCCGGCGGCCGACGACCCGGATGAGCAGGCGGAGAGCGTGCCGGCACCGCCGAGGGCGGCTGCGCCGACCACCCCGAGTCCGACGACCCGTCGACGGGAGAGCTGACCAGATCCAGACATCGAAACCTCCATCGGTCGGGATGTGACTCGAAGAGTCTGGCCCGAGAGAACCGTTGAGGTCAAGGATTGGTCCGTACTAATTTTCACATCTGAAGCGTGATTGGCACGCAGCTGTCACACATCACCCACGATTGGACTGGATCAATGCGACCGAGTCTGGGCACAAAAAGGCCGTGACCCCGACGGGGCCACGGCGATGGGGACTGGTGTGCGGAGCTACCGGGTGAGTTCGGCGTACGCGGTCTCGGACGAGTCCCGCAGGAACTGCGAACAGCGTTCCTGCTCCTCGGTCTCACCGATCCGGCCGGCGGCAACCGACAGCGCCCACAGCGCACGCAGGAAGCCGCGATTGGCTTCGTGCTCCCACGGCACCGGCCCGGATCCACGCCAGCCGGCCCGGCGCAACGCATCGAGCCCGCGGTGATAGCCGGTGCGGGCATAGGCGTAGGCCATCAGGGTGTCGGCCGGCGCATCGACGGCCAGCGACTGCTCGGCCAACAGCGCCCAGCCCAGGCTGGACGTCGGGTGCGCACTGACGATCTCGACCCGTTGCTCGGCGGTCGCGGAGGCCAGGGCGGCCGCAGCCGGGTCGGTCGGCAACAGGGTCTGGCTGACGCCGGCCTCCTGGGCCAGCAGATTGCGATGAGTTGGCTCGGTCACGGCCCCATCCTGCCAGCCACCACAGAGAGGCCACCCGCCAGCAACCGGGATCGCGTCGCGCTGGGCCGACAGTTCGGCCGGAGCGGGACTCAGATCCAGGACTTGCGGCGGAAGACCACGTACAAGATCACCGCGACGAGGACCATCAGCACCAGGTAGACGTAGAAGCCCAGGCGGGTGTCGGACAGCCAGAAGCTGACGTTCATCCCGACGAAGCCGGTGACCAGGGTCGGCACCGCGATGATCCCGGCCCAGCCGGTGAGCTTCTTCATCACGTCGGACATCCTGGCGTTGTCCAGGGCCAGGCTGGTGTCGAAGATCGTGGTCAGGCTGTCGCCCAACACCGAGACCGTACCGGCGACCCGGCTGGCATGATCAAGAACCAGGTTCCACCGGCGGGTGTCAACCTCGGTCATCGCCGAGTCGGTGTCCAGCAGGTCCTGCAACGCCTCGCGGGTCGGATCGGTGACCCGGCGCAGCTCGGTCACCGCCCGACGGAGCCGGAACGCGTCCAGCTTGGACTGCCGGCTCAGCGGCTCGCCGCCGAAGAGCTGCTCGGCAAGCGCGTCGCTGGCCGCCTCCAGCTCCTCGGCGATGTGAGCCATCCCGCTGATCACGTAATCGATCACGTGCCGCGCGGCCTGTTCCGCCGTGCCGTTGGTCAGCCGCTTGCTGGCCGCCGACAGCGTCCTGGCCAGTTCGCTGCCGTACTGATCATCAGCGAGCACGATCAGGATCTGATCGGCGATGATCAAGGACACGTCGCTGCCGCTGATTTGCCTGCCCTGCAAGGAAACCGCTCGCAAGCGGACCAGTCGGATCGAGTCCAGTTCGGCGAACCGGACTCGATGGCCGGGCCTCAACAGCTCCGTCACCACAAGATCATCCAGGCCCAGCATCCGGGCCAGCCGACGAAGATCGGTGGAGTCGGTACGGGGTGCGATCGCCCACGCCGACGCGTCGCCGTTCTGCTGCAGCACGTCGGCGAGGTCATCACCGTGTACGTCATGGGCGATGATCCGGTCGCCGATCCACACCTGGCTCAGATCGACCGGACCACTCGGCGCGACCACACTGGACTGCAACAGACCAACTCCATGATCAAATATTGACGAGCTGCGGACCGATCAGTTGTTCGGCGAGGTCCCGGTGCTGCGCAGGTTCTCGCAGGCGGCGGCAACCCGCTCGGCCATACCGGCCTCGGCAGCCTTGCCCCAGGCCCGCGGGTCGTAGACCTTCTTGTTGCCGACGTCGCCGTCCACCTTGAGCACACCGTCGTAGTTGGTGAACATGTGCGCGGCGGCCGGCCGGGTGAAGGCGTACTGGGTGTCGGTGTCGATGTTCATCTTGATCACGCCGTAGTCGACCGCGGCCCGGATCTCCTCCAGGGTCGAGCCGGAACCACCGTGGAAGACGAGATCGAAGGGGCTTTCCTTGCCGATCTTTGCGCCGACCTCGTCCTGGATCTGCTTCAACACCTCGGGCCGGAGCTTGACCGCACCCGGCTTGTAGACACCGTGCACGTTGCCGAAGGTGAGGGCAGTGATGTAGCGACCCTTGTCACCCGAGCCCAGCACCTCGACCGTACGCAGCCCGTCGGCCGGGGTGGTGTAGAGCTTGTCGTTGATCTCATTGCTCACCCCGTCCTCTTCACCGCCGACCACGCCGACCTCGATCTCCAAGATGATCTTGGCCGCCGCGGTCAGTTCGAGCAGCTCGGAGGCGATCGAGAGGTTCTCCTCCAGCGGCACCGCCGATCCGTCCCACATGTGCGACTGGAAGAGCGGATTCTCGCCCCGCTGGACCCGCTCGGTGGAGATCGCCAGCAGCGGGCGGACGTAGCCGTCGAGCTTCTCCTTCGGGCAGTGGTCGGTGTGCACCCCGATGTTGACCGGGTAGTTCTTGGCCACCTGATGGGCGTACTCGGCCAACGCCACGGCCCCGGTGACCATGTTCTTGATCTTGGGCCCGGAGGCGTACTCGGCGCCGCCGGTGGAGACCTGAATGATGCCGTCCGAGCCTGCGTCGGTGAATCCCTGCAGCGCGGCGTTCAGGGTCTGTGAGGACGTGACATTGATAGCCGGATAGGCGAACGCGCCGGCCTTGGCGCGGTCGATCATCTCGGCGTAGACCTCAGGTGTCGCAATGGGCATGAACGGTCCCTCCAGGTGCGTTGCGTCGTTGCTTCAGGGGCCAGTCTTCCACCGGCGATTCCGTGCTCGCCAATCGCGTCGGCCCAGGGCGGTCGGTTGCTTCCACCGGGGGCCCAGGTTACTGATTCGCCTTCGGCGCCGGACGATCCGATCACCGGGCCCGCCCGGCCGGCCCGATCAGGCGTCGAGCTCGCTCAGATCGACACCGAACCGACCGCCGGAATAGGCACGGGCCGTCGTGTCCAGGGTCGCCGGGCGCACCGGCAGTTGCTCCAACGGGACCGAGACGCTCGCCCCGTCCTGCCGGGTGGCTTGCAGCACGGGGCCGCCCGGCCAGCTGCCCTTCGCGGCCGCCAAGGAGCCGAGTTCGGTCCAGCCGATCGGCCGGCCCGCCAGCTCGATGCCACCCCGATTCATCCG
>DATCVL010000327.1:0-8147 GCA_036566865.1 Microlunatus sp.
TGCCACCGCTTCCTGAAGGGCGAAGGTGCGTTGCTGTTCGCCTGGGCCGGTCCGGTCCCGGCGATCGCCGCGGCCGACAGCGGCGCGCCGATCGACCTGCCCGCTGCCGACGGACGCCGCGACGGCTCCGGCACGCCGGCCGCTCAGCCGATCACCGCGGCAGGGACCAGAACCCTTGGCTGACGGGTGATCCAGAGCCTGGAAGGGGACCGATCGCGGTCGGATCCCGGTGCTCCCCGATGACCCCGGTGCTCCCCCAATGACCGGTGCTCCCCGATGACGTCGAGGAGCACCGGCGATCACGACTCCAGCCCGGGCCGGATCATCACGCAGGCTGCAGCTTGCCGGTCAGCATCCACATGATCACTTCGTTGTCCGCGTAGAGCGAATTCTGCGTCACCGGGTCGTCATTGGTCGGGAACTGCTTGACCCGATCGCCGTTCCTCGTCGGGGTGTTTCCGTGACGTTCGAAGAGCGGGATGATCGGCAGCAGCTGGTTGAAGATCAGCGCCAGCTGGGTGACATTCTTCTTCACCGCTGCCTCGTCGATACCGGACCCGGATGCGTCGATCAGCTTCTGCAGGTCGACCTTGCCGTAGCCGGGCACCGTCTGCGTCAGCGGGAAGTCGATGCCCTTGCCGCCGTTGTTCTTGGCGATCGGATAGTTCTTGGTCAGGAACGCCTGCACGAAGGAGAAGTAGGGGTACGGCTGGGTGGAGTTGCCCCAGGTCTGGATTCCGACCTCGAACTTCCCTTTGTCGACGTCCACCGCCACCTGGCTGCCGACCACGCCGTGAAGCGTGAGCTTGATGCCGAATTTGCCGAACTGCCCGCTGAGGTCCTTGGCCGCGCCGCTCCAGTCCGCGTAGTCGGACGGATACAGAAGTTGGTACGTCGCCTGCTTCCCACTCGGCAGCTTCCAAGCGTTTCCACTGCGCTTCCAGCCGGCCTCCTCCAGCAGCTTGGCGGCCTTGTCCTGGTCGAAGGTGTACTGGGTCAATTTGCCCTGGTCGGCCGGATCGATCCAGGTGTCGACCAGGTTGTCGGAGAAGCCGGCGTAGTACTGCGGGGCGACGCCTGACTCACCGAGCGCCACCGTGCCGTTCTGCTTGTGGTCGAAGGCGAAGCACAGCGCCTGCCGCACCTTCGCGTCGTTGAACTCCGGCACCTTGTCGAAGTTCATGTAGAACGCCGGGCCGGCGTAGGTCGGGGGCCGCAGGATGTCGTAGCCGATGTTCTGGAACTGCTTCTCCGAGGCGACCGGGAAGCCGTGCGTGGCGTAGTCGACGTCCTTGCTCAGCACCAGCGGGGTGACCGCAGGGGTCTCGCCGTTGTAGATCACGATCTTGTCGAAATTGACCTTGTCGGCAAGGTAGCCGCTGTCGTTCTTGATCAAGGTCAGCTGGGTGTTGTTGATCGACTTGTAGTCGATGTTGTACGGACCGCTGGCAACGAACTCGGTCGGAGTCAATCCGATCAGTTCCTGGTTGAGCTTGGTCACCTCGTCGGAGTCCGCCTTCTTCCCGGCGTCGAACAACGACTTGGCCTGGTCGGCGTACTTGCCGTAGACCGAGCTGGCGAAGATGTTGCTGCGCAACAGGTAGCGTTCGACGACCATCGCGGGCTGATTCATCCGCATCGTGAAGGTCGAGTCGTCCGGCGCGTCGATCTTGTCCACGTAGCTCCACATCGGTGAGCTCAACACCCAGTGACACCAGAACGTCGTCGCGTAGTCCTTGGCACTGAGCGCGGTCCCGTCACTCCACTTGAGCCCGGACTTCACTTTCACCGTGTACGTGTTGGTGGACTTGTCCAGCTCGTAGGAGTCGATCAGGAGCAGCTCCCAGGTCTGTTCCTTCCAGTGGTAGTAGCCACTGGGCAGTGCGATCAGATCGCCGTACGGGTTGCCGAGCATGATCGTGTTCGGCGCGCCGACGAACGGCTTGCCCATCCCGTTGTAGTTCCCCTGCGGCGATGGCAGGTAGGGGTAGGCGCCGTGGTATTCACCGCCCTTCGCACCCGATGATGCCCCACCGTCGGACTCGGTCGGTTCGGCCGGCGCGCAACCGACGGCAGCCGTACCCACCCCGGCGGCGCCGAGGGTGGAAAGGCCGACCAACTGCAACAGGCTCCGGCGAGAAACGCCGTGTGGTTCGGTCAATGCTTCTCCTAGGGAGTGCTCAGGCGGACGCTGACGCCGGCATCGTTGCCGACATCTCCAGCGGTCCCGCCATGATCATGTTGATCTTTTCCGGTCCCCCGTGAACCGCAGGTAACAGATGGTACAAGTTGATCTTGCTCACAAGCCCACATCGCCCACCGGCGCTTCGCATCCGGGTGACTGACTGATCACGGTCGTCAGCTGGCAATGCTGAGGGCGGCAGACAGTGCAGTGCTCCCCGACCTGGTCGAGGAGCACTGCCGAGCTGTCGTCACCGGAGCCGACGGATCACACCGGCTGCAGTTTGCCGTTCATGATCCACAACGACACCTCGTTGTCGCCGTAGGGCGAGTTCTGGGTGATCGGATCGTCCTCGGTCGGGAACTGCTTGACCCGCTCACCGTTCAGGGTCGGCGTGTTGCCGTGCCGCTCGTACATCGGGATGATCGGCAGCAGGGTGTTGAACACCTGCGCGAGCTGGCCGATGTTCTTCTTCAGCTCGGCCTCGTCGATGCCACTGCCGGACGCGTCGATCAGCTTCTGGATGTCGACCGAGCCCATCCCGGGCACCTCGGTCTTCAACGGGAAGTTGATCCCCTTACCGCCGTTGTTCTTGGCGATCGGATAGTTGTGCGTCAGGAACGCCGCCACGAATGAGAAGTACGGATACGGATGGCTCGAGTTCCCCCAACCCTGCAAGGCGAGTTGGAAGTTGCCCTTGTCCACGTCGATCGGCTGCTGGGTGGACACCACACCGTGCAAGCTGATCTTGATCCCGAACTTCGTCAACTGCTGGGCGATGTCCTTGGCCGCTGCACTCCAGTCCGCGTAGTCGGACGGATAGAGCAGTTGGTAGCCGGCGGACTTTCCGTTCGGAAGTTTCCAGGCATTGCCGCTGCGCTTCCACCCCGCGTCTTCCAAGCCCGACGCCGCCTTGTCCTGGTCGAAGGCGTAGTTGGTCAACTTGCTCTTCGCATCGTCCTCAAGCCAGGCATCGGCCAGGTTGTCGGAGAATCCTGCATACAGCTCCGGCGCGACACCCGACTCACCCAGCGCCACGGTGCCGGTCTGTTGATGATCGAAGGCCTGCACCAGTGCCTGCCGGACCTTGATGTCCTTGAACTCCGGCACCTTGTCGAAGGACATGTAGAGCGCCGGTCCACCGTAGGTCGGCGGCCGCAGGATCTTGTAGCCGATGTTCTGGAACTGCTTCTCCGAAGCGACCGGGAAGCCATGCGTGGCGTAGTCGACATCCTTGCTGAGCACCAGCGGAGTCGCCGTCGGAGTCTCGCCGTTGAAGATCACCAACTTGTCGAAGTTGACCGTGTCGGCGTTGAAGCCGGTCTCGTTCTTGACCAGCGTCAGCTGGGTGTTGTTGAGTGTCTTGTAGTCGATGTTGTACGGACCGCTGACCACGAACTCCTTCGGCTGGAGCTTGATCAACTCGTCGTTCAGCTTGGTGAAGTCCTTCGACTCCGAGCCTGCGCCATCGTGCACCTGCTGCGCCCGGTCGGCATACTCGCCGTAGATCGAGGTCGGGATGATGTTGCTTCGCAGCAGGTAACGCTCGACCACCATCGCCGGCTGGTTCATCTTCATGGTGAAGGTGCTGTCGTCCGGCGCGTCGATCTTGTCGATGTAGGACCACAGCGGTGAGTTGATCGCCCACTGGCACCAGAAGGTGGTCAGGTAGTCCTGGCTGGTCAGCGCCTTGCCGTCGCTCCACTTCAGGTCCGGCTTGATCTTCAGGGTGTAGGTGTTGGTCGACTTGTCCAACTCGTACGACTCCGCCAGGAACAGCTCCCAGGTCTGTTCCTTCCAGTGGTAGTAGCCACTGGGCGGCAAGATCAGGTCGCCGTACGGATTGCCGATCATGATCGTGTTCGGCGCACCGACGTAGGGCTTGCCTACCGCGTTGAAGTTGCCCTGTGGTGGCGGCAGGTAGGGGTAGACACCGTGGTACTCCCCGCCCTTCTTGACCGCACCCGAGTTGTTGCCGCCGGTCGCCTCCTCCGGCTTGGCCGGGGCGCACCCTGCTGCCGCTGTTACGCCCGCGACGCCGAGCGTCGACATGCCCACCAGCTGCAGCAATCCGCGGCGAGACAAGCCTTGTGGTTCACTCACTGCTCCTCCTAGGAGATCCATGGTGGACGAGGAACGCGACAGGCTTGCCGACGTGGAGGGCCCACCATGATCAAGTTGAATCTGCTGAAAGCGATCTTGCCGATAGGTCTCGTACGCCGGTCTTCTCCAGCACAAGTTGATCTTGTCACATAGGACGCCCGCCGGTTGTGGGATTCCCACAATCCATTGAATTTCAGGACACTTAGTGGGGTGTCCGGGGGGGCGTCAGTGTACAACGGTGCTCTCCGACCGAAGCCGGAGAGCACCGTCTCCTGCTGTTGCGCTATGCGCCGATCACACCGGCTGCAGTTTCCCGTTCAGGATCCACAGCATGACCTCATTGTCTGCATACAAGGAGTTCTGGGTGATCGGCTCGTCGTTGGTCGGGAACTGCTTGACCCGGTCCCCGTTCAACGCCGGCGAATTCCCGTGCCGTTCGAAGAGCGGGATGACGGGCAGCAACTGGTTGAAGACCTCGGCCAGGTTGGCGATGTTCTTCTTCAGTGCCGCTTCGTCGATGCCGCTGCCGGATGCGTCGATCATCTTCTGGATGTCGATCGACCCGAACCCGGGTGCGGTCGTCTTCAGCGGGAAGTTGATGCCCTTGCCGCCGTTGTTCTTCGCAATCGGGTAGTTGTGCGTCAGGAACGCTTGCACGTAAGAGAAGTACGGGTACGGCTGAGTGGAGTTCCCCCAACCCTGGATGGCCAGCTGGAAGTTGCCCTTGTCCACGTCGATCGGTTGCTGAGTGGACACCACGCCGTGCAAGCTGATCTTGATCCCGAACTTGGTCAGCTGCTGGCTCAGGTCCTTCGCCGCTGCACTCCAGTCGGCGAAGTCGGACGGATAGAGCAGCTGGTAATTGGCCGACTTGCCGTTCGGCAGTTTCCAACTGTTCCCGCTGCGCTTCCAACCGGCTCCCTCGAGCAACGAGGCGGCCTTGTCCTGATCGAAGGTGTACTTGATCAACTTGCTGGTCGCGGACGGGTCGAGCCAGGCGTCGGCCAGGTTGTCGGAAAACCCGGTGTACAGCTCCGGCGCCACGCCGGACTCGCCGAGTGCAACCGTCCCGTTCTGCTTGTGGTCGAAGGCATAGTTCAACGCCTGTCGTACCTTGGGATCCGCGAGGAACTCGGGGACCTTGTCGAAGCTCATGTAGAGCGCCGGACCGCTGTAGGTCGGCGGCCGCAGGATGTCGTAGCCGATGTTCTTGAACTGTTTCTCCGATGCCACCGGGAAGCCATGGGTGGCGTAGTCGACGTCCTTGCTCAACACCAGCGGAGTGACCACCGGGGTCTCACCGTTGTAGACCAGCAGCTTGTCGAAGTTGACCGTGTCGGCGTTGAAGCCGGTCTCGTTCTTGACCAGCGTCAGCTGGGTGTTGTTGATCGTCTTGAAGTCGATGTTGTACGGGCCGCTGGCCACGTACTCCTTCGGAGTGAACTTCACCAGATCACTGTTCAGCTTGCCGCCTTCGGACGAGGACTGATCCTTTCCGCCCTCTTGGATCGTCTTCGCGCGATCGGCGAAGTCGCCGTAGACCGACGTCGGCAGGATGTTGCTGCGGAGCAGATAGCGCTCGACCACCATGGCCGGCTGGTTCATCCGCATGGTGAAGGTGGTGTCGTCCGGCGCGTCGATCTTGTCGATATAGGACCACAGCGGCGAATTCATCGCCCACTGGCACCAGAAGGTGGTCACGTAGTCCTTGCTGGACAGCGCCGAGCCGTCGCTCCACTTCAGGCCGGATTTGATCTTGACCGTGTAGGTGTTGCTGGCCTTGTCCAACTCGTAGGAATCGGCCAGGAAGAACTCCCAGGTCTGTTCCTTCCAGTGGTAGTAGGCGCTCGGCGGCGCGATCAGGTCACCGTACGGGCCGCCGAACAAGATCGCGTTCGGCACCGGTACGTACGGTGCACCGACGAAGTTGTAGTTGCCTTGTGGCGATGGCAGATAAGGCCAACCGCCGTGGAATTCGCCGCCCTTCTTGGCACCGCCGGACGCCCCTGCCGAATTCGACGAACTGGGCTCGGCCGGTGAACAACCTGCCGCGGCGGTGACCCCTGCCGCTCCGAGGGTCGACAGTCCCACCACCTGCAACAGGTTCCGGCGGGACATGCCTCGTGATTCACTCACTGCTCCTCCTAGAGGATGCCCGGCGAGACGCCAGCCGTGCCGCGAACACCCCGATGGCGATCATGGTCCCTCCCATGATCAAGTTGATGATGGTGATGACGAATTCACTCGTCCCAGGCGTGACAGCGAACAGCAGCAGGCCCGACGCCAGCAACAGGAAGGCTCCCATGCTGAGTGCCACCCGCGTCACGACTTGAATCATTTCTGCTTCGCCCCGGTCAGCGAGACGGTCGGCTTCGCCAACTCGGCCGGGGCGATCGTGCCGCGCTCCCTCTCCCGGACGACCACGTGACAGGCGACCTCACGCTTCGGATCGATCGGTGTCAGCTCCGGACCCGTGACATCGCACAATCCCTCCTCGAACCGCGGACAACGCGGATGGAAGGTGCAGCCAGTCGGCAATGCGGCCAGGCTGGGAATATCTGCGCTGCGCAGCCCGCCACCCGGCAGCTTCTTGGCGGCAAGATCAGGATCCGGTTCCGGCACCGCGTTCAACAACGCCTTGGTGTACGGATGCTGGGGGTTGTTGATCACCTCCGGAGTGGGTCCGTATTCGACCACCCGGCCCAGATACATCACCGCGGTCCGGCCCGCCCAGCCGAAGTACTTGGCGATGGCCAGGTCATGGGCGATGAACAGGAAGCCGACACCAAGATCATCGCGGAGCTTGCCGAGCATGTTCAGCATGCCGACGCGGATGGACACGTCCAGCATCGAGGTCGACTCGTCGGCGATGATCAACTTCGGGTCCAGCGTCAGCGCCCGGGCGACCGAGACGCGCTGGCGCTGGCCTCCGGACAGCTGGTGCGGGAATTTGTTCAGGTACGTCTCCGGCGGCGTCAGATCGACCCGTCGCAACAGCTCGGACGCCCGGTCCCAGGCCTCGCGGTTGTTCTTCACCAGACCGTGTCGACGCATCGGCGCGGCCAGCGTCTTGAACACGGTCCGAATCGGGTTCAGGGAAGCGTACGGATCCTGGTGTACGTACTGCACGGCCGTGCGGAATTCGGCGAAGTCGGATTTGTTCAACTGC
Source organism: Microlunatus sp. (assembly GCA_036566865.1). Taxonomy (GTDB): domain Bacteria; phylum Actinomycetota; class Actinomycetes; order Propionibacteriales; family Propionibacteriaceae; genus Microlunatus. The sequence goes on from DATCVL010000327.1 coordinate 7,455, forward strand.
CAGATGTCGTGGCCGTTGTAGAGCACCCGGCCCGCGGTCGGCTTGTTCAGACCGGCTGCCATCCGGGCATTGGTGGTCTTGCCACAACCCGATTCCCCGACCAGACACAGCACCTCGCCGGCATTCACCGTGAGGTTGACATCCCGCACCGCCGGCCGGTTGCCCTTCTTGGTGTGGAAGATCTGCGAGACGTCCTCCAACTGCATCAACGGCTGCCGCGACGTCGCCTCGGACGTCTGATCCGACTCAGACATCGGCTCCCACCACCTCTCGCTTGCTGTGAACCTCGTGCCAGCGCAGGCAGGCCGCGCTGTGTTCCAGGCCGTCCGGCCGCTGCTCGATCAAGTCCAACACCGGATCGGTCTCCGCACAGCGTTCTTGGGCAAAACTGCAACGATCCCGAAATGCGCAGCCGCCTGGCAACGCGGCCAGCGACGGCGGTGATCCCGGGATCGAGGCCAGCGTCGGCAGTTCTCCGGTGACCGGTGGCACGGCGTTGATCAGGCCGGCCGTGTAGGGATGGCGGGCATTGGAGAAGATGTCCCGGACGCTGCCGGTCTCGATGATCCGCCCGGCATACATCGTCGCCACCCGGTCGGCGAGCTCGGCCGCCAGCGCCAGGTCATGAGTGATGAAGATCATCGTGAACCCGAGACGCTCGCGCAGGTCGGCCAGTACGTCGACGATCGCGCG
>DATCVL010000328.1:0-7543 GCA_036566865.1 Microlunatus sp.
TGGTGATTGGATGAGCTTGTGTAGGATAGGTGGGAGACTTTGAAGCAGTCACGCCAGTGGTTGTGGAGTCATTGTTGAAATACCACTCTGGTTCTTCTGGTTATCTAACGTAGGTCCGTTATCCGGATCACGGACAGTGCCTGGTGGGTAGTTTGACTGGGGCGGTCGCCTCCCAAAAGGTAACGGAGGCGCTCAAAGGTTCCCTCAGCCTGGTTGGCAATCAGGTTTCGAGTGTAAGTGCACAAGGGAGCTTGACTGTGAGAGAGACATCTCAAGCAGGGACGAAAGTCGGAACTAGTGAACCGACGGCGGCATGTGGAAGCGCCGGAGATCAACGGCTAAAAGGTACCCCGGGGATAACAGGCTGATCTTGCCCGAGCGTTCATAGCGACGGCATGGTTTGGCACCTCGATGTCGGCTCGTCGCATCCTGGGGCTGGAGTCGGTCCCAAGGGTTGGGCTGTTCGCCCATTAAAGCGGCACGCGAGCTGGGTTTAGAACGTCGTGAGACAGTTCGGTCCCTATCCGCTGCGCGCGTAGGAGTCTTGAGAAGAGCTGTCCTTAGTACGAGAGGACCGGGACGGACGAACCTCTGGTGTGCCAGTTGTTCTGCCAAGAGCACGGCTGGTTGGCTACGTTCGGAAGTGATAACCGCTGAAAGCATCTAAGCGGGAAGCACGCTTCAAGATGAGGGCTCCCACAGGATAACCTGGTAAGGCCCCCAGCAGACCACTGGGTGATAGGTCGGATGTGGAAGTGCAGCAATGCATGGAGCTGACCGATACTAATAGGCCGAGGGCTTGTTCCTACAAAGATGCTACGCGTCCACTGTGCAGTTCCCGAGATACGGTTGTAGATCGGTGATCTGAATTAGATTGCCTCGATCCGATCACATCTCCATAGAGTTTCGGTGATCATGGCGAGGGGGAAACACCCGGCTCCATTCCGAACCCGGAAGTTAAGCCCCTCAGCGCCGATGGTACTGCACTGGAAACGGTGTGGGAGACTAGGACGTCGCCGGACAATTACACCTCAAGGGTGGCCATTCGTGGCCACCCTTGAGGTGTTTTTGCGTTCCCTCGCGCCGGCGACGGCTCGGCGATTTCACCATCGGCAGCAGCTACAACGTTGAGGCCGGCCAGCTGCCGGTCCTGGACACCATGACCGCACCTGGGGACTCGGGGCCGATCTACCTCTACGTCGGTGGTGGTTTGAACTGGAGCGACCCGAACGGGACGGTCGACATCGAGAACTCCGGCTTCACCAAGGTCGCCGGTACAGGGACCTGCGACGCCGTTCAACGTCAATTCGAACGGGGCGCAGGCCAACTGTCAGATCGTCGGACATGGGCAGCCGTATGGTTCGAGCCCGCGGATCGACGGTCGTACTCATGATCAAGATCGGAGTCGATCGAAAAACCGGCTGCCGATCTGCTCGATATCCCGGAGGCGTTCAGCGCCTGTCGCGGGATCAACGATGATCTTGCTGCCTGCGGGGCCACGGTTCAGCCGACGGATGCCAACGGGAATCCGATCGACGAGATCGACCCCGGCACCCAGGGAGTCGTTCATTTGCAGCAGGGCGTGACGAATGTGCTGAACCTGAGCGCGTCCGAGCTGGATGATCTGTCCGAACTGAACTTCCGAGACCAGCCGTCGGCGGACACCCCACTGTTGATCAACGTCACCGGCGACAGCTTCGTGGGCGGAGCTCCCAACCTGGCAGGCGTTTCCGGCCAACAGGCGCCGTACATGTTCTGGAACTTTCCGGATGCCTCGGCGGTGACCGCGCAACCGAACACCGCGACGCTCGAGGGGACTCTGTTCGCCCCGAACGCGACCGTGAGCTGGCTGTCGAGCTCGAACATCGAGGGCAACATCGTGGCGGCCAACTTCCACCACGGTGGCGCCGGCAGTGGGGAAGTCGGCAACGAACTGCACGACTTTCCGTTCCAGACCGAACTGACGTGCTCGGACTCGACGCCGACACCCACTCCGACTCCGACTCCGACGCCCACTTGGACACCGACGCACACTCCGACACCGAGGCGCACTCCTACTCCGACACCGACGCCGAGTTCGTCGCCGTTCGCCAGTTCATCGTCGGCGTCCGGTCCGGCGCCATCGACCTCGGAGACGTCAGCCGCGGCGCCCGGTGTGAGCGACGCCGGTTCCGGATCCACGGCGGTCTGGCCGGTACGGGTGGGCCCCCCGATCGGTCCGCTGATCGTCGGCGTTTGCTGACCGTCGCGGGTGCTGCAGTCCTGGTGCTGCGTCGCTTCCTTCGCCGAGATTGACGGGACCACGGGACCCGTGGTGGGTCAGCTGACGGCGCGGGTCCTGCCCACGCGGACCATGGAGACCGTGGGATCTCGCGGTCAGCGGGGCCGCCGAATCTTCCGGGAACGACCTCAGCGCAGCTGACCGCGGGGGACGGCGCTCAGCAGGACCGCTGAATCTTCCAACGCGTAGAGAGAATGCGGGGCATCGGGAACGATCAGCAGGTCGCCCTGACTGCCGCGCCAGAGATCATCTCCGGCGCGCAGCTCGACCTTGCCCGTCAGCACCAGCACGGTGGCCTCGCCCGGGTTCTCGTGCTCGTCGAGGCTGGCGTTCGCACTCAGCGCGATGACCGTCTGTCGGAGAGCGTGCTCGTGGCCGCCGAAGACCGTACGGGCTGATCGTGCCGCCGAGCTGCGGCCTGCCGCGGACAGTTGCTCGCGAGCGAGCGCTTGAAGGGACAGCTTCTGCATGGATGCTCCCAACTCGATGCGTCAGCACTGGCGCTGTTGTGCTGACGCAATCACACCCCCACTCCGCCCGCAAGCGATCCAGCTCAGAAGTCCAGATACTCCGGATTCATCGCTGTTGCCAGGGCCAGGTGTTTGTCCGCCTGCGGATCCTGCATGCGCTTCAACGTCTTGCCCAGCAGCAGTTGCAGGTAGGCATCGTCAGGATGCGCCTGCAGCAATTCCTCGAGCTTGGCCTTGGCCGGCGCCAGACTGGCGGAAGCCGCCAGGGCCCGTGCCGTCAGAGTCTCGAAGCCGCGGACCCCGTCGTATTCGGGGCGCAACGGCTCGAGCAGATACAGACAACCCCGCGGGTTTCGCTGCTCCAGCAGCGAACGGGCGGCGCGGAAACGTCGTACCTCATCGGGAATCGGGCTCGTCGACCCATCAGCAGCGAAGGCGATCGCATCGGCCAGCAACTCCGGCGGTTGCGCACCGGTCTCGATGATCACATCGTTGATCACGAAGGTCGGTGAGGTCGCCACCCCGATCGCTTGTCCGAACAGCGAGGCCTCTCGGGTCGCCCGCTCGACAGGATCGTCCCGATCCACGCCCGGCTGCAGATAGGCAAGGGCAGAACTCCCGCCGGGAACGGCCACCGGATCCGGCAAGCCGTACCGGTCGGCCACCGAGCGCAGGAACGCAAGATCGTTGATGTCCGCGCCCTGGACGAAATGCGACGCCATGATCATCTCGATCACGTCGTTCTGACGCTGCGACCCCTGGTCCAAGGCGGAGGTGATCAGCCGATGCGCGGCCCAGCTGCTCGCTCGCCACTGCGCACCCCAGCGTTCGACCGCCAACTCTTCGATGGCCAAGTCGGCAACCGAACGCCGTACGACGATCGCATCCGCGCCCGGCGAGCACCGCTGCATGGCAGCGTCGATCGCCGGCTCGGCCAGCGCATCGGCCAGATCAGTCGACGGACTCGGAGCGGTCGGATCGATCAGGTACGGCCGCCAGACCACCGCTGCCTGAACGCGACCGTCGAGCAACTCCAATGCACGCTCCAGCCGCCGCTTGCCGATGTATGCCCAGCCGCACAGCACATCTGCGTAGACCTCGATGATCACGACCATCAACTCCCTAGCGGGCTCCGCCCGCGGCTCACTCCCAGAAGGCGATTCAACCCTGGGAGTTTAACCGACAGATGTCGGATAGCCAACATGTGTCGGGTAGTGCGCTACGATCGGGCCGTGCCCGTCGAACCATCCGTGACCAGCATCCGGTCGGTCGCCAATCCGGCCGATCCGCGCTATCGGCGTACCCGGGCCCAGATCTGTGCTGCCACCCGCCGGTTGTTGGAGACCACCGACGCCCAGCGGCTGACCTTCGGACAGGTCGCGACGGCCGCCGAGGTCAACCGCAGCACGGTCCATCAGCACTACGCGAGCCGGCATGAGTTGGTTGCAGATGCGCTGGCCACCGACCTGGCGGAGATCGCCGGTCCACTGGACCGCTGCCCGTTCGATCGCAGCGGGGAGGTCCCGTCGGAGCTGGTTGAGATGTTCGCGGCCGGGGAGCAGCAATGCGCGATCTTGGATCGGCTCTCCGGCACTGATCGCGGGCTGGTCGCGGTCCGGCTGACCGAACTGCTGGCGGCCCGGCTGGTCGATCGTTTCGCCGACGGGGCGCGGCCGCCGGGGTTCGACCAGGTGCCGGCGGCCGATCACGCTCACTACGTTGCCGGTGGGCTGGTTCAACTACTGCTCGATCGGCCGTCCGGAGACCGCCGGCGGGCGGCCGAGCAGCGGGCTGACGAGGCCTGGCGATTGATCGCTCCGCTCTCTGTCGCTCAGGTCACCGCAGGCGCCTGAGCTGCCCGCTGCTGGGTGCCTTCTCCTTCTTCGCCTTGCCGGGCGGACGCTAGGCCCGCGGCTGGGTCACATTCACCAGCCACTGGGTGCCGAAGCGATCGGTGCACATGCCGAAGACATCGCCCCATGGCGCCGCTTCCAACGGCATCGCGACCTCGCCTCCGTCGCACAGCTTGTCCCAATAGCCGCGGAGTTCGCTCTCGTCCTCGCCGGACAGCGAGACCGAGATGCTGCTGCCCTCGGACAGCTCCATCCGCTTCGGGGTGTCCGAAGCCATCAGAACCAGGCCGTTCGGTGCTTCCAACTGCGCATGCATCACCTTCTTCTGCTCGTCGGCCTCCTCGCTGGCGTGAAACTCCGCGAAGGTCGACACGGTGAGGTCTCCTCCGAAGACCGATTGATAGAACTCCATCGCGCTGCGAGCATTGTCGCGAAACGACAGATACGGGTTCATCCGAGTAGCCATCAGTCCTCCTTGACGTGGGTGGTCGTGACCTGCTGGAACGGCCTGCATCGGATCCGACGACGGCGTCCCGGCTCGCAGCTCGGAGAGGGTGCGAACCGTCATCCATTCTGCTGCCGGTGGTCTGATTCGTCAGCGGAACGTGCGATTTCGCCGCTTGTTGTGCACCCGCTGGTGTTGTCGTCTTGACCCCTTGGCAACCGATCGGTTTACTGCCAGGATCACAGCACCATGCCAGAGCCCGTGTTGTCACCGTCGTCCGCCCCGCCGCGACGCCGGGTCGGTCGCGGATGGATCGGTTGGTTTTCCCTTGCCTGGTTCGGGATCTGGATGGCTCAGCTGACCCCGATCCAGCTGCTGCTGCCGGCTCAGGTGACCGCCGTGCTTGATCTTGATCCGGCCGATTGGGTGCGCAACGTGGTGGCGTTCGGAGTGGTCTCCGGAATCGCCGGAGTCTGCGCCGTGATCGCCTATCCGCTGACCGGAGCGCTGTCCGATCGCACCACCTCGGTGTACGGGCGGCGTCGTCCTTGGGTCGTGACCGGCGGAGCCGTGTTCGCGATCGCGTTGATCTTGCTCGGCCAGCAGCAGTCGATCACCGGGGTTGCGGTGTTCTGGCCGCTGACTCTGATCGGATTCTGCATGATGACGGCCGCGCTGACCGCGGTGATCTCCGATCAGGTTCCGGTGCTGCAGCGGGCCACCGTATCCGGATGGATGGCCGCACCCCAGCCGGTCGGAGTGCTGCTCGGAGTCGGCCTGGTCGTCGGATTGGGTCTGTCCCAACAGTTGGGCTATCTGCTGGTCGCGCTGGTGTTGGTGTTCGCCGCGATCGGTTTCGTGGTGCGGATGCCGGACGCGGTCTTGGATCGATCGGATCGACCGCTGACGAGCTTGGGCGCATTCATCCGGGGGTTCTGGATCTCGCCAGGGCGGTATCCGGACTTCGGGTGGACGCTGACCAGCCGGGTACTGGTCAACACCGGCAACGCATTGACCACCACGCTGTTGCTCTACTTCCTGATGTTCGGGCTGGGGATGGATGCCGGTCCGGCCGAAACCATGCTGGTGATCATCACCGCGATCTACTGCCTGGCCTCGATGGCAGCCTCGTTGATCGTGGGCCGGTTGTCCGATCGGGCCGGGAGGCGCAAACGGTACGTGATCATCACCGCGGTGCTGCAGGCAGCTGCCGGATTGATCTTGATCATCGTGCCCGCCTTGCCGACGGTGATCATTGCGGGAATCCTGTGTGGGTTCGGATTCGGGGCGTTTCTGGCTGTTGATCAAGCCCTCGCCACGGAGGTATTGCCGGCCGCCGAGAGCCGCGGCAGGGACCTGGGCATCATGAACATCGCCTACGCCATCCCGCAGGCCTTCGCCCCGCTCGCCGGTGCTGCACTGGTGGTGGTCGCGGACGGCTTCTGGTTGCTCTTCGTCGCGGTGGTGATCTTTGCCGGTGCCGGGGCGCTGGCCCTGATTCCCGTACGGAAGGTGCTCTGATGATCGAGCTCGCAGCGTTCGACGAGGGATCATCCTGGACCGATCCCGCCGTGTACTGGCCCCGTATCGATGCTGCCACCCGGGAGCTGGATCCGCCATTGATGATGGCGCAACTCCAGGCGCTCAGATACAACCTCGGCCAGTTGATCGAGCGGGCTCGCGGCAAGCCGATCAGGATCGCCAGCAAGTCGTTGCGGGTGCGCGGGCTGATCGAGGCGTGTCAGCAGGTCGAGGGTGTCGCCGGCGTGTTGGCCTACACGCTCGCCGAAGGGATCTGGCTGGCCGGCACCATCGATGATGTCGTCGTCGGCTACCCGAGCGCTGATCGCTCGGCGATGGCGACACTCACCTCGAACGAGGCGATCGCGGACCGGCTGACGATCATGATCGACGATCCACGCCAACTCGATCTGGTCGATGCGGTGACGCGTCCCGACCGTCGCCCGGTGATCAAGGTGTGCCTGGAGCTGGATGCCTCACTGGACGTGGCCGGTCAGCATCTTGGGGTCTATCGATCGCCATTGCACACCCCGGAGGCGATGCTGTCGCTGGCCCGGCATGTGCTGTCCCGTAAGGGATTTCGGCTGGTCGGCGTGATGGCGTACGAGGCCCAGATCGCCGGTCTGGGCAATGCGGTGCCGGGCGCCATGATCAAATCCGCCGCCGTTCGGGCCATCCAGCATCGGTCCGTACCCGAGCTTGCCGAGCGCCGTGGGCGCTCGGTCCGGGCGATCCGTACGCTGCTGGAGCAGGCCGGTGCGCCGGATCTGGAATTCGTCAACGGTGGGGGCACCGGGTCGGTGGAAACCACCACGGCCGATGCCTCGGTGACCGAGATCGCCGCGGGCAGCGGGATCTTCGGCCCGCACCTCTTCGACAACTATCGCGCCTTCACTCCGGCGCCTGCGGTGGCCTTCGCGCTGCCGGTTGTCCGCCGGCCGCGCCCCGGCATCGTCGTGGTCAACGGCGGGGG
>DATCVL010000329.1:0-11132 GCA_036566865.1 Microlunatus sp.
TTCACCTAGCCAGGGCAATTGTGATCGAAATCCTCGCCTGGATCTGACAAGTTCAAATCCTGTCACCCCGACCAACCGATCAACGGCCCGAGCCTCTCGCGAGAGCTCGGGCCGCTGTGTTTCTTCGGGCCGAGGTCAGGACAGGACCGCGACCACGTCGATCTCGACCAGGATGTTCGCCAATTGCGAGCCGACGGTCGTCCGGACCGGATACGGCTCGGAGAAGAACTCCTGGTACGCCTGGTTGAATTCGGCGAAGTCGGCCAAGTCCGCCAGGTGCACCGTGGTCTTGACGCAGTCATCGAGCGTGAGCCCACGTTCGGAGAGCACCGACTGGATGTTGCGCAGCACCTGCCGGGTCTGCTCGGCCACGGTCTCGGCAACGGCACCGGTGGTCGGATCCTGCGGGCCGAATCCGGCCGTGTAGAAGAAGCCGTTCGCCTCGATCCCCTGGCTGTACGGTCCCGCCGGCTGCGGTGCCCGGGTGGTGTGGACGGCGGTCTTCGTCATGGTTTCTCCTTCTGTGGTTGAAACTGTGCTGGCGATCCGGCCCGGTCAGACCGGACCAAGATCATGCCAACTCACGCAGACGTGGGGCCCGCTCGACGTCCGGCCGGATCGAGGCATGGGCCGTGGCCAGGTCGGCAAGCCCGTTGATCAACTCAGCCGGGCGGATCGGATCGCCGTTCTGACCCGGCTGAGCCGGCAGGGCGCGTTCGGGATGCGCAAGGGCGTCGAGAGCGTGGCCGTGCGGCTGGGCATCTCCCGGGTGACCGCGTACGCCTACCTCGATTGAGGCGCGCAACCAGCAAACCCAGAGCGCCGCGCGGTGACTGCTGCTTACTGATCAAGTTCGGGGTGCATGGCGGATCAGCTGCGGACGCCATTCCGATCGACGGTGTCGGACAGCGTGCTGATCAAGATCGACGGCATGCCAAGATTCGCCCATGCCGCTGGATCTGACCACGTACCCGATCGATGATGTCGCGCGCCCGACCGTGTTGGTGCTGCCCGGTGGCGGCTACGCCCACCTTGCTGATCATGAAGGGGAGCCGGTTGCGCGCTGGCTGAACACCCTCGGACTGCATGCCGCGGTATTGCGCTACACGATCGGCGATGGCGCCCATCCGGGAGCGTTGCACGACGGGCGGCAAGCGATGCGGGAGTTGCGGTCCGGCCGGGCCGGGATCCGGGTCGCGACCGATCGGCTCGGGGTGCTCGGATTCTCCGCGGGCGGGCATCTGGCTGCGATGCTGGCGACCGACAGCAATGACGTCATGGGCACCGAGTCCTACACCTTCTCCGGTCAACCCGATGCCGCGATTCTCTGCTACCCGGTGACCGATCTGCGCGAGACGCTGAGCGGCCGGATTCCCAACCTGCACATCGGTTCGGCGCGCAACCTGCTGCATGATCCCAGCGCCGAGATGCTCGCCGACCTCTCCCCCAGCACCCGGGTCACCGAGGACTTCCCGCCGTCGTTCATCTGGACCACCAGCGACGACGAGGGCGTACCGGCCCTGCACTCGCTGGAGTTGATGACCGCGCTGGCGGTGGCCGGCGTCCCGTTCGAGGCACACGTCTTCCGGCACGGCCGACACGGTCTCGGTCTCGCCGACGAGGAGGAACCGCTGGTCGCCCAATGGCAGCAGCTGTGCGCCAACTGGCTGACCGGCATCGGCTGGCGCTAGGCCCTGCTTCCCGGGGAACGGGCCGGATTCGCACCGTCATCGGTGCAGATCTCACCCGATCTGCGAAGTTGTCCACAGATCTGCGTCGAGCCGACGATTCCCGCGGCCGGGTACCGCAGAGTCCGAGGCGTGCATTCACGCCACGACCCGTCGCCGGAGTTGCTGCGACTGATCCATCAGCAGGCCGCGGTGGTCACCCGCGAGCAAGCCACTGCGCTCGGCCTCGGCGCCCGGAGCCAACAGCGGCTTGTTGATCATGGTCACTGGCAGCGGCTCGCGCCCGGCGTGCTGCTGACGAACTCGGCACCGGTGGGATGGATGAGTCTTGCCTGGGCGGGCGTTCTGCGCGGCGGCGACAGCGCACGGGTCGCCGGCGCGGCCGCGGCCTACCTGCACAAGCTGGTCGACGATCCGCCGTCGTCCGTACTGGTGCTGTTGCCGCACGGGACACACCGGATCTCCGAAGAGCCGTGGATATTCAGCCGAGAGCGTCCGGGAGTACGCGCTCGGTCAGTGGGCTCTCTGCCGCGAACCGGTATCGACGACACCGTGCTCGACCTGTGCGAAGGAGCTTTCCTTGCCAGAGCAGGCAATTCCGTCATTGGCAGCGTTGACGGTTGGATCTCCGACGCCGTCCAGCGACGGCTGACGACTCCGAAACGGCTCCGCCGGGCGCTGAACCGGCGCACCCGGTTGGCCGGCCGCCGCGAGATCCTGGGCGTCCTCGACGCGGTGAGCGACGGCGCCCAGTCGGTGCTCGAACTCGACTATCTGCGAGACGTCGAGCGGGCCCACGGACTGCCCCGCGGAACCCGGCAGGCCCCAGCACTGCAAGGGGGTCGCCGGATCTATCGCGACGTTCGCTACCGGCAGTACGGCCTTCTCGTCGAGTTGGACGGGCACCGCGGTCACGTCGGTGTCGATCGGTTCCGTGACTTCCGTAGGGACAACGACGCGCTGCTGCGGGGCGAGGTGACGCTTCGCTATGGACGCGTCGACGTGCAGGCCGAGCCCTGCGCCATCGCCCGGCAGGTTGCCGAAGTGCTGATCCGAGGCGGTTGGACCGGCATGATCACTCGCTGTCCCCGCTGTCCAACCGGGTTTGGGTGAGATGCGCACCGATGTCGGTGCCCATCTCACCCAATCCGGGTTACCCGGCCTATGGCGACAGCCGGTGCAGGTCGCGCGGGAAGAGCGTGGTCAGTCGGAGGTTGTCGACGTCGGCCAGCCGAGCAACCCACCGTTCCAGGCCCAGGGCGAAGCCGCCGTGCGGCGGCATCCCGTGGGCGAAGGTCTCCAGATAGCTCGCGTACGGCTCGGCCGATTCGCCACGGTCCGCCAGCGCCGCCAGGTAGTCCGCGTGCCGGTGCAGCCGCTGCCCGCCGGTGATCAACTCCAGCCCCCGGAACAACAGGTCGAAGCTGTTGCTGTACGCCGGCCGCCTCGGCTCCGGATGGGTGTAGAAGGGCCGCTTGGCCATCGGATAGCCGGTGACGAACAGGAACTCGCTGCCGTACTCCTCCAACGCCCAGGCGCTCAAGGCCCGTTCGTCGGCCGGAGCAAGATCAACATCATCCTTGCCGAGCTGCCGCATCGCCTCGGCGAAATGCAGCTGCGGAATCTCCGTGGGCACCTTGGGCAGCTCGAGTCCCAGCAACTGCAGCTCCGTCGACGCACCGCTCTCGACCGCTTCCACCATGCCCGCGATCACCTCCCGGACCATGATCATCACGTCCTGATGATCATGAATGAAGCCGAATTCCGCGTCCAGACTGGTGTACTGCGCCAGATGCCGGGCAGTGTCGTGCGGCTCGGCCCGGAAGACCGGACCGGTCTCGTACACCCGTTCGAAGACGCCGACCATGATCTGCTTGTAGAACTGCGGCGATTGCGCCAAGTAGGCACGCCGGCCGAACCAGTCCAGACCGAAGACGTTCGCCCCGGACTCGGTCGCCGACTCCACCACCTTGGGCGTGTGGATCTCGGTGAAACCATGATCACCAAGTGTGCGACGGAAGCCGGTGACCGACGCCGCCGCCAGCGTGTGCAGTGCGCGCAACCGCGGATGCCGCAGCGTCACCGAAGCATGATCGAGAACGGTGGGCAGGTTGCCCGGCACCTGGGGCCGGTACAGATCGAACGGCGGCGGCTGCTCGGCCGTCGACAGCACTTCGATCTGCGGGTCGGTGATCTCGACGCCGCCGGGCGCCTGACTGTTGGCGGTGACCGTGCCGCGGATCCGCAGCACCGACTCCTCCGGCGGACGCTGGTACGGTCCGATGATCACGACCTGGGACAGGCCGGAGCGGTCACGGATGATCATGAAACTGACGGACTTGAGCTCGCGGAAACGATGCAGCCAACCGTCGATCTCGACGGATTCTCCGACGTGCCGCGGCAATTCGCTGGCCAACACGCGACCCGCGCGCCGTGCGCTCGGTCCTTCATGGATTGGGTGGTGGATCACTGTGCCCTCCTCAGGACATCAACTGATCCCTTGGAGTGCGGGCGATAAGGGGACTCGCTGTGCCACCGCACTTCACCGTCCGGTACGCCATCGGGCCGGACGGCCTCGAACGACAGTGATGTCCGGATGCCAGCCGGGCGGGGCATTTCCTCCCCACCGCTCAGGAGTGTCTTCGCCCGGGACGCAGGACCGCCTTCCCAGCTACCGGCGGCTCTCTCGGCCTGCGTGATCCCTGACTACTCGTCTCCGTCAACGCGTTCCGGCAAAGATAGGTTCGCCGCGCCGCCGGCGCAAGTCGGATTCGGACCAGCCCTGCCGGACTTCGGTCAGTCGCGGTCGTCCGGCGCAGAGCCGCGGGGCCGGAAGGAACGCAACCGCAGGCTGTTGGTGACCACGAAGACGCTGGACAGCGACATGGCAGCGCCGGCGATCAGCGGGTTGAGCAGCCCGAAGGCGGCCAGCGGGATCGCCGCGATGTTGTACGCGAACGCCCAGACCAGGTTCCCCCGGATCGTGTGCAAGGTCCGCCGGGCGAGCTGAATGGCGTCGGCCATCACGCCCAAGTGCTTGCGGACCAAGATCATGTCCGCCGACTTCAGCGCGATGTCGGTCCCGTTCAGCACGGCCAGCCCGAGATTGGCGGTTGCCAGCGCGGTCGCGTCGTTGATGCCGTCACCGACCATGGCGACGTGATGTCCGTCGGCTTGCAACTCCTCGATCACCGAAGACTTGCCGGTGGGCAGTACGCCGGCGATCACCCGATCCACTCCGAGGGCGTCGCCGACCGCGGCGGCCGCCCGCTCGTTGTCGCCGGTCAGCAGGACGGTGCTGAGACCGAGATCGTGCAGCGCGCTGACCCCCTCGGCGGCGGAGTCCTTGATCCGGTCGGCCAGCACCAGCACTCCGATGATCTTGCTCTCGACGGCGAGCAGCACCGCAGTCCTGCCGGCCGACTCGGCATCGGTGACCGCGGACTCCGCCGTTGCCGGGATCGCGATCCCGCGCTCGGCGAACAGGCCACCGTTGCCGATCAGCAACTGGCGGCCGGCAAGCGATGCCGAGGCACCCATTCCACTCAGCGCTTCGAAGTCCGACACCTCGGCCGGGCGAGCAACCGCGGCCGCGATCGCACGGCCGATCGGGTGCTCGGAGTGCGCCTCGGCGGCGGCGGCCAAGGCTCTGACGGTCGGCTCGGTGAACGGGCCGTCGACCAGCTCGGCACCATCGGTCGGCGATTCGACCGAGTCCCGGGCGCCCTCGCCGGATCCGATCACGATCACGTCTTCGATGATCATTTCACCGGAGGTCAGGGTGCCGGTCTTGTCCAACAGCACGGTGTCGATCGATCCGCTGGCCTCGAGCGCTTCCGGGCCCTTGATCACGATGCCGAGCTGGCCGGCCCGACCCACGCCGACCATCAGCGCGGTCGGAGTGGCCAGTCCCATCGCGCACGGACAGGCGATGATCAACACCGAGACCGCGGCGCTGAACCCGTTGCGGACGTCGCCGTCGAAGATCATCCAGCCGATGAAGGTGAGGACGGCGATGCCGAGCACCACCGGTACGAAGACCGAGACCACCCGATCCACCAGCCGCTGCACGGCGGCCTTGCGTGCCTGCGCCTGCTCGGCGAGCTGCGCCATCTGGGCCAACTGGGTCTTGCCGCCGACGGCGACCGCGCGGACCAGCAGCCGGCCGTTGAGGGCGATGGTGCCGCCGAGCACCCGGGCACCGACACCGAGCTCCGCCGGCACCGGCTCACCGGTCATCATCGAGGTGTCCACCGCGGAGCTGCCGTCGATCACCGTGCCATCAGCCGCGATGGTCTCACCGGGCCGCACCGAGAATTCCTGTCCTGGTTGAAGCTTCCCGGCCGGGATCAGGTACTCCTGACCGTCCACCAGCACCCGAACCGTGCTCGGAGCAAGATCATTCAGCGCGCTCAGGACGTCGGCCGCCGAGCGCCGAGCCCGAGCTTCGAAGTAGCGACCGGCCAGCAGGAAGGTGGTGACCGCGGCCGCGACCTCGAGATAGATCGAGTCCGCACCGGCCGGCGTACGCCCCCAGAAGAGCCAGTAGCCCGGCTGATCATCGAGGCCGAGACTGATCGAGACCACCGACCAGAAGAAGGCGGCCAGCACTCCCAGCGACACCAGCGTGTCCATGCTGAATGAACCGTGCCGGAGGTTCCGCAGCGTCGCCCGATGGAACGGCCAGGCACACCAGAACACGACCGGGATCGCCAGTAGCACACAAACCCATTGCCAGTAAGGGAATCGCAGCGACGGCACCAGCGCCAGCACGATCGCCAGGTTGCCCAGCGGCAGGGTCAGCAGGGCCGCCACCAGCAGACGTCGCAGCAGCATCCGGGCCCGGTCCGGCCGGCTGGTCGCGTACGGATCATCACCACGCTGTACCGGAGTCGCGGTGTAGCCGGCCTTCTTGACCGCCTGTACCATCTCCGGCGTTGCCGATTCCGGCAACCCGGTGACGACCGCACGATCCGTTGCATAGTTGACGATCGCGGTGGCGCCGTCGATCTTGTTCAGCTTCTTCTCGATCCGCGCAGCACAGGCCGCACAGGTCATCCCGCCGATGTCCAGCTCGACCCGGGTCGGCTGCTCGACGTCGGCCGGCACCGACAACTGCGGAGCACTGGTCATGATCGAGTCTCCCGACCCTGATCACCAACACGGCCTTGATCATCGACGCGGGCCTGATCATCAACACCGGCCTGGTCATCAACACGGCTTCGGTCATCAACACGATTCTCCCGGGCCTGCTGCGCCCGGTCCCGGGCCGCGAGTGCCGCGAGCATCTCGTTGTACGCCTCCAGCGAGTCGTCCCGACCGGAGTCCTGGGCCCGATCCGTGCGCCGGGCCTCCCGCTGATCGGACTGGAACCACTGCGCGACCAGCGCGACGATCACGATGAACAGCGGTATCTCACCGGTGGCCCAGGTGACCTGCCCGCCGGCCCGTTGCTGGGCAGCCAGATCGGTCAGCCAGGGCAGATTGAGCGAGACGTAGAAATTCTCGCCGATGATCGCCCCGCCGGACAGCACCGCAACCGCGAAGAAGGCGTGGAACGGCATCGCCGCGAAGATGTAACCCAGCTTGGCGATGTGCGGCAGCGATCGCGGTGGCCGATCCACGCCGATCACCAGCCAGTAGAACAGGTAGCCGATGATCAAGAAGTGCACCGCCATCAACTGGTGCGCCCAGTGATAGCGCATGGCCAGCCCGAACAACGGCGAGAAGTACAACACGTACAGGGATCCGACGAAGATCAACCAGATCAGCATCGGATGCATCAGCGTCTGGACCAGCCGCCAGTTCAGCAGCCGGGTGATCACGTCGTGCAGTCCGACCGGTTCACCGGCGCCGTGTGCACGGGTGGTGCGCAGCATCAACGTGATCGGGCCGCCGAGCACCAGCAGCACCGGTGCGCCCATGTTCAGCGTCATGTGCACGACCATGTGCCAACTGAAGGTGGCCGAGGAGTAGGTCCACATCCGCGAGCCGATCAAGGTCACCACCATCAGCCAGCCGACGATCCAGCAGATCGTCCGGCTGATCGGCCACCGATTCCCGGCGTGCAGCAGCTTGAAGACGCCCCAGATGTAGAGGCCGATCATCAGCGCCGAAACCACCAGCAGCAAGAGATTCGGCCGACCGGGCAGCAATGCCTCGGAGACCTGCGGCGGGTTCGGAAGGTTGTAGCCGAGATAGTTCTCGGTCGGGGTCTGCGGGACCAGGTAGCGCGGCGGGATCAGTCGCAGCAACGACGTCTGGACGCCGAGCAGCATCACCATCAAGGCGATGTCGACGATGTTGCCGCAGAGCCGGGGAAGTTCATCGCTGCCGCGCAGCAACCGCCATCGCAGCCCGATCCGTACCGCCAGCACCACCAAGATCAACAGGATCAGCCCGATCCCGATGCCGTACGGGGTGGACAGCGGCGCACGCCCGGCCAACTCGAAGATCCCGATCCAGAGCCGGGCGACGATCACCACCACAACGGCAATGCTCCCGATCCACTGGAGCCGGCGCATGGTACGGCGAACGCCGATCGCGGCCGCCGTCCGCCGTCCGGACCAGGTCGCGCCGAACCACAGGGTCGTCGCCAGCGTCAGGATGATCGACATGTCGGTGGCCAGGTCATGGCCGGCACCGACCGACACCTGGGCGGTGACCACGGTCGGCAGCGATGCCAACACCGCCAGCAGACTCATCCCGATCGTCCAGCGCCAGGTGGTGCTCAGCCAGCTGCCGACTGCGATCGCCAGCGCCGACGCTGCAGTCAGCAGCCAGGCCTGGGCGGTCTGGGTGGACGAGAGGTAGTCGCCGAAACTGCCGAACACGTACGACAGCGGCACCCCGTTGGTGTCCGCCGCGTTCACCGGAATCAGGATCAGCGCGCTGATCGCCCACAGCGTCGCCCAGCGGCGAGCCGAGCCGAGGACGGCGTACTCCCTCGACGTCAGTTTCCACGGCTTGCCCCGATCGGGCCGCCGGTAACCCCAGGCGGCCGCCAGCAACGAGCCGAGGGTCCCGGTCGCGGCCAGGATGGCAATCCACTCCAGCGGGCCGGCGATGAAGCCGGTCAGCGGGCGGGTCTCCAGCCGCCCGGGCGGCGGCTGCTGGCCGGACTGCCAGACCTGCGCGAGCACCACGGCCGCCAGCGACAGGGCGACCGCGAGAGCGATCGCGATCCGGCCGCTCGGGCGCAACGCCGGCACGGTCGGCGACGGGTCGGCCTCGTCACCCGCCGCGGTCTCCCCGGGCAGGCTCGGATCGGGGTCTGCCAGCCGTACCTCGGACCCCGAGTTGACCTGATCTGTTTCGCCGTCCATCGCCCCCATTCTCACTCCGCGCAACCCCTGGTCCCGAATCGGTCACTGAGCGGTGGCCATGGCGGCCTCCCGGCTGGCCCGACCGGGGTCGTACGGCATGATGTGGACCGTGCCGACGACGTCTGATCTGGACCTGACCAACCCCATCCCGACCACCTGGGAGAAGCTCGACGAACGCTTCACCATCGGCGGCGATCAGAAGGTGGAGCGGATCTTCACCGGGGGCCGCTGGCTGGAGGGACCGGCCTACTTCGCCGCCGGCCGCTACCTGATCTTCAGCGACATCCCCAACGACCGGATCCTGCGCTGGGACGAGACCACCAACCAGGTCGGCGTCTTCCGGTCGCCGGCCAACTACACCAACGGCCACACCGTGGACGCCGAGGGCCGACTGGTCAGCTGCGAACAGGGCAGCCGCCGGGTCACCCGGACCGAGCACGACGGGAGCGTCACGGTGCTCGCCGACGGTTACCACGGCAAGCGGCTGAACAGTCCGAACGACGTTGTCGTCGCCGCCGACGGGTCGGTCTGGTTCACCGATCCGGCCTACGGCATCGACACCGACTACGAGGGTTTCCAGGCCGAGCCGGAGCAGGACGGCTGCTACGTCTATCGGGTCACGCCGGACGGTGAGCTGACGGTGGTCGCCGATGACTTCGCCCGGCCGAACGGGCTGGCCTTCAGCCCGGACAGCTCGAGACTGCTGATCGTCGACTCGCAGCGGCACCACATCCGCGGGTTCGACGTCGGCGACGACGGCAGCCTCAAGGGCGGCGAGGTGGTGATCGACGACCGCGCGGACGGGATCCGCTTCGACGCGGCCGGACGGCTCTGGGCCGGCACCCAGGAAGGCGTCTGGGTGTACGCACCGGACCTGCAGTTGATCGGCAAGCTGCGGCTGCCGGAGGTCGCGGCCAACCTCTGCTTCGGCGGACCGAAGCTCAACCAGCTCTTCATCGCGGCGACCACCACCGTCTACACCCTGCGGGTCACCGCCACCGGTCTCCCGCCGACTCGTCAGCGGTAGCCCGCGCTGCCGCGCCGACCGAGGCTGACACCCGTAGAGAAGCGAGAGGTAGCAGAGCATGGACAAAGTGGTCCGGACACCGGCGGAGGCCGTTGTTGATCTTGCCTCGGGAGTGACGGTCGGGGTCGGCGGCTTCGGCATCTGCGGCATCCCGAACACCCTGATCAAGGCCGTACTGGACGCCGGCATCACCGATCTGGAGGTGGTGTCGAACAACTGCGGCGTCGACGACTGGGGCCTGGGCGTGCTGCTGGGTGATCGACGGATCCGCCGGATCGTGGCCTCCTACGTCGGCGAGAACAAGGAGTTCGCCCGACAGTATCTGCACGGCGAGTTGGAGGTCGAGCTGACTCCGCAGGGGACCTTGGCCGAACGGCTGCGCGCCGCCGGGTCGGGCATCCCCGCGTTCTACACGGCGACCGGGGTCGGCACCCAGATCGCCGACGGCGGCTTGCCGTGGCGCTACGCCGCCGACGGCACGGTCGCGGTCGCATCCCCGGCCAAGGAGACGAGGAGCTTCGACACCGCCGAGGGCGAGAAGCCGTTCGTGTTGGAGCGGGCGCTGGTCTGCGATTTCGGTTTGGTACATGCCTGGAAGGGCGACCGGCACGGCAACCTGATCTATCGCGAGTCGGCGCAGAATTTCAATCCGCTGGTCGCGATGGCGGCCCGGTTCACGGTCGCCGAGGTGGAGGAGCTGGTTGAGCCCGGCGAACTCGACCCGGCCGAGATTCACACGCCCGGCGTCTATGTCCAGCGGGTGCTGGCGCTGACACCGGAGCAGAACGAAAAGCGGATCGAACGGCGGACCACCCGACCGAACGAGCAGGGAGGTGCGGCGTGAGCTGGACCCGCGATCAGATGGCCGCCCGGGCGGCATCGGAACTGTCCGACGGGAGCTACGTGAATCTTGGCATCGGGCTGCCGACCCTGGTGCCCAACTTCGTGCCCGATGACGTGGAGTTGGTGCTGCAATCGGAGAACGGGCTGCTCGGCGTCGGCCCGTATCCGTACCAGGGTGAGGAAGACCCGGATCTGATCAATGCCGGCAAGGAAACGGTGACGCTGCGACGCGGCGCATCGATCTTCGAC
>DATCVL010000330.1:0-6090 GCA_036566865.1 Microlunatus sp.
GACCCCCCGCCTGCAACGTCGGCAGGTGGTGTTCCGGCACCGGCTCGGCGCGGCGGAGCAGGGCTCGGATCCTGGCCGAAAGTTCCTGGGCCACCACCGGCTTGCTGACGTAATCGTCCGCGCCGGCCTCCAGGCCGGCCACCACGTCATGGCTGTCGTTCCTGGCGCTGACCACGATGATCGGGACCCGGGAGTGTTGCCGCACCCGGCGGCACACCTCGAATCCGTCCATGTCCGGCAGCATCAGATCCAGCAGCACCACATCGGGAGCTTCGGCTTCCAACAGGGCCAGCCCGTTGGCACCGGTCGCCGCCTCGGCCACCTGATACCACTCGTCCTCCAGAGCCAGCCGAAGCGCACGACTCACCCGCGAATCGTCCTCGATCAGCAGCAGGCGTCTTTCCACCACCTCAGTCTCGCGCCGGAGCGACGGACGCATCGGCGTTCGTGACGATCGGATGACAAAAGTGACAAACGGCTCAGCTCCGTCATATCTGCGCCTGCCGGGATGACGACGGCATGGAGATTTCGTGACATTGGCCGGCACCGAAAACGCGTCCTCGGCGGCACGCGTCTACTGAGGTCACCAAACGTCGACCGACGTTCGCCGGCCGTGCGTCCTAACTCGTCGCCCGGGCCGACCGCGAGCCCGCCGGAGGGGTCAACGAACCGGCTGGGTCCGCACGAGGAGGGCACAACTTCAGGGAGGAAGCATGCCTCGCAGATCGCGACGCCTGCTCGGCCTCGCCGCCGCGGGGGTGGCCATCAGTTTGGTCGTCTCGGCGTGCGGCGGCTCGAACGAGAATCCGTCGGGTGAAAGCAGTGACAACGCCGGCCAGCCCGTTTCGGGCGGCACGCTGAACATGCTGGGAGCCGGCGACGTCACCTACATGGACCCGAACATCAGCTACTACTCGGTGGACAACATCGTCAACCGGCTCTTCAGCAGGGGGCTGTTCGCCTATCCAGCCACCCCCGGCAAGACCACAACGCCGGCACCCGATCTGGTCACCGAACTGCCGACCACCGACAACGGCGGGATCAGCGCCGACGGCAAGACCTACACCTTCAAGATCCGCCAGGGCGCGATGTGGAACACCGACCCGGCCCGGCAGGTCACCGCGCAGGATGCGGTTCGTGGCATCAAGCGCACCTGCAACCCGGCTCAACCCTTCGGTGGAATCCCGGATTTCCATGACCTGATCGTCGGCTACGCAGCGTTCTGCGACGGCTTCGCCAAGGTCGACGCCGCTTCCGCCTCCGCGATCGGCAAGTACGTCGAAGACACACCCGTGCCGGGCGTGGTGGCCAAGGATGATCAGACGGTGGTGTTCACGCTGACCCAACCGGCGTCGTATTTCGTCGACATGCTGACGATGGACGCGTTCAACCCGGCACCGGTGGAGATCAACAAGTACATCCCGGCGAGTGCCGAACAGGCTCAGCACACGCTGTCCGACGGGCCGTATCAGGTCGCCACCTACCAGCCGACCAAGCAGATCGTGCTCACCCGCAACCCGGCGTGGAAGTCGTCGTCGGATCCGATCCGCAAGGCGTACGTGGACAAGGTCGTCATCAACGAGACCGTGACCCAGGAGTCGACCCAGCAGCAGTTGCAGACCGGTACGCCGAGCGCGGACATGCAGTTCGACAACCTCGTCCCGCCGTCCCAACTGCCCCAGCTGATCGCGGCCAAGGACCCGAACCTGAATCTCGGCCCGACCGCCTCGTCCAACCCGTACATCGTCTTCAACATGGTGTCGCCGAGCAACTCCAGCGCGCTGAAGAAGCTCGAGGTCCGACAGGCTCTCGAGTACGCGATCAATCGGACCAACATCGTCCAGGTGCTCGGTGGCCCGACGGTGAATCCGCCGCTGACCAACGTGCTGCCGCCGGGCATCGACGGCGCCCAGGCGTTCAATCCGTACGGCTACGACACCGCCAAGGCCAAGCAGTTGCTGCAGCAGGCCGGCGTCGACGCGATGACGCTGAAATTCCTGTACCGCAACGATTCCGAGGGCCAGAAGAAGGCCTTCCAGGTGGTCCAGCAGGACCTCTCCAAGGTCGGCATCAAGGTCACCGGGGTGCCGTCGCCGAAGGCTGACTTCTACAACAAGTACCTGACCGTCCCCTCGGTCGCCAAGCGCGGCGTGTGGGATCTGGCGATCGGGGGCTGGGGTCCGGACTGGTACGGCAATGCGGCACTGTCCTTCTTCGGGCCGCTGTTCTACGGCAAGTCCGCATTCCCGCCGGTCGGCAGCAACTTCGGGTTCTACGACGATCCCGAGACCAACAAGCTGATCGCCCAGGCCTCGACGGCGAAGACGAAGGACGAGTCGCTGGCCCTGTGGCAGCAGGCCGACAAGCGGGTGATGAGTCAGGCGCCGTTCTTCCCGATCACCAGCCCGCAGAACGCCAACTACCACGCATCGCAGGTCCACAACACCGTCTACCTGCCGTCCATCCAGGACTACGACCCGGCGAATGTCTGGCTGAGCAAGGACAAGCAGGGCGGATAGCACCTCTCACCAGGTTGCGGAGGTCGTTCCTGATCTCCCGACGGGCCGACGCCACCGATGCGTCAGGTGACGCTGGCCCGCCGGGTTCTTCCAACCTCGAGGCTTCGGACTCTGACGGCAACGTTCAGGCGAGAGGAGTACGGCGATGGCGCTGCTGGAGGTGCAGGACCTGCACGTCTCGTTCGCGACCCAGGACGGCCTGGTACGGGCCGTTCGCGGGGTCTCGTTCGATGTCGAGGCCGGCCAGACCCTGGGCATCGTCGGTGAGTCCGGCTCGGGCAAGAGTGTCACCGCGATGACCATCCTCGGACTCAGCGGCCGGGCCCGGATCAGCGGCCGGGTTCTCTTCGAGGACAGGGATCTGATCGGCGCGCCGGATTCGGTGCTGCGGTGGATCCGGGGCGCCAAGATCGCGATGATCTTCCAGGATCCGTTGTCCAGCCTGCATCCGTACTACCGGGTTGGCTGGCAGATCGTGGAGATGATCAGAACCCATGATCAATCGATCAGCCAGCAGCAGGCCCGGCGCCGTGCGGCCGACCTGCTGACGCTGGTCGGCATCCCCCAGGCCGCCTCCAGGATCGACGACTACCCGCACCAGTTCTCCGGCGGCATGCGGCAACGGGTGATGATCGCGATGGCGATGGCGCTCGATCCGAAGGTGCTGATCGCCGATGAGCCGACCACCGCTCTCGATGTCACCGTGCAGGCGCAGGTGATCGAGGTGATGCGGAATGTGCAGCGCGAATTCGGCACCTCGATCATCATGATCACCCACGACCTCGGGGTGATCGCCGACATCGCCGACGACGTGCTGGTGATGTACGCCGGACAGGTGATGGAGACCGCCCCGCGTCGGGAGATCTTCTATCACGTCCATCACCCCTACACCGAAGGGTTGCTGGCGTCACTGCCGAGCCACGGCGACGTCAGGCAACGGCTGACCCCCATCCCGGGCAGCCCGCCCAGTCTGCTGGCCGACGGCACGCCCTGCCCGTTCGCGCCGCGCTGCCGGTACGCCTTCGACCCTTGCTTCGACGGCAAGCCGCCGTTGTCTCCCGTCTTCAGCGCGGCCGATCATCGGTCGGCGTGTTGGCTGAGTCCGGACGAGGCGGGACGGGCCGATCAGCGAGACCAGATCATGGGCCATCGGGAGGTGTCATGACGATCGCGGCAGCCTCGACCGAGCGCAGCGATGCCGATTCCGCCGACGTCCTGCTGCGGATGCGGGACGTACACAAGTCCTTCCCGATCGGATCGGCATCGATCACCGGCCATCGCTTCCAGTTGCAGGCAGTCGCCGGGGTGTCGATCGAGGTGCGCCGCGGCGAGACGCTCGGGCTGGTCGGCGAGACCGGGTGCGGCAAGTCGACCCTGGCCCGATGCATGACCCGGTTGTATCCGCTGACCTCGGGTCAGGTGTGGTTCGACGGGCAGGACATCAGCGCGTTGCCGACCAGCCGGATGCGTCCACTGCGCCGGCAACTGCAGATGATCTTCCAGGATCCCTACGGGTCGCTGAATCCACGCCGCCGGGTCGGCTCGATCATTGCCGATCCGCTCGCCATCCACGGCATCGGCGCCAGCCGGGAACGCAAGCGCCGGGTGCAGGAGCTGATGGAGCTCGTCGGGCTGAATCCCGAGCACTACAACAGGTTCCCGGCCGAATTCTCCGGCGGCCAGCGGCAACGGATCGGGGTCGCGCGGGCGTTGGCCCTGCGGCCGAAACTGATCGTCTGCGACGAGCCGGTGTCCGCCCTCGACGTCTCCATCCAGGCCCAGATCATCAACCTGCTCAGGGATCTTCAGGCCGAGCTGGGCCTGACCTATGTCTTCATCACCCATGACCTGTCGGTGGTCCGTCACGTCAGCGATCGGATCGCGGTGATGTATCTGGGCAAGATCGTGGAGATCGCTCCGACCGAGGATCTCTTCGACGCCACTCGCCATCCCTACACCAGATCGCTGCTGTCGGCCGTGCCGATCGCCGATCCGGATGCCTCAGACTCCCGGACCCGGATCGTGCTCCGGGGCGACCTGCCGTCTGCCGCGTTGCCACCGACCGGATGTCGCTTCCATCCGCGCTGCAACAAGGCACGACAGGACTGCGTCGACGTCGAGCCCGCGCTGATCCCGGTGCTGAATGATCATGCCGAGCACCGCACCGCCTGCCACCATCCGCTCCAGGTGGGTGAGGATCTGGCCGCGTCCCGTCCGCAGATCGATGATTCCCTGCTGGCCACTGCCGATACGCCACCGATTCCGCCGACGCCGCCGGCCGACGCCGGCCCCGGGTCCCGACCAGGGGGCCAGCCATGACCGTCGGGTCCCGGGCCGTCGGCACCGAGCAGGACGCTGCCACGCTGCAAGGCGTCAAGTCGATCGAAGGACGTGGGCCGTGGAAGCTTGCCTGGCAACGGCTCCGGCACGACCGGGTCGCGATGATCTCGGGTGCGGTGATCTGTGTGATCATCCTGGTCGCGATCTTCGCGCCGTTGTTCACGGTGATCACCGGGCATCCACCGAACGAGCAGTACAACGCGATCGGGCTGACCGCCGACGGTCTGCCGCGCGGCCCGTCGAGCACCTTCTGGCTCGGCACCGATGATCTTGGTCGCGACATCCTGGTCAGGATTGCCTACGGTGCAAGGATTTCGCTCGGCGTAGGGGTGGTGGCCACTCTGCTGACGGTCGCCATCGGTGTCCTCGTCGGCTTGGCCGCGGGCTTCCTCGGCGGCGTCGTCGACACGGTGCTGGCCAGGCTGGTCGATGTGGTGCTGTCGGTGCCGTTCCTGCTGGTGGCCATCTCGCTGGTGTCGATCACCTCGCCCGGACTGACCGTGACGATCCTGGTGATCGGATTCTTCAGCTGGGCCTCGGTGGCCAGAATCGTACGTGGCCAGGTGCTCTCGATCCGCGAGCGCGAATACGTCGAGGCCGCTCGATCCCTCGGCGCGCGGGACCTGCGGATCATGTTCATCGACATCCTGCCCAACGTGCTGGCGCAAGTGATCGTCTACACCACGCTGTTGATCCCGGTGGTGATCGTCGTCCAGGCGACGTTGTCCTTCCTCGGGCTCGGACTGCAGCCGCCGGCACCGGACTGGGGCGGCATGATCGCCGAGTCCGGCAACTACTACCGGGTGGCCTGGTGGTTCACCGTCTTCCCCGGTCTCGCGCTGCTGATCACCACGTTGGCGTTCAACCTCTTCGGCGACGGTGTCCGGGACGCGTTCGACCCGCGCAGCCAGCGACTGACCGGCAAGGAGGTCTGACCATGATCAGATTCCTGATCCGGCGGATCCTGTTGGGCCTGCTGGTGATGTGGCTGATCACTCTCGGTGTCTTCGCGTTGTTCTTCGTCGTCCCCAACGACGTCGCCCGGACGCTGGCCGGTCGTCAGGCGACCCCGCAGACGATCGCCTTGATCAACCATCGGCTCGGTCTGGACCAACCACTTCCCCAGCAGTACTGGAATTTCCTCAGTCATGCCGTACGGGGTGATCTGGGCTACGACTACTACCACGGTGTCCCGGTATCGGAGATCATCGCGCAGGCACTGCCGATCACG
>DATCVL010000331.1:0-1866 GCA_036566865.1 Microlunatus sp.
GATCCGGCCGAGCGGGTAGAGCGTCCGCATCCGGTCCAGTGACTCCGGCTTCTCCTGCCAGACCCTGGTGTTGACGGTGCCCGGCGCGATCACGTTGAACCTGATCTTGTCCGCGGCGTAGCGAACAGCCAGATTCATGGCCAGGTTGGAGATTCCGGCCTTGGCGGCGCCGTACCCCTCCTCGCCGAAGGCGGCCACCCCGTTCACCGAGGAGATCATCACCACCGCCGCACGATCGCTGCCTTTCAGCAGCGGCACAGCGGCCCGGACGCTCCGCATCACGCCGACCAGATTGATCTCCAGCAGGTCTTCCCACAGCTCGTCCGGCTGCTCGTCGAAGACGGGCATCGGCCGCGAGGCACCGGCCACCGTGATCAGCTGATCCAGCCGCCCGTACGACTCCCGAACCACACTCATCGCGGAGTCGACCGATGATCGGTCGGTGACATCGCAGGGCACCGCAACAGCGCGGCCAGCAAGATCACCGACGACCTGTTCGGCCGCTTGTTGATCATGGTCGGCGATCACCACCGTTGCACCTTCGCTGTGCAGCCGGCGCGCGGTCGCCGCGCCGATCCCGTGCGCCGCCCCGGTGATGAACACGACCTGATCATCGAATCGCATGGCCGCAGCGTAATTGATTCGACGCGCCCCCGACGGGCTGCTCACAATGACCCCATGAGCGCAGCCCGCTTCGTGATCAACGTCATGCGCACCGGTTGAGGGCAACCGGTCGATCGATCACGCACACATCCGATTCCCTCGCAGTCCGAGGGATCCGGATGACCGGCTCTCCCGGATGCGAGCACCCATCCAGGAGCCGATCATGACAACCTTCATCAGCACCTCCACTCCGTACGTGAATGCCCGGCCACATCTGGGCCACGCTCTCGAGTACGTCCAGGCCGACGTCCTCGCCCGACACCAGCGGTCCCGCGGGCAGTCGGTCTACCTGCTCACCGGCACCGACGACAACGCCGGCAAGAACGTGGCCGCCGCGGCTGCTGCCGGGGTGCCGGTGGCCGAATTCGTGGCCACCGTCGGCGAGGGGTTCATCCGGCTTGCCGACCGCCTCGGCGTCGCGTACGACGACGTCATCCACACCGGAACCGACCCGCGGCATCGAGCAGCGGTCGAAAAGCTGTGGCGGCGGGTCGGTGACGATCTCTACCGGCGCAGCTACACCGGGTTGTACTGCGCGGGCTGCGAGCAGTTCTACCAACCTGCCGAACTGGTCGACGGGCGATGCCCCGAGCACGGCAGCACGCCCGAGCAGGTGACCGAGCAGAACTGGTTCTTCGCGCTGTCGCGCTACCAGCAGCGACTGGAGCAGGCGATCACCTCCGGACGCGTGCAGATCCAGCCCGCGCATCGACGGGCCGAGGTGCTCAGCTTCATCCGGGCCGGGTTGAACGACTACAGCGTCTCCCGGCCGAGTGCTCGGTCCGACGGCTGGGGCATCGGCGTCCCCGACGATCCCGGGCAGACCATCTACGTCTGGTGGGATGCGTTGTGCAACTACATCAGCGCTCCCGGCTACGGCACCGATCCGACCGGGTACCGCCGACGTTGGACCGCTGCCGAAGCCCGCATCCACGTCATCGGCAAAGGCATCATCCGCTTTCACGCGGTCTTCTGGCTGGCAACCCTGCTGAGCGCCGGTGAGCCGCTGCCGACCCGGATCGCCGTCCACGAATACCTGCAGTCCGGCGGTCGGAAGATCTCCAAGTCGGCACCGATCGCCGAGCTCAGCAGCCCGGAGGAACTACTCGATCGGTACGGGCCCGATCCGCTCCGCTGGTGGTTCGTCAGCGACGTCAGCCGAGTCGGCGACACCGACTTCAACGAGCAGCGGTTGCGTGATCG
>DATCVL010000332.1:0-5092 GCA_036566865.1 Microlunatus sp.
GCGACGAGCTCGTCCACGTCGGCCCGGATCCGTCGCTGGGCCATGATCAACTTCTGCGTCCGGGTGGCCACCAGGCTGATCAGGGCCCCGCCGATCGCGAGCGCCGACCAGCCGATGATGCCGCCGATCACCTGCGTCGCCGGGCCGATCCAGTCGGCCGGGCCGAAGCCGAACGAGTTGGCCAATGTGTCCCCGTCGACCTGGACCCGCCAGCCGTACCCGATCGCGACGGCACCGGATCCGACCGCTGCGGCGACGCCGGTCAGGAAGATCAGATACCACAGCGTCAGGCACAGCCGCGGGTAGTGCACCCGCCAATGCCCGCGGGTGAGCAGCTGCGGGGCTGACACCAGCGTGATCAGTGCGTACGCGGCCAGCGCGAGCGCGATGATCATCCGCGGTCCCTGGTACGCCGCCGGTCCCGCCCCTCCAGCGCCTGCCGGAGCAGATCGGCGTCGTCGCGGTCGAGGTCACCGGCGAACCGGAGCAGCACGGCCTGCCGGTCACCGGTCGCGTCCAGGGACTGCAACATGCTCTCGACCGCATGGTCGGATTCGGACCGGGCCGCGACGAAGGTGATGTTGGTCTTGGCGTCGGAGCGGGTCACCAGGCCCTTGCGGCGCAGCCGATCCAGCACGGTCAGCACGGTCGTCACCGCCGGTGCCGGATCCGCGAAGCCGGCCTGCAACTGCTTGGCGGTCAGCGGCTCGTCGGCGTCCCAGAGCAGCCGCATCACGTCGGCCTCCAACTGCCCTCGGTCCCGCGTCACCCTGGCCTCCTCGATCCGACCCATCCGCGCCCGATCCTACGATCCGAGCACTCGACCGGCTGCACCGTGCCGGCCGGGCAGGAAATCCGCCGTCGGGCCGGAACGAGCCGAACCCGCTCCCCGGCGCAGTTCGCGGCCGGGACGGCAACCCGGTTCAGCCGATGGCGGGGACCACCGACGGTGCGACTCGGCGGCGGGCGATGGCCAGGATGCCGGCCACTGCACCGATCACCAGCCATCCGATCAGCACCCCGATCTGGCTGCCCGCCGAGGATCCGGTGATGATCGCCCGGGCGCCGTCCAGCGCCGGCGTGATCGGCAGATAGGGCCTGATCACACCGAAGAAGTCCGGCAGCGCTGTGGTCAGTGCGGCGGCGGTGGAGAGCACCACCACAGCCAGCGACACGAACCTGCCGATGCCGCCGAACCACGCCACCAGGGCGTGGTTGATCACGACGAACGCGACCGCCGCCAGCAGCGCGAAGCCGAGCAGCCCGACCACCCGGCCGGCCGACAGATCCAACAGCACGCCGAGCATCACCGACAACACCACCGCCTGGACGGCGCCGATGATCACGCCCGGGGCAACGCCTTCCAGCGCCAGCCGGAGCGACGACTTGGAGGATCCGAACGCGTCCCGGGGGATCGCCCGGACCACCAGATAGGTGGCCAGGGCACCGATCCAGAGGGCGAGCGCCATCAGCAGCGTCGTGGTGACCACGTTGGAGAACAGCTCGTCGCCCTGATCGGCGGTGACCGGAACGCTGGCCACCTTGGACAGTTGGGTCCGGTCGCTCTTGGAGTACGAGGGCAGCTGGTCGGCTGCCTTGCCCAAACCGTCGGCCAGACTCTTGGTGCCGTCGGCCAGCTTGTCGCCGCCGGTGTCGAGCTGCTGCAGACCCTTGGTCAACTGGGCCGAGCCGGTCGCCGACTGCTGGGTGCCGGTGGCCAGTTGATCACCGGCGTCAGCCAGCTTGCCGGTGCCGGTCGCCAGCTTGCTGGCACCGGTGCTGAGCTTGGCGGTCGCGTCGCTGAGTTTGCCGGTGCCGTCACTGAGCTTGCCGGTGGCGTCGTGGATGCCGGAGATGCCCGTCTGCAGCTGCTTCGCGCCGTCGGCGAGCTGCCCAGCCCCGGTCGCGAGTTGGTCGCCGCTGCCGCTGATCTGCTTGCTGCTCTTGCCGAGTTCGGTGCCGCTGCCGGCGAGCTTGTCGCCGCCCTTGGTCAGCTTGGCGCCGGCCTTGTCCAGCTTCGAGGCGCCACCGGAGATCCCGTTCGAAGCCTGCTTGAGCTGCTTGGCACCGGTGATCATCTTCTGGCCGGACTCGGACTGCGCGCCGACCGCCTGCTTCATCCCGGTTGCGGTGCCTTCGGCGCCGGCCTTGACCCCCATCGTCATTCCAGCAGCGAATACCTTGCACTGGTCGTCGCTCAATCCCTTCTGGCCGCAGATCCCCGCCATCTGCGCATCGCTGGGGGTCGCCTGCTTGATCACCGCCGCCGACACCTGATCGGCAGCGCTGCCCACACCGCGGACATAGTCGGCACTGCCCGAGGCGAACTGCTTGACTCCGTCGGTGTAGCCGGGCAGGCCGCCGGTCAGCTGGCTGGTGCCGTCAACGTATTGCTTCACACCGTCGGTGTAACCGGACACGCCGTCGGTGTACTGCTTCACGCCGTCGGCGTACTTGCCGACACCCTTGGTGTACTTCTTCACCCCGGTCGCGGTCTGCTTGGCGCCCTTGGTGAAGGCGCCCGTGTTCTTGTCCAGCTTGCCCACGCCCGCGTCCAGCTTGGTCACGCCGGTATCGGTCTGCTTCATCCCGGTCGCCAACTGCTGGGTGCCGGTGGCGAGCTGCTGGGTGCCGGTGTCGGTTTGATCAAGACCGTCGGAGAGTTGCTTGGTGCCGTCGCTGAGTTGATCAAGACCGTTGGTCAGCTTCTGCGAGCCGTCGGCGGACTTGCCGATCCCGTCGCTGAGCTGGCCCGCGCCGTCGTTCAGTTTGTTCGCACCGTCGGCAGACTTCTTCATCCCGTCGGAGGTCTGGTTGAAGCCGAGATAGAGATTGTCCAGGTAGGACGTGGTCAGCTGGTTGTTCATCGAGGACACCGCTGCGCTGGAGATCGCCTGGGCGATCGCCGCATCGGTCACCCCGGAGACCTTCGAGGTGGCGATGTCGAGGGTGGCTTGTTCGGCCTTGTCTCCCTTGTTGGCCGAGTACGACGTGGCACTGGCCGAGAAGTTCTTCGGGATCGTCACCACCGCTGCGTACTGCCCGTCGGCCAATCCGTCGGAGGCGTCGTCGGTGTCGGTGATCACCCAGTCGAAGTTGTTCCGGTCCGAGTCGTCATGGTTGGATCCCGCATCCACCAGCCCACCGGACAACTGCCGTCCCAGCGGGACGGTCTGGCCGTTGATCTTGGTGCCTTCGTCGTTGTTGACGATGGCCGCCTGCACCTTGCCCCAGCGCGAGGTCGAGTCCCAGGTCGCGGCCAGGAACCCGGCCGCGACGAGGATCGGGACCAGCAGTACGCCGACCACCGACACCCAGCTCAACCGTCGGTTGCCGGTCGTACGTTCAAGACGGAACATCATGCTTCCTCGATCTTGTTGCTTGTCTGCTGTCGGTTCGGCTGCTCTGGATCAGACCGGTGCGGGGGACAGTTGGTGATCATCGACGCCGACCGGAGCCAGCCGCAGTTGCAGATAGCTGCTCGGCAGCAGCGCAGCGAGCCGTTCCGGATCGGAGCTGGACAGCACCAGACCCCGGCCGTTCACCCGGCAGTCGTTGATCAACTCCGACAACGCGCCGGCCGGTGCACCCCGCTCCAGCCGCTCGGTGTGATCGACCATGATCACCTTTGTCTGCCGATCGCGAGCCGCACTGATCGCAGCAACCTGATCATCGACGGTTGCCAGGTCGACCAGCTGGATCCGGCGGCGTACGGCACCGGCTTGTTGCGGCAGCACCTGTCCGACGGACTTGAGCTTCCCGGTGGTCGGACGCATCCGACCGGACAGCGTCCACAACAGGCTGGACCTGGCTTCAGCGTCCTCACCGCCGACCACCAGCACCTGCCCCGGCAGCAGCTCGACGTCGGTCCGATCGAAGATCAACTTCTCCGAGCCGTGCCGATCAACGCGTACGGTCAGCCCCTCGGCACTGATCAATGCCGGGCTGTCCGGCGCAGGCCAATTCCGCAGCTCCACCAACCGGGCCAGCTCGGCGCCCTCCACGTCGAAGGACGGCAGCCGCTTGTCGATCCAGGTCGGCAGCTTCCACGCCACCTTGCCCAGCAGCGCCAGCACCGCCGGCACCAGAGTCATCCGGACGATGAACGCATCAACGAAGACGCCCGTGGCCAAGCCGACCGCGATCGACTTGATCGTCGAATCGCCCTCGGGGATGAAGGCCGCGAACACCGAGAACATGATCACCGCGGCCGCGGTCACCACTCGGGCCGAACTGACGAAACCGGTACGGATCGCCCGGTGCGGGTCCCCGCCGTGGACGTAGTCCTCCCGGATCCGGGAGACCAGGAACACCTCGTAATCCATCGCCAGCCCGAACAGAATGCCCATCAGAATGATCGGCAGGAAGCTCAGCACCGGTCCCTGTTTGTCGACGTTCAGCAGGTCGGACAGGAAGCCGTGCTGGAAGACCAGCGTGACCACACCGAACGACGCCCCGACACTGAGCAGGTAGCCCACCGCCGCCTTCAACGGCACCGCGATCGACCGGAACACCATCATCAACAGCACCAGCGACAGGCCGACCACCAGGATGCCGAACGGCAGCAGCGCGCCGCCGAGCTTGTCCGAGACATCGATCTGGATCGCGGTGGTGCCGGTGACCGCGATTGCGGTGCCGTGCTCGGCCTCGAATCCGGGAGCGAGATCGCGGATCCGCTGTACCAGTTCCTTGGTCTGCTCGGAGCTCCCGGCGGAGGTCGGCACCACCTGCACGATGCCGGTGTCGGCATTCTGGTTCGGCGTCGCCAGCGGAACACTCGCAACCCCGGGCAGTTCCTCGATCTCGGACTTGAGATCGTCCATCACACCCAGCGGGTCGTCGGAGGTGACGATGTCGGCGGTCACGATCAACGGTGAGTTGTAGCCCGGGCCGAAGTACTTGCCGATCAGGTCGTAGGTGACGCGGGCCGGCGATCCTGCGGCGGCGCTGCCGTTGTCCGGCAGGGCCAACTCCAGGCCGCGGGCCGGCAGCGCCAGCGCGCCGAGCCCGCCGACGATCACGATCACCGTCAGGATCGGGATCTTCGTCGCCACCTTCACCCAACCGGCGAAGAAGCGCTGTGCACCGCGCA
>DATCVL010000333.1:0-5870 GCA_036566865.1 Microlunatus sp.
ATCCTGGTCGGCGTGATCGTTTCCAGCCTCTGTTCGGTGGTCGCCCAACTCCCCGGCGAGGACGCCGTACTGCCGATCAACGTCACCTCGGCCTTGGTCGGGGCTCCGGTGGTGATCGTGGTGTTGCTGCGATCGCGACGGCTTGCGGCGGGAGCGGTCTGATGATCAACCTCGGGGCGGTCGGCGGACTGCGGCTGCAGGATCTCAGCGTCGGCTATCGGCACACCAGGCGCTGGCCCGCAGCTGAGCCGGACCGGGTCATCGTCGATCAGATCGGCGCGGAGGCGCCCGCCGGACGGGTGACCGCAGTGCTCGGACCGAACGGGGCCGGCAAGTCGACCCTGCTGCGTACGGTGGCCGGGCTGCAACCGCCGCTGGGCGGGCGGATCCTGCTTCGCTCCGACAGCGGAGATGATCATGACCTGCTCCGGCTGTCGCCGCGGGACCGGGCCCGCCGGACCGCCGTGGTGCTGACCGAACGGGTGGACGTCGGGCTGCTCACCGGCCGCGAGGTGGTGGAGTTGGGTCGCCATCCCTACCTCGGTCTGATCAGCCGGCTGACCGAACGTGATCATCGGTTGATCAACGAGGTACTGGCCGACCTGCAGGCGACGGATCTGGCCGAGCAGCGGTTCGCGGAGTTGTCCGACGGGCAGCGGCAGCGGCTGCTGCTGGCCCGCGCCCTCGTTGCCGAGCCGGAATTGTTGATCTTGGACGAGCCGAGCGCCTTCCTCGATGTCGGAGCCCGGGTGGACCTGCTGGCCCTGCTGGAGCGGCTCGCGCGGGAGAAGATGATCACCGTACTGGTGTCGACCCATGAGGTCGAGTTGGCCCTGCGGATGGTGCATCGACTGTGGCTGATACATGATCATCGGCTGATCACCGGCACGCCGGATGCCTTGATCAACGACGGCAGGATCGCAGCGGTCTTCGGCACGGCCCACACCGTCTTCGACCCGACCAGCCGCACCTTCGGCGTCCGCGCCTGACCGACCACCGGGTTCGGGCTTGCCTGCCACCCCGTTCGGACAGCGCCGTGGGCTGGTGCGGTCCGAAGGCGACGGACTGGCCGGTCCGATCAGGCCAGGAGTCGGGGCCGAGCCCACTAGGGTCGGTGCTGTGACGCGTGTGCCGAGTTCGACGTACCGCCTGCAGATCCGCCCCGGCTTCACGTTGTACGACGCGGCCCGGCTGGTCGGCTATCTGGCGGAGCTGGGCGTCGGCGGGATCTACCTGTCCCCGCTGCTCGCCTCGGCAACCGGCTCCGATCATGGCTACGACGTGACCGACCCGACCCGGCTCGATCCGCAGCGCGGCGGCGAGGACGGTCTTCGGGAACTCCTGGACGCCGCGGCCGAGCACAGGCTGCCGGTGATCGTCGACATCGTGCCGAATCACCTCGGGGTCCAGGTGCCGGAGCAGAATCAGGCCTGGTGGGACGTGCTCAGCCACGGCCGGGAATCGGCGTACGCGGACTGGTTCGACATCGACTGGACCGCCGACAAGCTGCTGCTCCCGATCCTCGGCGATGATCCGGGCGCCCTGGACGAGCTCCGGATCAGCGAGGGCCGGCTCTGCTACTGGGAGCACCGCTTCCCGATCGCTTCCGGCACCGGCCAGGGCACGCCGATCGAGGTCCATGACCGGCAGCACTATCGACTGGTCAGCTTCCGGCTGGCCAACACCGAGTTGGGCTATCGCCGCTTCTTCGCGGTGAACACGCTGGCCGCGGTCCGGGTCGAGGACCCGGCCGTGTTCGACGCCACCCACGGCCGGATCGCCGAGTTGATCAGGCAGGGAGTCGCCGGACTGCGGGTTGATCACCCGGACGGCCTGGCCGACCCGGCGGCGTACCTGGAACGGCTGCGCGGGATCGCACCGGACGCGTGGATCATCGTGGAGAAGATCCTCGAGCCCGGCGAGCGGCTGCCCGACTGGCCGGTGCAGGGCACGACCGGTTACGACGCCCTGCACGACCTGGCCGGCGTCTTCATCGACCCGGCCGCCGAGGGTGAGCTGACGGCGATCTACCGGCAGCTGACCGGCGACCGGCTGAGTGCCGATGATCATGAACGGGCCGGCAAACGGATGGTGCTGGCCGAACTGTTCGGATCCGAGCTGCGCCGGATCGCAGCGCTGGCGCCGGAACTGCCGCAGGCTCGGGCGGTGATCACCGATGCCGCGGCCCGGTTGCCGGTCTATCGCGGGTACCTACCCGACCGCACCGAGCCGATGGTCGCGGCCCTGTCCGAGTCCGTTCATGATCATCCGGAGTGGGCCGACACCGTCCGTGCGCTGCTGCCCCGGGTCTGCGACCCGGCCGATGAGCTGGCGATCCGGTTCTGCCAGTTGTCCGGCGCGGTGATGGCGAAGGGGGTCGAGGACACGGCCTTCTATCGCGTCGATCGGCTGACCTGCCTGAACGAGGTCGGCGGCAATCCGGATGCGATCGGCATCGAGCCGGACGCCTTCCACGCCGTGCAGCAGGAACGCCAGCAGCACTGGCCGGACACGATGACGACACTGTCCACCCATGACACCAAGCGCTCGGAGGATGTCCGGGCTGCGATCGCGGTGCTGGCCGAGGTCCCGAAGCGATGGCGGGAGCTGTGCGGCGCCCTGATGACGGCAGCCCCGATGCCCGAGCCGACGATCGGCTACCTGCTCTGGCAACTGGTCGCCACCGTCGGCACGGTCGACCGCGACCGACTGCATGCATACGCCGAGAAGGCGATGCGGGAGGCCGCCGTCGGCACCACCTGGCTGGACCCGGATGCCGACTTCGAGGCCGCCGTCCACCGAGCCCTGGACACCACGTACGACGACCCGGCGGTGCAGGCCCGACTGACCGACTTCCGGTCCGAGATCCGACCGGCGGTGATCAACAACATCCTCGGTCAGAAGCTGCTGCAGCTGCTCTCGCCGGGCGTGCCGGATGTCTATCAGGGCACCGAATTCGGCGACGACTCCCTGGTCGATCCGGACAACCGGCGCCCGGTGGACTTCGACCGGCGACGTCGGAGGTTGGCCGAACTGACAGCACAGCAGCCACCCCCGCCGGACGACCTTGATGATGCCAAGCTCTGGGTCACCAGCCGGGCGCTTCGAGCCCGCCGCGAGCTGAGCCTGGACGACTACCGCCCGGTGTACGCCGACGGGTCGGCCGCACGGCACCTGGTCGCCTTCGATCGCGGCGGTCTGATCGCGGTCGCGACCCGACTTCCGTACGGGTTGGCCGAGCAGGGTGGATGGCGCGACACCGGAATCGATCTGCCGGCGGGCGACTGGACCGATCGGCTGACCGGCCGGCGTTGCCGCGTCCGGGTGCCCGTCGACGAGTTGCTGAACCGCTATCCGGTGGCGTTGCTGGTCCGGGACTGATCGGCAATCGAGTCCGTCCCGCCGGACTCCTGATCGCCGCCCGACTGGGTCCGCCGCTCGTCTGCCCGCGGTTGCTCCTGATCTGCGGTGGATTCCTCGGCGGCCGGTTCCTCTGCCGCGTCCTGGGGCTCGGGTGTATCGCCCAACTGCAGATTCCGCAGCGCCTTGCGGAGCAGTCCGATGGCCATCAGCGCGGCCATCGCCAGCCCGCAGATCACTGTCGTCGCCTCGACCCCGATGGCCCGCGCGCAGAAGCCGTAGCCGATCAGCGCAAACGGGATCAAGGCATCGTCGGCCAGCGCGAAGAGAGCGTAGATCCGGCCGATGTACGACTCCCGCACGATGGTCTGGGTGGTGCCGCCGAGCATCGGCGAGGACAGTCCCGCGGTCAGTCCGACCAGTGCCAGCGAGATCGCCGAGCCGATCTGCGGGAGCACCCCGGACAGCGCCAGGGCGAAGCCTTGGCAGACCAGCAGCACCAGCGCGAAGCGCATCGGGTACCGCGGCCGCAGCAGCAACGCGGCCAACGTGCCGACGATCGCGCCGACGCCGATCGAGGCGGTCAGCAGGCCGAGCGTGTGGGCACCCCAACCCTGGTCGTGAACGCGGATCGCGATGCCGGCATTGATCACCGGAATCACGAAGAAGTTCAACCCGACCATGGTGAGGGTGAGCGCCCGCGCGGTGGAATCGACGCGGAGATAGCCGACCACCTGCCTGGTGGACGCGAGGACGGATTGGCGCGGGGCGAGCTCGCGTCGATAGCGGATCCGGACCAGGCTGAGCAGGATGGCCGCAGCGGCGAAGATGGCCATCAGACCGGCCATCGCGCCGGCCAAGGCCCAGGCGGCCAGCGCCAAGCCGGCCAGCACCGGTCCAACCAGCAGCGCGGTCCGATTGATCAACTGCCGCAGACCGGCAGCCTGGACCAGCTGGTCGACCGGCACCAACTGTCGAGGCATCGTGCCGACGGCCGGTTTGTGCAGGGCGTCGGCTGCGCCGAAGAACGCTGCCACCACGACCATGATCGCGATCGTGTGCTCCGGGTACTGGATCAGGGCCAGCACGCCGAGCGCCAGCACCAGCACCCGGACGAAGGCGGCTCCGACCAGAACCGGCCGGGTGGGCAACCGGTCGGCGACCGCGCCGCCGACCAGATCGAGGATCGCGCGCGGGATGGTGCCGGCCGCAACGGTCAGGGTCGCGACCAGCGGATCGCCGGACTGAGCAGCGGCGAAGGCGAGCACCACGATCCAGGCCTGATCGCCGATATCGGCCATCGCCGCGCCGCTGAGGAACGACAGAAAACGTGGTTCAGTGATCGGGCTCGGATGCCCCCGGCGCGTGGCGCCATCACCTGATCTCTCGACCACGGACTCACCCTAGAAGAATGTTGGACTTCCGCAAGTGCTGAAGGAGATTCATTAAGACAAAAGCGGTCCTCTTGCGAAAGTACTGGCGCCGTCTTCGCATCGAAACGAATTCCACTCGTGTCCAAGCTGGACAATTCATGTCTATGTCCATTTTGGACACGGTCATTGTCAGGTGGAATTTCCGTGCGCCGAGTTCAGCAACACGGTCGTCTGGCTGCCTGCCGGGTCGAAGCCCAGCCTGCGCGCGACGGCCATCGACGCCCGGTTCTCCGATCGGGTCCGCCAGCCGGGGATCTGCCCGGCGTCGAGCAGGTCGTTGACCGCGGCCGAGGCGACCAGACGGCCGAAACCGCGGCCGCGGAACGGCAGCGCGACCAGCACGCTGAGCGGCGCGATCACCTGCATCCAGTCCTGGGCCATCGCCAGCGCCACCGGCTGATCGCTGTCGTCGTACAGCACATAGCGCTGGGTCGGATCGTTCAGCCTGGTCTCGGTGACGTCGTCGGGCGGGCAGCAGCGCTGCACCACCTCGGCCGCTTCGGGATCGTCGTTGATGGCCGCACCGTCCAGACCCGGCTCGTCGCAGTACTGGTCGGTGTAGGACAGTTCGGCCGAGCCCAGCAACCGGGCAGTACGTCGTTGGTCATCGCTGAGCAGCCCGTACAACAGGTGCGGATCGCACAGCCGCCCATGATCATCTACGGCCCGATGATCATGATCCACCCGCTCCAGCAGTTCGGCCGGGCCGGCCAGGACTGCCGCACCGCAGACTCGGATGAAGGACAGCAGATCGTCCCGTTCGACCATGATCAAGCGCTCGGGATCCTCCAGCGCATCGTCGGCCAGGGACAGCTGCCGCGCCCACGCCAGCCGGATGATCGCCTCGGTGTTGGCCTCCATCGTGCCTTTCTATCCCTGGCCGGTGACATGCGCCGGTGTCTTCCGATCGGAGAATGCAGAACGGCCCGGGCCGGCAGATGCCGGTCCGGGCCGTTCGGCCGGATCAGTTGTTCACCAGGCCCAGGACGTCACAGCGACGTCCTGGCGGTGGATCAGGTGATCACCAGGAGAGCGAGTGGCTCACTTGATGATCTTGGTGACCCGACCGGCGCCGAC
>DATCVL010000334.1:0-16957 GCA_036566865.1 Microlunatus sp.
TTTGAAAGACCACGCCGATCCGGGACCGGGCGGCCCTGAGTTCGGCCGATCCGGCCCGACCGATCGAGACGGAGCCGACCCGCACGTCGCCTCCGCTGATCGGCGCCAGCCCGAGCACACACTTGCCGATGGTCGACTTCCCGGACCCCGATTCGCCCACCAGGCCGAGCGTCTCTGCGGTACGGATCTGCAAGCTGGCGCCCCGTACCGCGGATACGGTCCGGCCGTCCGCCGCGGTGGCGTCGTCGGTGTCGGCGGCGGCTCCCCGACGGCGCCGGCTGCCTCGTCGCGCGCGGTAGTGCACGACAAGATCGTCAACCGTGAGGACCGCGTCGTTCGGCTGATCCGGGGCAGAGTTCGGACCCGGCTGCGAGCTCACCTCGCTCGGCGCCACTTGATCAACTCTTCCGCTGGGATCACTTCGCGGGACGGCCGCCAGCAGGGTCCTGGTGTACGGGTGTTCCGG
Organism: Microlunatus sp.; assembly: GCA_036566865.1. Lineage (GTDB taxonomy): Bacteria > Actinomycetota > Actinomycetes > Propionibacteriales > Propionibacteriaceae > Microlunatus. Next base: position 467 of record DATCVL010000334.1, read on the forward strand.
GTGATCGAAGAGATCATGGACCGCTGCCTGCTCGACCACGGCACCCGATCGCATCACCACCACCCGATCGGCGACGTCGGCGACCACACCCATGTCGTGAGTGATGATCATGATCGAACAGGACGTCCGGGACCGAAGCGCCAGCAGCACGTCCAGCACTTCCTGCTGGACGGTGACGTCGAGAGCAGTGGTCGGTTCGTCGGCGATCAACACCTGCGGATCGCAAGCCAGCGCCATCGCGATCATCACCCGCTGGCACTGCCCTCCGGAGAGCTGATGAGGGTAATAGCCGAGGCGTTGCTCCGGCTCCGGAATCTCCACCATGGCAAGCAACTCAGCCGCCCGCGCCTTGGCTGCACGCCGGCCCAGTCCGGGCGTGTGGCATCGCAGCATCTCGACCAGCTGTGCACCGATGGTGAAGACCGGATCGAGCGCGTTCATCGGATCCTGGAAGATCATCGAGATGTGGCTGCCGCGAACTGCAGCAACCGCTGCCCGGTCATCGGTCAGCAGTTCGCGACCTGCGAACCGGATCGATCCGCGTACTCGGGCGTTGGTCGGCAGCAGTCCCACACTGGCCAGGGCGGTCACGCTCTTACCCGAACCGGACTCGCCGACGACCGCCAAGACCTCGTTGGCGTTCAACTCGAGGTTGACCTGTGAGACGGCAGGCTGGAATTGGCTGTCGACCCGGAAGTCGACGGTCAGCTGACGGAATTCGAGTACCGGCTGATCAGTCACCTGTCCCCCTCAAGATCATCTGCGCCGGTCCCGGCTGCGGTGCCGTCGGGATCGGCGGGTTGCTCAGCATTACCGGCGTCGAGCCGGGCTTTGTATTCCTGCCAATCGGCCAGCATCTTCTTGTGGTACGTGGCCAGCCAGATCATGTAGTTGCGAGCGTTCTGGAGCCGCCGGCGCGGACCGCCCAGCCGATCCGGCAGCTCGGCCAGCAGGTCGTCGAAGAGTCGCCGCTGCTGATCGAGGAATCGACGCTCACCGGCCAGGAAGCTGCCCCAGATGTCATCGTCGACGCGGTAGTAGTGGTTGCGATCGCCCGGCACCGCGTGCCGATGGATGAACCCGGCCTCCATCAGGTTGCGGCAGGTGGTGGAGATCGATCCCGCACTGGCGTGCAGTTCGCGGGCGAGTTCCTGGGCCGACACGTACGGCTGATCACTGGTCATCAGGTAGCCCAGGACCCGCCCTTCCATCCGCGGTGACCCGGCCAGCGAGCGCGCCACCCCGAACTGCTCGACGAACTCGGTCCGGCGTGGATCGCGCTGCCAGTCGTCGCCGGGCGGCTCATCGGTCGTCATCAAGATCACCGCCCGGTCGGCCGATGGCGGCGATCTGGGCGGATCGGCGCTGCCGGAACACCTCGACCGGCCAGCGCGAACTGCCGCAGTAGCGCACCAGCTCCGGTTTGCCGTCGGCATCCCGGACGATCTCGACACGCTCACCGACCGGCCCGAAACCCGCCTCAGCAACGAGTTCGAGGGTGTCGGCATCGATCGGCCGCAGCTCGTCCCAGGTCGCCGTCGGATCGGCGGCAGCGGCGTACAGTCCGACCAGCCGCCCGCCGAGCAGGGCGATGTCCATCGCCCCCATCAGGTTGGCGAAGCGGCCGGTGAACCCGGCCGCGTCGATCCGGTCGGACAGCCTGTTCTCGGCCGGCGCGGCCGCCGCCAGATCGAGCAACTTGATCACTCCGTCGGCGAGCTGAGTTGCCGGACCGCCGATGCAGTTGGTCAGCACCGACACCACCACCCCGCCGGCCGGATCGATGTAGGTCCGGGTGATGTGTCCCGGGTAGCCGCCGCTGTGGCCGACCCATTCCCGGTCGCCGATCTTGGTCAGGTCCATCCCCAGCCCGTAGCGACCCTGGGGCTTGTCGTGGGCCACCACGGTGGATTCCCTGCGCTGGATCAGCCGCTTGCTGGCGTCGGTGATCAGCCGTTCATCGCCGAAGAAGTGCGCCGCCCCGTAGCGGGTCAGGTCTTCGGCTGTGGAGTAGAAGCCGGTCGCCGACGCCATCGCCTGGGTGTCGATGTGCCCGATCGCCTGCCGAGGCTCAGCTCCGTCCAACAGTCCGCTGTGGCCGGCGGCGTACTGCTGCCGCCGGGCCGGGTCGTACTCCGGGCCGGTGTTGGTCAGCCCGAGGGGCTCGATGACGTGCCGACACACGTAGTCGTGGTAGCTGAGGCCGCTGGCCGCCTCGATCACCATCCCGAGCAGGGAGTAACCGACGTTGGTGTACTTGAAGTACTCGTTCGGCTCGAACACGCGACCATGATCACGACAGAGCTTGATCAACTCCTCCCGACTCGGGAAGTCGCGCATCAGTTGCCAGAAGTCGGTGTCCAGTCCGTCCCGGATCACGCCGCCCTGATGCCCGAGCAGCTCTCGCACCGTGACGGACCCGACCTCTGCGTCGGCCACCTCCGGCACCCACCGGTCGATCGGGTCGTCCAATCTGATCTTGCCCTGCTGCACCAGCTGCAGCACCGAGGTCGCCGTGAACGTCTTGGAATGCGATGCGATCCGGAACAGATGATCGGCCCGCAGCGGCACGCCGGCCGGCTCGTCGGCGAGGCCGAACGCCTCCGAGAAGACCAGGTCACCACCGACCCGAATGGCGACCTGGACGCCGGGAGTGCGCAGTAGCCCACGCTGGAACTCGATCCAGGAGGCCAGGTACGGTGCCGCCTCTCGAACCAGTGCCGCGTCATATCCGTTTGTCATCTGCTTCGCTCCTCGTCGGTCGATCGGTCGTCATCGCCATGCTGGCCCCTGATCAGCCTCGGCCCTTCGGATTGACAGCATCCCGCAACACGTCTCCCAGCGTGATCAGGCTCAACACGGTCACCGCCAGGAAGATCGCCGGGAAGATCAGCGTGTGCGGTGCCTGCTGGAATCGAGACTGGGCAGTCGCCAGTTGCAGGCCCCAGGAGATCGACGGCGGTCTCAGGCCCAGCCCGAGGAAGGTCAGGGTCGACTCTGCGACGATCACGCCACCGACGGTCAGTGTCGCCACGGCGAGCATCGGGCCAACCGCATTCGGCAGCAGGTAGCGGCCCACCACCCGGCGGGTCGGCAGGCCCATCGCCTGAGCTGCCTGGACATACTCGGCATCACGAGTGGCCCTCACCGAGGTACGCACCAGTCGGGCCATCGTCGGCCAGGAGAACAATGCCAACACCAACGAGACCGTCCACACCGAACGGCCACCGAGGCTGTTCAGCACCACGATCGCGCCGAGCAGGAACGGGAATCCCAGGAAGACATCGGTCACCCGGGCCAACAACATGTCCGGCCAGCCGCCGACGTAGCCGGCCACGGTGCCGATGATCAGCCCGATCCCGAGCGCGATCACGGTGCAGCACAAGCCGACGGTCAACGATGCCCTGGTCCCGTAGATCACCTGGGCGAACACATCGCACCCCTGCAGGTCCAGCCCGAAGGGGTGGCCCGGCGACGGCGGCTGGGCGCTGTGGCTCAGATCGCAGGCTCGCGGATCCCCGTGGCCGAAGATGTCGGCAACCAGCCCGGGCGCCACTGCGAGGAAGACCAGGATCGCCAGCATCCCCAACGGCAGCCAGAACAGAACGCGACGGCGTACGGCGTGCCAGACACCGCGGCGGCGGGCGATCGGCCGGGCCGCCATCACCTCGGTGGTGGCATCGGCGAGCACCGCGTCACTCATCGCTCACTCCTCGTGTGATCGGTCATCATGCGGCCCTGATCCTCGGATCGAGCACCGAGTTGATCACGTCGACCAGCACGCTGGTGAGCAGGAAGATGATGATCAACGCGGTGGCGATGCCGACCACGGTCGGGCCCTGATGCGTGCGGATCGCGGTGAACAGCAACTGCCCGACACCGGGCAGGTTGAAGATGCCCTCGGTGACGATCGCACCACCCAGCAGGGCGCCGAGATCGATCGCGAGATAGGTGATCACCGGGATCGAGGAGTTCCGCAGTACGTGCACCCCGATCACGCGACGGCCGGGCAATCCCTTGGCCCACAGCGTTCTGACGAAGTCCGACTGCATCGTGTCGACCACACTGCCGCGCATCAGCCGAGCAACCGCCGCCAGTCCGTAGATCGCCAGGACCAGGGCCGGCAGCAGGTAGGAACGGGGAAAGCCGTCGGCAGTTCCGGCGATCGGGAACCAGGCGAGCTTGACACCGAAGACGAGCTGGCTGGCCACTGCCATCACGAAGATCGGGATCGAGGTGATCAAGATCGTCATGATCAACACGCCCCGGTCGATGGCGGAGTTCTTGCGTAGTCCGGCGATCAGTCCCAGCGCGACACCGATCACGACCTCGATCGTCCAGGCCGTCAGCGCGAGCTGGATCGTCACCGGCCACCGGGCGGCCAACTGATCGGCGACCGGAACTCCGTGGAAGTCGGTGCCGAGGTTGCCGCTGAACAGCTGGCCGAGATAGCGCAGATACTGCTGCAGCAGCGGTTCGTCGAGGTGGTACTGAGAACGCAGCTGCGCGACGACATTCGGCGGCAGCGGCTGGCTGCCCTCGCCGTTCAACGCCTCGATCGGGTCACCGGGCAGGGCGAACACGGCGGCGTAGATGATGAACGTCACGCCGAAGAAGACGATCACCAGCTCGATCGCCCGGCGGGAGATGAACTTGATCATGAGTCCGCGCCGGGTTCGGTCCGGAGCGCGGCCAGCAGCGCCAGGGTCGCGGCGTACTGCACCCCGACCAAGCTACGGATCGGCACCTGTGCCAGCGCCGCACCGTGCTCGGCGGCCTCCCGCTGCCAGCCCCGGTAGAGCTCCCCCAGTTCTCCGGTCAGCCGATGCAGGGGCGCCGGTGCGGCACCGCGGGCGGTCTCACCCTCGACGGCTCGCAGCAACATGCCGCCGTAGCGCAACCGGAAGCAGCGGTTCCGATCGGCCAGGCTGAAGGCCTCGGCCACGGTGGCCCGTCGCTCCGCATCCTCGTGCTCGGCCCGGCGCCGTTCGGCCTCGGCCGAATCCAGCAGCGACGGGATGAAGGCCCGGCTGGCCCGAACGAGCTGGGATTGCTTGCTCAGATAGGGATCCGCGCGATCAAGAATCAGTGCCAGAGCGTGCATGTCGTGATCGAGTTCGTCGGCGGCCGCCCGCAACAGCTCGACGTATCGATGATCGGTGAGGCTCTGATCATCGATCGCCGGATGCGTCCAGTAGGGCAGCTCGGCGACCAGGCTCAGGGTGCCGTGTCGGGCGGCATAGTCGGCCGACGAACCGCCGCTGGCATCATCGCTGCGGGGCAGTCCGAGCCGCTCGCGATGGTCGTACTGTCGTTCGGTGCTGATCGTTCCGAACACCGCCGGCCCGTAGCTGTCGACCACCGGTGACTCGGGCTCCCCTCGGTCCAACGGCAGTCCGACATGCGCGGCGATCGCATGCAGGGCCCCGACAGCCCCCTCAATGTTGCGGCTCAGGTAGTAGTAGACGCCACCCAACTCACCGTTGTGCAGGGCAACGGCGAGCTCGGGACGGATCTCGTCCATCACCCGCATCAGGGCGAAGGTCTCGGGGATCACCTGATCGAAGTACGCGTCCTTGTAGGCCAACGGGAACGACCACTCGACCTGCTCGGCTGGTGCCGGTCGGTAGAAGTGCCGGGCATAGAAGACACGGTCGAACGGGCCGTGGAACCACCCCTCGTTGAGCCGGGTCCCGTCCGGGTCGATGTTGGGGACGATGTGCCACCGACATCCCAACGAGGCAACGAATCCGGGGTCCGTGCACAGCTCGGTCGCCAGCTGCAGCACGGTGCAGAATCCGATCGGCTCGTTCGGATGGACCCCAGCGTAGATCAGCGCGTCGACCGGGCCGTCGCCGACCGAGTACATCCACAGCGGCTCGCCCAGTCGGGAGGTCCCGATCCGGCGCCGGGACAACGCCCCCGGATGCTCATCGACCAAGGCGTCGAAGGAGCTGATCAATTCGTCCACACCCGGAAAGTGATCGAAGTCGCCGATCCGGTCCACCCGATTCAAGATCAACTGCAGTTGTTCGGTCACGGACTGCGAGTTCACCGCACTCACCCGGCAGCCACCTTGGTCTGGCTGAGGTCGACGTCACCCGAGGTGGGGACCAGTTCGGCGATCTTGTTCGAGGTCGCGTAGGTGTACTTCTCGAAGAACATCGGCGGCGCCGGGAAGTCTTTCATGATCATCTTCTGCACGTCGACGTACCCCTCGATCGCCTTCTGTTGATCAAGCTCGCCGTCGGCCTTCTCGATGCCTTTCTTCACCTCGTCGGTGTAGTAGGGAACGCAGTTCACGCAGCCGCCGGTCTTCAGGTAGAAGGAGCGCAGGGTGTTCTGCTGGCTGGCGTACAGCGCTCCCCAGCGGGCGAAGTAGGGGCCGCTCAGGTCCTTCTCGTTGCGACGCTTCTGGAATTCGGGGAAGTCGGTCGTCGGTGTCGCGGTGACATCCTTGATGCCGAGGTTCTGCCGCAGCTGATTGGCATAGGCGTTGTAGAGATCATCGAGTCCCGCTCCGCCCGGGTAGACGATCTCCATCGATCCGGACCAGCCGCCGGCCTGGGCCAGGAGTTGCTTCGCCCTGCTCGGGTTGAAGGTGCAGAGCTCGCCGCACAGGCCCTTCGGCGTGCCCGGCTCCCCCGGCGGCGTCAGCGCCGTCGCCGGCTCCCAGATGCCGCCGTAGATCGCCTTGCTCACCGCCTGTCGATCGATCGCCATCGAGATCGCCTCACGGACCCGCTTGTCCTGATAGCGCTTGTCCCACAGCGGAAGTCCGAGGTAGTTCATGCCCAGTCCCTGGAACACGTAGGCCCGATCACCGAAGTCGGTCTTCACCTGGTTCATCCGAGAGGCCGGCACGAAGAGGATGTCGGTGTTGCCGGCCTGTACGTCGGTGTAGGCGGTGGTCATGTCCGTGTACGGCTTGAAGACGATCTCGTCCACGGTCGGCTTCTTGCCCTGGTAGCCCGACCAGGCCTTCATCGTGATCGGCTGGTTCTCCCGGTACGCACCGTCCATCTCGAACGCGCCGTTGCCGATCGGCTTGTGGGCGAATCCGTCCAGATCGTCGTACGCCGCCGAGGGCAGTGGGTAGAAGCCCGTCTGGGCCTGCGACAGTTGCACCGGGAACTGGCCGTCGGGACTCTTCAGCTGCACCGTGAACGTCGTGTCGTCGACCTTCTTCAGGCCCGACAACTTGTTGATCTTGGGCTTTCCGCTGGCCGGGTTCAGTTCGTCGTAGCCCTTGATGTTCGCGAGCTCGCCACTGTTCTCCCACGCATGCGGGCCATAGGTCTCGTAGTTCCAGGCCTTGACGTAGCTGTCGGAGGTGACCGGCTCGCCGTTCTGGAAGGTCCAGCCCTTGCGGAGCTTGATCGTCCAATGGGTGGCGTCGTCGCTCTTGACCGACTCGGCAGCGACGTACTCCAGCTTGCCGTCCTTGTCCATGAAGGTCAGCGGCGCGAACAGCGACATGGTCTGGTCGAAGGCGATGGTCTGCCGCAGCGGGTTCAGGGTGACGGGATCGTCGGTGGCAACACTGATCGACTTCTTCGCCGTGCTGCTGCCTTGATCATTTCCGCCGGACGAGCAGCCCGAGATGGTGAGAGCGAGCGCGGCCGTCAAGCCAAGGATCAGCGTCGGCCAGCGGCGGGAGTGCGGTGACATGCGACCTCCACGGGGTTTCGGAGCCGGAGAGGAACCGGCTTCCCTGAAGCCTGGCCGGTTCACCGCGATTCCGGAAGTGGAAGTTACGGAAATTTCAATATGAAATGAAACGTTAACGCCGGCGAAACAGCAGCCAGCCCGGTCCCGGCTGCCGTTCAGGCTCGCGGGTGGGCCTGTTCGAAGGCCCGGCGCAGCCGGTCGGTGGTGACGTGGGTGTAGATCTGGGTGGTCGCCAGCGACGAGTGGCCGAGCATCTCCTGCACACTGCGCAGGTCGGCGCCACCCTCGAGCAGATGGGTGGCCATCGCGTGCCGCAAGCCGTGCGGACCGAGATCGGGAGCGCCGTCGGTGACGTCGAGGGCACGGTGCACGATCCGTCGCACCACGCGCGGATCGATCCGCCCGCCCCGCTCCCCGAGGAAGACCGCGTTGCCCGACTTCGGTCCGGCCAGCAGACCGCGGCCCTGATCCAGCCAACGCTCCAGCGCCTGCAGGGCCGGCAGTCCGATCGGGACGGCGCGCTCCTTGCTGCCTTTGCCGAAGACTCGCAGCACCCGACGATCCCGGTCCAGGTCGGCGAGATCGAGTCCGCAGAGTTCGGAGACCCGGATCCCGGTGGCATAGAGGGTCTCCAGGATGGCCACGTCCCGCAGGCCGAGTGGACCGTCGGCCTCCTCCGCCCGGTCGATGGCCGCGGCCAGCATGTTGGCGGCCACATCCTGGTCGATCGTCGGCGGCAGTCGGCGCTGCTTCTTCGGCGACTTCAGGCCCGAGGCGGGATTACCGCTGGTGTGCCCGGTCCGTTGCGCCCAGGCCCAGAAGACCCGGACCGCTGCCGCCCGGCGCTGCACACTCGCCCGGGCAGCGCCGGTGGTCTGCTGTCGGGCCAGCCAACTGCGCAGATCGGTCAGCTCGGCAGTGTCGAGATCGTCGACGCCCAGTCGGTGCAGGTGGGCCAGCAGGCTCTCGACATCGCCGAGATAGGCGCGAACGGTGTGCTCGGACAGCCGTCGCTCCGACCGCAGATGCCGGTCGTACTCGGCCATCAGCCGGACGCCCGACTCCGGCAGCTCGGCGTCCGCGTCACCGCCCGCTGTCGTCGGTGTCCTCGCCGTTGGCCTGGCCATGGCCCAACCTTTGCCCGGCTGCCGGGCACCGGCAAGTCGCCACACCGCGAGTTGGATCGTGAGCAGCTTGGCCCGGTCGGTGTCCCTGCCCGGCAGGTCCGTGATATCCAATTCCCCATGACCGAATCCAGCGGCCCGGCCGCGCAGGACATTGCCGACCAGGACACAGCCGCCCAAGACGCCGCCGCCCCAGACGCTGTCACTGAGGACGCTGTCACTGAGGACGCTGCCGAGGGTTCGACCGATGCGGCCGTCGAGAGCGGCGTCGCGGACGAGAGCCCGGCCACCGAAGAACTGCCGGCCCCGACCTTCGAGGCGCCGGAGCGGATCTTCGTCGGCGGCTACACCGAGGAGATGGGTGGGACTGCTGCCGGCCTGACCGCCTATCGCGGTAGCGCCGACGACGGCGTCCACGAACAACTCTCAGCGCTCGGGCTGGGCTCGCCGTCGTACCTGATCAAGCATCCGGACTCGCCGTGGCTGTTCGCCGTGCATGAGCGCACACCGGGCCAGGTCTCGGCGATCCGGTACGACGACCACGGCCTGCACCTGATCAACACCGTGGCCAGCGGCGGTGACGGCGGCTGCCACCTCGCATTCGACCACAGCGGCAAGTTCGTGGTGGTGGCGCACTACACCAGCGGATCGATTGCCAGCTTCAAGATCGAGCAGAACGGCGCGCTCTCGGAGCGGATCGGGCTGCTCGAATTCGAGGGCTCCGGTCCGGATCCGGAGCGGCAGGATGCGGCCCACGCCCACCAGGTCGTCAGCGTCGGCCAGGCGCTGCTGGTCCCGGACCTCGGCACCGACTCGGTACACCTCGTTCTCATCGACGAGGAAGGCAATCTGAGCCCGGCGGGCGATTCGATCGCCCTTCCCCCTGGCTCCGGACCGCGGCACCTCGTCCTGGCCGGTCAGCACCTGGTGGTCGCCTGTGAGCTGTCGGCGACCCTCTGGGTCGGAGCGCTGGATGCCGAGGTGGGCGCCGAAGGCACCGTCGTGCCGACCTCGACGGTCCAGACCGACGAGCGGATCTACCCGTCCGGAATCGTTGCCTACGGCGATCAGATCGTGGTCGCCAACCGTGGCGCCGGCACCCTCAGTGTGTTCACCGTCGACGCCTTCGGCGTCCCGCATCCGCTGGTGGAGGTCGACTGCGGCGGGCGCTGGCCCCGTGCTCTCACCGTCGATGACGAAGATCAGCTCTGGGTTGCCAACCAGGACAGCGACAACGTCACGGTGATCAAGCCGGCGGCCGTGAGCAGCAAGCCCGAGGACTGGCGGACTGTCCTGCAGCTGCCGACGCCATCACCGGCCTGCGTGATCCCGACACGATAGCGTTGGGCGTTACCCGCCGTTGGTCGAGCAGCCGACGACCATGATCAGGACCTGAGGAGCAGCAGTGGCCAGAGCTTCCCGCAAACGTGGCGCCAGCGAGTCAGCCAACCCGGTATCGGGCGGCCAGGGTCAGGATGTCGCCATCGTCGGCGGCCACGTGGTCCCGGTCGCGGGTGAGGTGATCGACGGCGGCACCGTGTTGATCAAGGACGGCAAGATCGCCGCCGTCGGTGCGTCCGTGAAGCTCGATGCCGACACTCCGGTGATCGATGCCACCGGTCAGTGGGTACTGCCCGGCTTCCTCGAGTCACACGGCCACGTCGGCATTCACGAGGAGGGCAACGGTTGGGCCGGTAACGACACCAACGAGATGACCGACCCGATCGGTGCTCGCTTCCGTGCCCTGGATGCGATCAATCCTGCCGACGAGGGTTTCCGCGATGCGCTGTCCGGTGGTGTCACCTCGGTGGTGATCAAGCCCGGTTCCGGCAATCCGGTCGGCGGCCAGACGGTGGCGGTCAAGACCTGGGGCCGGATCGTCGACGAGATGTTGATCAAGCAGCCGGTGAGTGTGAAGTCGGCGTTGGGCGAGAATCCCAAGCGGGTGTACGGGGACAAGAAGCAGACCCCATCCACCCGGTTGGGCGTGGCAGCGGTCATCCGGGAAGCGTTCACTGCCACCCAGGACTATCTCCGACGCCGCGACCAGGCCGAGGCCGATGGCAAGCCCTTCACCCGGGAGCCGAATCACGAGGTGCTCGCCGGCGTGCTGGCGGGTGACACTCCCTGGTGCCAGCACACCCATCGGGCCGACGACATCGCGACAGCGATCCGGCTGTCCGAGGAATTCGGCTATCGACTCGTGATCAATCACGGCACCGAGGGGCATCTGATCGCCGATGTGCTGGCGGAGAAGGACATCCCGGTGATCATCGGTCCGCTCTTCACCTCCCGCAGCAAGGTCGAGGTCAACCAGCGGCATCTGCGCAATCCGGGGCTACTGGCCGCCGCCGGGGTCAAGATCGCGATCACCACCGATCATCCGGTGGTGCCGATCAACTTCCTCGTCTACCAGGCGATCCTGTCGGTCAAGGACGGGCTGGACCGGGACACCGCGCTGCGTGCGCTGACCATCAATCCGGCCGAGATGCTGGGCCTGGACGACCGGGTCGGCTCGCTGGAGGTCGGCAAGGACGGTGACGTGGTGATCTGGAGCGGCGACCCGCTGGACATCATGAGCCGGGCCGAACGGGTGATCATCGACGGCCGGCCGGTCTACTCCTTCGATCATGATCAAGGAGTGGGCGTCACCGCCGATCCGTACACGGTGCTGCGGCGGACCGCTGCGGCGATCGACGACGGCAACGCCAAGTCCAGGAGATCCCGACGGTGAGCGAGCAGGAATCCCAACCACAGAACGGAAATGGCCCGGGCACGACGGCAACCAGCGTGTCGGACCTGATCACCGGCGGCACCGTGTTGCCGATCACCCGGTGGGGCGAACCGGTGATGCATCGGGTGTCCCAGCCGGTGACCCGCTACGACGCCGAACTGCACACCTTGATCAGAGACATGTTCGCCACCATGGAGGCCGCCGACGGTGTCGGACTGGCAGCACCGCAGGTCGGTGTTGATCTTGCTCTGTTCGTGTACGACTGCCCGGACGAGGATCGCCGCCGGCACATCGGCGTCTTCTGCAACCCTGAGGTCAACCTGCCGGAGGGCAAGGATCGCCAACTCGACTACGTCGACGAGGGCTGCCTGTCGCTGCCCGGGGCGTACATGGAGCTGGCCAGGCCGGACTTCGCCGTGTGCTCGGGCCAGGACGCCTTCGGCAACGACATCACGGTCGAGGGACGCGGCTACTTCGCCCGCTGCCTGCAGCACGAGACGGACCATCTGAACGGCACCGTCTTCGGTGATCGGCTGGCTTCCCGGGCCCGGAAGAAGCTCTACGCCCAGCACCGCGACCTGGCCGGTCGCTACCCCGCCGACTGGCCTGCCTCCCCCAAGCTCGGCACCACCTGACCGTCGCCCTTTCACCGCCGGGCACGAGTCATCGCGCCGGCGGAATGATCAACGCAGGCTAGCGGCCGACGGCGTAGCCCTGCATGCCGCGCGGGTTGGCAGCGGCCTTGATGATCTTGGTGTTCGGGTCGAAGCTGGCCGCGGTCATCCGGCTCAGACTCCAGTCCGGCTGGACATCGACCAGGTGCCCACGCTGCCGCAGACCGGTGATCACGTCCGCCGGGGTACGCCCCTCGACCTCGACCACGCCCGGGTACCGGACCCGCGGCTCGAACGAACTGATCATGGACTTGATGTTGAAGGTCGGATGGTCGATCGCCGCCTGCAGATCCAATCCACCGAGGGTGTGGGCGAGCCAGAACACCAACGCCCATTGGTCCTGTTGATCGCCGCCCGGGGTGCCGAACGCGGTCACGGTGCCGTCGGTGGCGAGCGCCATCCCCGGGCTGAGCGTGGTGCGCGGGCGCCGGCCGGGCGTCAGCGACGACGGCAAGCCCTCCTCCAGCCAGGTCATCTGCAGCCTGCTGCCGAGGCAGAATCCCAATTCGGGAACGGTCGGCGAGGACTGCAGCCAACCACCGCTCGGGGTTGCCGACACCACGTTTCCCCAACGGTCGACGACGTCCAGGTGGCAGGTGTCCCCGGAGGTCCGGCCATCACGACGGACTGCCGGCTCATCGCCGGAGCCACGGACCACGGTCGGTTCGCCGGTGCCCTGCTGGGCCGGGGCCGATCCGGTGAGGTCGGGCAACCGCGGCGCGTGGCCGTTGAGACCGCCGGGACGAAGATCGGCCGAGGCGAGCTCGCTGATCAAGGCCCGCCGCCCGTCCAGATAGGCCGGCGCGAAGAGCCCGGACAGATCCGGGTGATCGGGTGCATCGCCGTACCAGGCATCCCGATCGGCGAAGGCCAGCTTCATCGCCTCGACCAACAGGTGGATCTGATCGGCACCGATACCCCGCCACCGGCCACCGGAACCGAACGCGTCGGCCAGCAACGGGTCCAGGATCGCCAGCGTCTCCAGGAAGACCGGGCTCTGGGCCCAGCCGCCGGCCTTGAAGATCGTCCGCCCCTGCGATGTGTACGCCATCGGCTGCTCGTAGCCGGGCCGCCACCGGGCAAGATCATCTCCGGTGATCACTCCGGCATGCGGCACCCCGGACGAGTCCATCACCGGCCGACGAGCGAAGGCGTCGATGGCCTCGGCGACGAACCCCTCGCTCCAGGCCCTGATCGCCAGCTCGCAGGCCGCCTCACGCGTCGCCCCGGCCGAGGATTCGGTGACCAGCCGTTGATAGGTCTGGGCCAGCACCGGATTGGTCTGCAACTGCCCCGGCGCGGGCGCCGGCAGCCAGGTCTCGGCCGAGGTCGGCCAGTGGCTACGGAAGTAGTCGGCCATGGTGTTGATCACCGACACGGCGCGCGCCACCACGGGGTGTCCGGCGCCCGCATAGCCGATCGCGTACTTCAGCACGTCCTGCGGCCAGAGCGTTCCATGATCACGCAGCAGCGTCAGCCAGGCAGCTGTCGAGCCCGGAACAGCGGTCGCCAGCAGGCCGGTGCCCGGCACCGCGGTCAATCCAAGATCACGGTAGTGGGCGATGCTGGCACCGGCCGGGGCAACCCCCTGGCCGCACAGGACCTGCGGGTCCTGGCCGTTCGGCTTCAAGATCAACGGCAGGTCGCCGCCGGGCCCGTTCAGGTGAGGTTCGACCACCTGCAACACGAAACCGCTCGCCACCGCCGCGTCGAATGCGTTGCCGCCGGCCTCCAGCACAGCCATGCCGGACTGACTGGCCAGCCAGTGTGTGCTGGTCACCATGCCGAAGGTGCCGGCGAGTTCCGGTCGCGTCGTGAACACGCGCAGCACACTATCGCCCGGCGTCGTGGACGTTGCCGGTTGCCGCCCGACGTCTCATCGCCGAACGGTCCGCGGGTCAGACGACTTCGTGCAGCCAGCGCACCGGAGTGCCGTCGCCGGCGTAGCGGAACGGCTCCAGCTCGGCGTCCCAGGGCGCGCCCAGCAACTCGTCCAACGCTTCGACCAGATCGCGACCGCCCAGGGCCGCGGTCACCATCGCCTTCTTGATCCGGTCCTCGCTGATCATGATGTCGCCGTGCAGGCCGGTGTTGGCGTGGAAGATGCCGAGTTCGGGTGTGTAGGAGTACCGCTCGGCCTCGCTGGCGGTGGTGCGCTCCTCGGTCACCTCGAAACGGATCCGCTGCCAACCCTTGAGGGCGCTGGCGAGCTTGGCCGCGGTGCCGACCGATCCGGTCCAGGAATGCTCGGTCCGATAGGCGGAGCGCTCCGCGGGTTGGGCGATCCAGTCCAGGCGTACGGGCATGCCGAATACGCCGCCGATGGCCCACTCGATGTGCGGGCACAGCGCCGACGGCGTGGAGTGGATGTACAAGACACCACGGGTCGTACTCATGGTCGATCCTTCCCAGCTGTGCTGACCAGCAAGGCAACTACCTGAGGGCTGCCTTCCCCGACATCCTCAGATCCCCTGTGGCCAGGCGAGCCGGTACGAACCGACGGGGCCCATTTTGCACCATCCGTCACAAGATTCACAGGTTGCCCGCCCGTTTGCGGCCCAGATCCCCGCGGGCGGCGCCGATGACGCTTTACTGTCCCGATGCTGCGCTACGGAACCTGGCCGTCACCGATCACCGCCGAATCCCTCACCGAGGGAGTGCTCGGGCTCGGCGCCGCGGCGTTCGACGGATCCGACCTGTACTGGCTGCAGTCAAGCCCGACCGACGGCGGCCGGGTCAGTCTGTGGCGCCGACGCGACGGGGTCGAGACCGAGCTCACGCCGGCCCCGTACGACGTCCGCAGCCGGGTGCACGAGTACGGCGGCGGCGCATTCGCGGTCGCCGCCTCGACGTCGCGACCGCGGTCCGAAATGACCCGGGTGGTGTTCTCCAACTTCGGCGACGGCCAGCTCTTTGTGATCACAGATGACGAGCCCGAGCCGCGCGCGCTCACCGCCGCATCACAGCTGCGCTACGGCGCCCTGCGGGTGTCCGGTGATCATGATCTGCTGATCGCGGTCCGCGAAGATCATCGCGATGGTGATCATGAACCGGTCAATACGGTGATCGCCCGCCGCCTCTCCGACGGCCCGGAGGTCCCGGACCGGGTGTTGTGCGGCGGGGCGGACTTCTACGCCTCCCCCGAGTTGTCCGCGGACGGCCGGCTGGCCTGGATCGAGTGGGTGCATCCGAACATGCCCTGGGATTCGACTCGGCTGCTGTCGGCCGCACTGCCGCGAGATGCTGCCGGTCGGATCGATCTCGAGCCGCGGACCGCTGAGCCGCTGGCCGGTCGGTTGATCTGTGGCGGTCCTGGCGAATCCGTCGCCGTCCCGCAGTGGATGTCGGACGGGTCGCTGATCTTCGTCTCCGACCGTACCGATTGGTGGAATCTCTATCGATACAGCGATGAGACGATCACCGCGCTCTGTCCGATCGAGGCCGAGTTCGCGCCACCGCAGTGGGCTCTTGGCGGGCAGCCGTTCGTGATCATCGATGATGATCGCATCGGTTGCAGCTGGAACGCGGGCAATCAGCATCACCTGGGCGTACTGCTGCTCTCGACCGGAGAGCTGACGGAACTGGACACCGGGGCCGTCGCGGTCGGATCGCTGTCCTGCAACGAAAACCAGCTGGTCACCGGGCTCGGCTTCAGCGATCGTCCGAACCAGCTGGTGGTGATCGACATCAACAGCGGCGAGCAGGGTGTCATCCGCAGCAGCAGCGAGACCGTTCTCGACTCCGGGCTGGTGTCCGCGGCAACGCAGGTGCAGTGGGAGTCCGTGCACGGGCCGGTGTACGGCTGGTTCTATCCGCCCCGCAATGATCACTACGATCATGATCGATCCGGGACGGCCGGTCCGGATGGAGCTGATCAGGTCGGGCCCGAGCAACCGGCTGAGCTGCCGCCGATGATCACCGTCTCGCACGGCGGGCCGACCGGAGGCAGCGCCCCGGTGTACGACCCGGGCGTCCAGTTCTGGACCAGCCGCGGTGTCGCCGTCCTCGATGTCAACTACGGCGGCAGCACCGGCTACGGCCGCCGCTACCGGGAACGGCTGCATCGCCGTTGGGGTGTGGTCGACGTCGAGGATTGCGCGGCCGGTGCCCGGGCGATGGCCGATCAGGGCCGCGTCGATCCACACCGGCTGGCGATCCAGGGCAGCAGTGCCGGCGGTTACACCACGTTGCGGGCGCTCACGGTCACCGACGTCTTCACCGCCGGGATCAGCCGCTACGGCATCGGTGACCTGACAGCGCTGGTGGCCGACACCCACAAATTCGAGTC
>DATCVL010000335.1:0-1646 GCA_036566865.1 Microlunatus sp.
CTCGGCCGGGAACGGCCAGGTGCCCTGGGCGGCGGCATCCTCCTCGGCCACGCCGGACGCGGCCAGTCGCTCGATCTCCATCCGTACGGCGTCGATCGCGTCCCGCTGCTCGACCACGAAGTCGGCCCGTACCGGATCCCCGTGGCCGGGCACGATGATCGTGTCGGGGCCGGCCAGACCGCGCAGCCGGTCGACCGTCCAGGACCACTGATCCGGTGAGGAGTCCGAGCCGAACCACGGCGCCGGGTGATCGACCGGCTCGGATTCGATCAGATCGCCGGCGAAGATCACCCCGCCGAATCCCGGAGCACCGGCGTCGGTGACCGTGATCACCAGGTCGCCGTGGGAATGGCCTTCGCCCAGATGGACGATCTCGGCCACCCGGCTGCCACCCAGGTCGACCACATCGGCGATGCCGATCAACGTCTGCGGTAGGGCGAGTTCGGCCGGGTCGAAGCCCAGGCTCCTGGCCTTCGCGGCGACCGGCTCGGTAGCCAACGTCTCGGCCAGCGACTCGTGCCCGATGCTCGACACCCCGGCCAGACCGGCCAGGCCGAACGAGTGGTCGAAATGGTCGTGGGTGACGACGACGGCAACCAGCGGCAGTTCGGTGATCTCCGCCACGGCGTCGCGCAGCTGAGCACCCTGGGCCGGGCTGGACCCGGTGTCGATCAGCAGCGCGCCCTCGCTGCCGACGACCAGGCCGATGTTCACCGACGCCGGTTCGGCGACCAACCGGTACACGCCGTCGGCGATCTGCTGCCACGGACCGACCCGCCAGATCGGCTGATCCGGGCCAGTGGCGCCCTCGGTTACGGCATTCCCGGCGTTTTCACCCATACGATTAGACTGGCACTCGCGAACCAGGAGTGCCAATCGAGGCCCGGCCAGACGGTGCCAGGCAGACCGAGAGCCAGGGGAGGGCCATGCTTGACGATCGCAAGCTCGATGTCCTCCGGGCGATCGTCACCGATTACGTCTCCAGCCAGGAACCGGTCGGCTCCAAGGCGCTGGTCGATCGGCACGACCTCGGCGTCTCGCCCGCCACCGTCCGCAACGACATGGCGGTGCTGGAGGAAGAGGGCTACATCACTCAGCCGCACACCAGCGCCGGGCGAATCCCGACCGACAAGGGCTATCGGCTGTTCGTCGACCGGCTCGGCTCGGTCAAGCCGTTGTCCGCCGCCGAGCGGCGGGCCATCCAGACCTTCCTGTCCGGCGCGATGGATCTCGACGATGTGTTGAGCCGGACGGTTCGGCTGCTGGCCCAGGTCACCCAGCAGGTCGCCATCGTCCAGTACCCGACGCTGTCGCACGCGACGGTCCGGCACGTCGAGGTGGTGTCGCTGTCCACCCAACGGCTGATGCTGGTGATGATCAGCTCGACCGGCCGGGTTGAACAGCGGCTGGTCGAGGTGGCCGAGGTCGACGAAGAGGAGTTGGCGCTGCTGCGCACCCTGCTCAACGAGGCCGTGGTCGGACAGACCACCGGGGAGGCGGTACGCACCCTCAGCGGAGTGCTCGCCGATGCCGAGCTGGCCGACGGTTCGGTGTCCCCGACGGCGCGGGCGGTGGCGTCCAGCGCCACCGCACGGCTCTCGGTGGCGACCCTGCTGGAGATGCTCGGCAGCGATCGCAGCAGCCGG
>DATCVL010000336.1:0-6094 GCA_036566865.1 Microlunatus sp.
CGGTGGCCGCGGTGATCAACTCCGCCGGACCGAACCGCCCGCGGTGCCCACTGGCCAGGCGTTCGTGCATCTCCAGCGCGCGGGCCTCGGTGAAGAAGTCGATCATGGCGTGCTGGTCGGTGCCCAGACTCAACGGCGCGCCGGCGTCGGCCAGGGCACGGGCCGGGCCGATGCCGTCGGCGAGATCCGCCTCGGTGCTCGGGCAGAAACAGGCCGTGGTCCGGGTGGCGCCGAGGGCGGCAATGTCGTCCGGTTCCAGATGGGTCGCGTGCACGGCCGTGGTGTACGACCCCAGTACGCCGGACTCGGCCAGCAACGCCGTCGGGGTCAGTCCGTAGAATTCCTTGCAGGCTTGGTTTTCTGCCGGTTGCTCGGACAGATGGACATGCAGCGGAACCGATCCGGCGGCCTCGGCGACGGTACGGAGTTGATCACCCGGCACGGCGCGCACGGAGTGGATCGCGGCACCGATCCGGGTGTTGTCGTCGGCGGTCAACTCGGCCACTCGAGCCGCCCAGCCGTCGGCATCGCCGTCGCCGAACCGCAACTGGATGCCGTCCAGGGGTTGGTGGCCGCCGGTGGTGAGTCCGCCGGCCAGGTAGCAGGTGTCGAGCAGGGTGAGCCGGATCCCGGCTTCGGCTGCAGCCTGACGCAACGCGGCTGCCATCGCGTTCGGATCGGCATAGGGTGCACCACCCGGACCGTGATGCAGGTAGTGGAATTCCCCGACCGCAGTGATCCCGGACAGGGCCATCTCTGCGTAGGTCGCCCGGGCCAATCGCAGATAGGAGTCCGGATCGAGCCGGCCGGCGACCTCGTACATCGCCGTCCGCCAGGTCCAGAAGCTGCCCCCTTGCTGATCATGACCGTGGCTCCGACCACGCAGGGCGCGGTGAAACGCATGGCTGTGGCAGTTGGCGAATCCGGGCAGCACCAGCCCCGGCAGCCGGCGTGCGCTGCCCTGCGGCTGGTCCGTGGTGATCTTGACCCAGCGGCCGGCCTGCTCGGTCAGCCGGACCTGCTCGGCCGGACCGGTCGGCAGCCACGCAGACTCGGCCCAGTAGTCGATCCGGGTGTCGGTCATCCGGCCAGGCCCCTGATCACCGTGGTCAGTGCGGCGACACCGGCATGGCAGTCCTCAGCGGTGGCGTACTCCTGCGGCGAGTGGGAGACGCCGGTCGGATTGCGGACGAACAGCATGGTGGCCCGGATGCCTGCTGTGGCGAGGATTCCCGCATCATGCCCGGCACCGGTGCCCAACAGCGGGAGGTCGCCGCCGAGCAAGTCACGGACCCGCCGGGTCAGTCCCGGATCGAAGCTGGTGGTCGCGGTCCAAGACTCCTCACCGACGGTTCCACCAAGATCATCAACCGCTCGGGAGATCTCCTCGACCGCGGCTCGGACCTGCTGTTCGTCCGGACCCCGCGCATCCAGCCAGCAGGTGGCCATCGAGGGGATGGCGTTCACCCCGTTGGGCTCGATCCGGACCTTGCCGACAGTGGCAACACAGTCATGGCGGGCTGCACTCTGCCGGGCTGCCTGGACGACGACTGCGCAGGACAGCATGGCGTCCCGGCGATCGGCCAACCGAGTGGTGCCGGCATGATTGGCCTCTCCCGGCAGGTCGAGCCGCCAGCGGCCGTGTGGCCAGATGCCAGTACCGATCGCAACGGCCGCATCCTGGTCGATCAGCGCCCGTCCCTGCTCGACGTGGAGTTCGACGAAGCCGGCGATCCGGCGCAGCGCCGGCTCGTCGGGGCCGATGTCGACCGGACGACCGGCGCCCCGCAGCGCCTCGGCCATGCTGATCCCGTCGGCGTCGGTGAGCCCGAGAGCCCGATCCGCCGACATGGCTCCGGTGATCACCCGAGAACCGGCGCAGGCGACTCCGAAGCGGGCACCCTCCTCGTCCACGAAGTTGACCACACCGATCGGCCGGACAGGCCGGAATCCCTCAGCCCGCAACCGATCGACCATGGCGAGTGCACTGACCACACCGAGCGGTCCGTCGTACGCTCCGCCATCGGGGACCGAGTCCAGGTGGGATCCGGTGACGATGCCGGGTTGGTTGTCCGGATCTCCCCACCAGGCCCACTGGTTGCCCATCCGGTCCTCGGTCAGCTCCAGTCCGCGGGACCGGCACTCGCTGTCGAACCACTCGCGCAGCAACGCATCCTCCGCGGTCCAGGCGTAACGCCGGTAGCCGCCGGTTCGATCATGTCGGCCGATCGGCAGCAGGTCGGACCACATCCGGTCGAATTGGTCGGTCATGATCATCGCGGCTCGACGGCCGCCTCCTCCTTCGCTGCCGGCCGGCCCGCGGGCGGGATCAGTTGATCCGGCGGGTTGCTGGTCCGCTTCGCCCAGGGGTAGTAGATCACGGCGGTCAGCAACAGCCCGACCAGCCAGGAGATGTCGGCACCGCCGAGCGCCTTCGTGATCGGGCCGGTGTAGAGCGACTGTGCCAGGAACGGGATCTGCGCCAGCACACCGATCCCGTAACTGATCAAGGCGGTAGCGTTCCAGGACCCGTAGCGGCCGCGCCGGTCGTACAGGGCCGGGATGTCCACCCGTTCCTTGGAGACCAGGTAGTAGTCGACCAGGTTGATCGCACTCCACGGGGTGAAGACCATCAGCAACAGCAGGACGAAGTTCTTGAAGTTGGCCAGGAAGTCGGCACTGGCCACCAGCGCGATGATCACCGACACCGTCAGGAAACAGAACACGCAGATCATCCGCACCGCCGGACTGACCCGGTCCCGCTTCATGAACGCTGTGATCGTGGTCAGGATCGTCATCGATCCGCCGTACGCATTCAGCGTGTTGACGGTCAGCTTGCCGACCACGATCACCAGATAGATGATCAACGCGATCGCGGCCGGTCCGGCCAGCGTGCCGATGAATCCGACCTGGCTGTCCAGGAAGGTGCTGTTGGGAATCGACGCGATCAACGCACCCAGCGTCATCGACCACATGGACCCGATCACACTGCCGGCGAAGGTGGCCCCGAAGGTCTTGCGCTCCGGGGTGTCGGCCGGCAGATAGCGGGAGTAGTCGGCGACGTAGGGTCCGTACGTCAACTGCCAGCCTGCACCGAGCGAGATGGCCAGCAGGAAGCTCACGGCGTCGAAGTGCGGATTGCCGAGGAGGGTGGACGCGCCCTCGTCGACGAAGATCTTGATCGTCAGGTAGAGGAAGCCGAGGATGCCCAGCACGGTGGCGATCCGTCCCAGGGCGTGGATCCAGCGATAGCCGAAGACGGCGACGACGAATGTCAGGGCGCCGAAGATCACGATCCCGATTGCCGGCGCGGTGACGTGCAGGATCGCGTTGATCGCCTGGCCGGACAGCACCGTGCCGGTGGCGGCGAAGCCGAGGTACATGATGATCACCAGCACCAGTGGCACCCCGGCGCCGAGGACGCCGAACTGGGCCCGGCTGCTGATCATCTGCGGCAGCCCGAGTCGTGGGCCTTGGGCCGAGTGCAGCGCCATCACCGCACCGCCGGCCAGATTGCCGATCAGCAGTCCGATGATCGCCCAGACCGCGTGCGCGCCGAAGATGACGGCCAGCGCGCCGTCCACCACGGCGGTCACCTGCATGTTCGCGCCGAACCAGAGGGTGAACTGATTGAACGGCCTGCCGTGCCGTTCCGATGCCGGTACGGGATCGATGCTGCGCCGCTCGATCCCCCGGGTTGAGGTTGTCGTGGTGTCACTCATGTAGGGGCCTTCCCTCGTTGGTTGCCCTCAGCCTTCCGGAGCTGTTGATCATGATCCCGACCTGGCACGCCGGACCCGGCCGGCTGTCGCAGGACCGTAACGCAGTCCCGATCACCCTTCCTGCATGGGGATTCGCACCTGCTGCTCGGTAGCGGTCCGCTCGGCAGTCTCGTACCCCGCATCGACGTGCCGGATGATGCCCATCGCGGGGTCATTGGTGAGCACCCGCTGCAGCTTCTGTGCGGCCAGCTCGGTTCCGTCGGCGACGCTGACCTGGCCGGCATGGATGGAGCGGCCGATGCCGACGCCGCCGCCGTGGTGGATCGAGACCCAGGTGGCACCGGAGGCGGTGTTGATCATGGCGTTCAGCAGCGGCCAGTCGGCGATCGCGTCCGAGCCGTCGAGCATGGACTCGGTCTCCCGGTACGGCGATGCCACCGAACCGGTGTCCAGATGATCACGACCGATCACGATCGGGGCGCTGATCTCGCCGGAGGCGACCAGCTCGTTGAACGCCAGCCCGGCACGATCCCGCTCCCCCTGGCCGAGCCAGCAGATCCGCGCCGGCAAGCCCTGGAAGGCGATCTTCTCCTGCGCACCCCTGATCCAGGTGTGCAACCGGCGGTTGTCCGGGAACAGGTCCAGCACGGCCTTGTCGGTGGCTGCGATGTCCTTCGGATCACCGGACAGCGCCGCCCAGCGGAACGGCCCCTTGCCCTCGCAGAACAGCGGCCGGATGTACGCCGGCACGAAACCCGGGAAGTCGAAGGCCCGGTCGTAGCCTCCCTTGCGTGCCTCGTCCCGGATCGAATTGCCGTAGTCGAACACCTCGGCGCCGTGATCGGCGAATTCCACCATCGCCTTGACCTGTTTGGCCATCGACGCCCGAGCCCGGTCGGTGAATTCCTCCGGCTTGGACTCTGCGTAGTCGTGCCAGTCGTCAAGATCAACATCTTCCGGCAGATAGCTCAGCGGGTCGTGCGCGCTGGTCTGATCGGTGACGATGTCGATCTCCACCCCGCGGCGGAGCAGCTCGGCGAATACCGTCGCCGCATTGCCGACCACACCGACCGACCAGGCGCGCTTCTGCTGCTTGGCCCGGAGGGCCAGCCGGACCGCGGAATCAAGATCATCGGCAACCTCGTCCAGGTAGCGATGGGCAACCCGGCGACGCAGTCGGGACTCGTCCACGTCGACGATCAGGCAGACTCCTCCGTTCAGCGTGACCGCCATCGGCTGGGCCCCGCCCATGCCGCCGCAGCCTCCGGTCAAGGTGAGAGTGCCGGCCAGCGTGCCGTCGGCGTCACCGCCGCCCGCTCTCGACCCGAATCGCTTCTCCGCAACGGCTGCAAAGGTTTCGTAGGTGCCTTGGACGATGCCCTGGGTGCCGATGTAGATCCAGGATCCGGCAGTCATCTGGCCGTACATGGTCAGGCCGAGCTTCTCCAGCCGACGGAATTCCGGCCAGGTCGCCCAGTCGCCGACCAGGTTGGAATTGGCGATCAGCACCCGCGGCGCCCATTCGTGGGTCCGCATCACACCGACCGGCCGCCCCGACTGCACCAGCATGGTCTCGTCCGGCGCCAGCGTGGTCAGCGTCCTGACCATGGCGTCGAAGGACTTCCAGTCCCGCGCGGCGCGGCCGGTGCCGCCGTACACGACAAGATCATCGGGCCTCTCGGCGACCTCCGGATCGAGGTTGTTCTGCAGCATCCGCAACGGTGCCTCGGTGCTCCAACTGCGGGCGGTCAGGGTGCTGCCGCGGGGTGCGCGGACGGGACGTGCGCCTTCCATGATCAACTTCCTCTCGGGGCGGACGGGACAGGTTCAGGACCCGATATCGGGCCGATCAACCCAGCTCGCCGATGACGGATTCGGCCGCGGTGACCGCGCCACCGGCGGCCACCAACCGGACGGCCGCTTCGATCTCCGGCGCCAGGAATCGGTCCGGTCCAGGCCCCCGGGTCTCCTTGCGTAGTTCGGAGATCACTGCTCTGCTGGCCGGTGAGGGCGTCAACGGTGCTCGAAGCTCCAGGCCACGGGCCGCGGTCAGCAGTTCGATCGCGAGCACCCGGGTGAGGCCGTCGATGGCCCGTCGCAGTTTGCGGGCAGCGGACCAGCCCATCGACACATGATCTTCCTGCATCGCACTGCTCGGGATGGAGTCCGCGGATGCCGGGTTGGCCAGCCGCTTGAGCTCGGAGACGATCGCCGCCTGGGTGTACTGGGCGATCATGTGACCGGAGTCGACTCCGGGATCGTCGGCCAGGAACGGCGGCAGTCCGTTGCTGCGGGCCTTGTCCAGGAATCGATCGGTACGCCGTTCGCTCATGCTGGCGACATCTGCGGTGACGATGGCCAGGAAGTCCAAC
>DATCVL010000337.1:0-1875 GCA_036566865.1 Microlunatus sp.
TGCAGGGGACGGTACGACCGTCGGGCCCGATCACGGTGGCGCCGGTGAGCGCATCGCAGGTCAGCCCGTACAGCCGGGTTTCGACCCCGATGCCGCCGCCGAGGGTCAGCCCGGCGGCGCCGACGGTCGGGCAGGTGCCGGTCGGGATCGTCCGATGATGGCGATCCAGGACGGTGTGCAGGTCGCCGAGACGTACTCCCGGGCCGATCGTGACGGTCTTGTCGGCGTGGTAGTGGATGTTGTCCATCCGACTGCAGTCGATCACCAGAACGCCGTTCCCGGTCGAGGCCCCGACGTAGGAGTGTCCGCCGGAGCGGGGTCGTGGCTTCAGGCCGTGCTTGGCGGCGAACCGCAGCGCTTCGGCGACATCGCCGGCGCCCTGAGCTCGCACGACGGCCAGCGGACGTAGTCCGTCCCGTCGCGGGTCGAAGGTCTGCAACGCCGCGTCGTAGCCGTCCTGCCCGGGGCGAAAGAGTCTCCCGTTCAGTTGACCGGCCAACGACCTCCAACTGGCAGCCCCCGGCCGGGCCGCGGCAGTGGACGGCGGCCGCCCGATCGTGGCTCCGACGGCCAATGCGGTCGCGGCGCCGGCGGCCAGCAGCGTACGACGAGTGAGTTGGTGATCGGCGATTTCCCCGGACATGACGCGAGTCTGAAACGCGGGCGGTCCGCCAGGATCACGGTGCCGGCACGGCCGTGTCACAAGGGCTGCCCGATTCGGCGAGCCGGCCGGCCGCGGTGCAGAGGTAGGCCCGCACTGTGTGCTCGCAGGCCGATCCGGCCGCGGACCGACAACGGCGATCCGGCATGATCAGCGGTACGTGAACCACCACAGAGGAGAAGTCAATGGCAACCGTACGTACCGCCAACGCACATTGGGAAAGGTCCCTGTTCGAGGGCTCGGGAACCGTCGAGCTGGCGTCCTCCGGGATCGGCAGCTATCCGGTCAGTTGGCCCTCCCGGGCTGAGCAGGCGAACGGCAAGACCAGCCCGGAGGAGTTGATCGCGGCCGCGCACTCGACCTGCTTCTCGATGGCGTTCTCCAACGGCCTGGCCCAGGCAGGTACGCCGCCGACCAGCCTGGACACCACCGCAGAGGTGACCTTCCAGCCGGGTGAGGGCATCACCGGGATCAAGTTGATCGTCACCGGTGTCGTTCCCGGGATCACCGCCGAGCAGTTCGCCGAGGCGGCGCAGAAGGCCAAGGAAGGTTGCCCGGTCAGCCAAGCCCTGACCGGCACCACCATCACGCTCGAGGCCACCCTGGCCGAGTGATCCTCAGCCCGCACGGTGTTGTCGGAATCTGAGGTCGGAAACGACCTCGGATTCCGACGATTCGGTCAGGAGCTGGGCGTGGTGCTGGAGCTCGGGGTGGTCGGCGAGGCACCGTTCCCGGTTCCGTTGCGCTGGCTGTAGTTGGCGACCTTGGCGATGTCACCATTGCGGAAGTACCAGACCGTGCCCTCGTCGTCCCGCAGCTGGGTGATCCGCAGTCCCACTTCCTCCACCAGACCGTTGATGTCGGAGATCTGGACGTAGTCGCCCATCCCGATTTGATCTTCGATCAGCATGAACACACCGGAGATCAGATCGCGCAGGAAGGTCTGTACGCCGAATGCGACAGCGATGCCGATGATCGAGGTGCCCGCCAACAGGGTGGTGACCGGGAAGCCCAACATCGCCAGCACCATCAGTCCGACCACCACCAACAGGATGATCGACACCGCGCTGCGGCCGAGTGAACCGAGAGCACCGATCCGCTGTTGCCGGCGATTCTCGTAGCCCGCCGCCGTGGAGGCGACGATCCGGGCGGTCACGGTCGGGCCGTTCTTCTTGGCGGCCTTCCGCGGCACGTTCTTCCGCCGTTTGTGCGAT
>DATCVL010000338.1:0-10188 GCA_036566865.1 Microlunatus sp.
CGCGATCCGGTCGAGGGCAGCAAGATCATCCGCAATCGTCGTTGTCGTCGACGGGATATCCGGCACCCAGACGATCGATCCTTGACGGCCGGTGAGCAGTCCCAGGACAAGTCGTACGTCGTGATCTTGATCAAGGCCGACCAGTGCCTGCCGCCATTGTTGCCAGCGCGTTTCGGCCAGAAAACCTCGGGACCCGTGGCAAAGCCGCCGCAGCAGCGCTGCCAACTCGAAGAGCGGTGAGATCCCGAACCGTGTCGAGGCAACTCCCGCGGCCGCCATCCCCATCTGCATGTCCGACCTCCGCCCTGATCATCTGCCGACTCCGGCTCACTGTAGGCGTTCTTGATCAGCAGCAACCGATGATCATGGAAGTTGCGGCAGTGCGGTGAGCTCGCCGGTGGAGCTGTCGATCAGCGCGGCCCGCCCGGCGCAGACGGTCAGCTGCAGCATGTCCGCTACCGCCTTGATCACCAACGGGAGGGTGCTGTCGTTGGTCCCGGTCGCGACGGAGATGTGCGGCACCCACCGGCCGGGTTGATAGTGCCGATGCAGTACGGCCCCGGTGGCGTCCACCGTGGCAGCGACGCGTTCCTGGCGCTGCATCAGTTCCGCCGAGCCGGCGACCGCAAGCGCTGCTCGGCCACGGGGAAAGCAGACCGTGCCCTGGACGGACAGCTGCAGCGGATCCCCGGCGGGCAGCGCCTCGACCGCCGGCCGCACCGCTGCCAGGTCCCAGTCCAACATCACCGCGTAGGACAGATGCGGGTGATGTTGTCGGTGGGTGTGGGACTGCAGGGTGTTGATGCCGCGCTGCTCCAGGCGCGCCCACAACTCGCGCAGCAACCGATCACTGCGCGGGTCGAACAACAGGCAGACCGCGAGCGCCACAGGCTCAGCCTGACAGACCTCGGCCCGACAGAGCTTCGGACGAGGGGGAGTGAGTCCGGCGGACGAGGTGAGCCGATCCTGGCGCCGCCTCGGCGATCAGCCGAGTTGCTCGGTGAAGGCCGATTCGGCCAGTCGGGTCAGTCCTTCGCGGATGATCCGGGCCCGGCTCTCGCCGACGCCCTCGACCTGCTGCAACTCCGTCGTGGTCGCCGCGAAGACGCCTTGCAAGTTGCCGAAGTGCTCGATTAGCCGGGCACTGTACGCGGTCGGCAGCCGGTTGATCTGGGCCAGCTGACGGAAGCCGCGGGTGCTGATCTTGGTGTCCAGGTGCTGGTTGGCGAATCCGATCGCGCGCGCCACCTCGAGCGTCTCCAACAGCCGCGCGGAGGACAACTCGAGCAGCGCATCGAAGCTGAAGTCCGACCCGTCATCGGGCCGGTAATCCAGCTCCAGCAGCTCCCTCAGCTCGTCCAACCCGGCGCCGAGCTCATGCAACTGCAGGCTGAGCAGTCGGCCGTCGGTGCCGAGCTCGATCACGTATTCGGAGAGCTCCTGATCGAGCCGGCGAATCATTTCCAGTCGCTGCGCGACCAGCGCCAGATCCTTGATCGTCACTTGGTCCTCGACTTCGAGCACCGACAGCCGGCCGGTGCTCTGCCAGAGCCGTTCCCGATAGCGTTCCATCGTCTGCACGGCCTGATTAGCTCGGGACATGATCTGGTCGGAGGTCTCCAGCGGCCGTCGGCTGCCGTCGAGGAAGAAAGCGATCGTCGACATCGAGGCCGACACGGTGGCGACCGGGATGCCGGTCTGTCGCGAGACCCGGTCCGCGGTCCGATGTCGGGTGCCGGTCTCCATCGTCGCCAGCTGGGGATCGGGCATGAACTGCACCCCGGCCCGGACGATCCGGTTCAGGTCGCTGGTCATCACGATGCCGCCGTCCATCTTGGACAACTCACGCAACGCGGTCGGCGTGTACGGCACGTCGAGCTCGAAGCCGCCGGTGCAGAGCGCGAGCACCTGGTCGGTGTTGCCGAGCACCACCAGTGCCCCGGTACGGCCGCGGAGGATCCGTTCGAATCCGTCCCGCAACGGCGTTCCCGGTGCCAACAAGGCGAGGTACTCGAGTTCCCGGTTGCGGTGCGCCGGATCCGGTGCCACAGATTCCCCTCAATGCGTCCGATGGATCGTGCGCGCCATCGTACGGGACCGGTCCGGCGAGTCGACCAACTGTCAGCCGAGCGGACGCCCGGCCGGCGTGAGCAAGCGGCTGGTCGGCCGCGACCGACCTGCGAGGAATCGGTTGGTGCGGGAACGATCCGGCTGATTGCATGAGCTCATGTTGATCAAGAACGGCGAGGCCCAACTGGCCGCCGAGGCAACGGGCGACGGGCCGCCGGACGTCCTGCTGGTGCACTCCGGGGTCGGCGACCGGCGCGAGTGGGGATCCGTACGCAGCCGGCTGGAGCCGGTCGCGCGCTGCATCAGCTACGACGCCCGCGGCCACGGTCGGACCCGCTACGAGACCGAGGACGGTTGGTCGCCGGCGGCCGACGGGATTGCCGTACTCGACCATTGCGGAATCGAGCGGGGGATCGTGATCGCGGCCTCGTACGGCGGACGGGTCGCCATCGATCTCGCCCTGACCTATCCGGACCGGGTGGCAAAACTGGCCCTGATCGCACCTGCCGTCAGCGGCTCACCCCAACCCGAATTCGATCCACCCGTCGGCGAACTCGATCAGCGGATGGACGCGGCCGACGCTGCCCAGGACTGGGATCTGCTGAACCGGCTGGAAGCCCGCGTCTGGTTGGACGGCGCTCAGCAATCCGAGGGCCGCGTGAGTGGGGCTGCTCGCGAACTCTTCCTGGAGATGAACGCCGTGGCACTGACCGCCGAGGATCCCGGCCGGCGCCATCTCGTCCCCGATGCCTGGGACCGACTCGAGGAACTCGGCATGCCGACGCTGGTGATGGTCGGCGAGCACGACCTGCGGCACTTCCGGGCGAACGCTCGGCACCTGGGCTCGACCATCCCGGATGCCCGGTTCGTCGAGCTGGCCGGCGTCGCCCACCTGCCCCATCTCGAGGGCGATCGAACCACCCTCGACGAACTGGCCGCCTTCGTCGGCGGCTGATCAACCAGCGGCGTCCTCGGACTCACCTCCGAACGAGTCGTCCGGCTGCCGCAGCACCTGGAGCCGGTCCGTCCGCGGTGCCGCCGGATCGCTTGAGGAAGCGCTGAGCGGGGCTGATTCCGGCCGCTCGGCACGACCCCGACCCGAACCCGTCGGCAGCAGACCGAGCACGGCCAACGCCTGCCCGATCGTGGTCACCCGGTGCAGCGTCATGCCGTGCTTCTGCTCCCGGCCGCTCACCCGGTCCTGGCTCGATTCGGGCGGCACCACGGCCTCGGTGAATCCGAGCCGGGCGGCCTCGGCCAACCGTCGATCGGTGCCCGGCACCCGACGCAGCTCGCCGGCCAACCCGACCTCGCCGAGCACGATGGTCGACCGGCCGACGGCCCGATTCACCGCCGCCGACGCGACCGCGGCCGCGACGGCCAGGTCGGCTGCAGGGTCATGCACCCGGGCGCCGCCGACGGTGGAGGCGTACACGTCCTGGTTGTAGAGCTTGATCCCGGCCCGGCGTTCGATCACCGCGAGCACCATCGCCATCCGGCTGGACTCGATTCCGTGCGTGGTCCGCCGCGGTGCCTGGAGATTGCTCGGCGCGACCAGTGCCTGCAGTTCGGCCAGCAGCGGACGCTTGCCCTCCATCGTGACCGTGACGCAGGTGCCCGACACCGCTTCGTCATGTCGCGAGGTGAACAGCCCGGACGGATCCGGGACCTCGACGATCCCGTTCTCTCCCATCTCGAAGCAGCCCACCTCGTCGGCCGGTCCGAAGCGATTCTTGGTGGCCCGCACCATCCGGAAGCCCGAGTGCTTGTCGCCCTCGAAGGCCAGCACCACGTCGACCAGGTGCTCCAGAAGTCGTGGCCCGGCGATCGCTCCGTCCTTGGTGACGTGGCCGACGATCATCACCGCCATCCCGCGATGTTTCGCCACCCGCACGAGTGCGCCGGTGACCTCACGGACCTGGGTCGGCCCGCCCGGTGATCCGTCCGCCTCGGCGGTGCCGACGGTCTGCACCGAGTCCAGCACCATCAACGACGGCTGGGTTTCCTCGATGTGTCCGAGCACGGTGCCGAGGTCGGTCTCGGCGGCCAGATACAACTCGTCGGCGATCGCATCCGTGCGCCCGGCACGCAACCGGACCTGGGCCGCGGACTCCTCACCGGACACGTACAGCGTGCGTCGGCCGGCCTTCGCCCACCGGGCCGCGACCTCCAACAACAGGGTCGACTTGCCGACTCCGGGTTCGCCGGCCAGCAGCAAGACCGCGCCCGGCACCAAGCCGTCGCCGAGCACCCGGTCCAGCTCGGCCACACCCGTCTTGGCCCGGGTCGCGGCCCGGGCACTGACCTGGCCGATCGGCATCGCCTTGGACTGCGGCACCTGGGACTGCACCTGCTGCAGCTTCGGCGCGGCATCGTCCACCACGCTGCCCCAGGTCTGGCACTCACCACAGCGCCCCACCCACCGCGCCGACGTCCAGCCACACTCGGTGCAGTGATAGCCGGGTCGGGTCTTCGTCTTGGCCATGACCGCAACCTAGACGGCAGCACCGACAGAGTCGTTGATGCCGAGCGGGTGTCGGTGTCGTCGTCTACCGTTCGGCAGCACGATCGATCGCTGGTGAAGGAGTGGGTTGTGTACGAGGGTGTGCTGATCGCCGAGAGCCTCAAGGTCGGAGCCCAGCTGGACCGACGACTGACCGTCACCAAGATCACCAGAGCCCGGCCGGACAACACCAGCGCCGAGCAGCCCGGAGTCTGGACGATCCTGGAATTCGATCTTGCTGACGACCAGGCGCAGCCGTTCGCCGACTGGCTCGCCGAGGCGCTGGACGAGCCGGGCTGGTACTGCGACTTCCGCAGTGATCAGGACGTCTTCGTGATCTTCCCGGGCCGCGTCTTCCACTACCCGCGCGGCGACGAGTCCGGGCGCGCCGAGGCGGTCGGGTACGGTCGACAGCTCGGCGTGCCACCGTCACAGCTCGATTGGCCGGCCTGATCTCCGGCCAACGGTTTCGCGGCGTCAGCCCGCCGGCGTCAGCCGACGATCAGCGCGAAGATGTAGAAGATCACGCTGATGCCGCCGAGGACGATGCCGGCGATGGCCAGCCCCTTCCCCTTCTTGCCGTGCTGCTTGATGTCCCGCAGCGCGGCGACGCTCAGTCCGAGCGGCAGGATGGCGGCAACGGCGTAGCTGGAGAACAGGCTGATGAGCAACACCACGAGCCCGACGACGAAGCCGGCGATCGCCATCTTGGACCAGGTCCCGGCCACCGGAGCGGTCGGCTGTCCGGACTGCGGCGCGCCGTTCTGATCGAAGGCGACGGGCTGGCCCGGCTGATCCGGCTGGCCGTACGGAGCCTGGCCGGCCGGAGCCTGCTGATACGGCGTGGCCGGCTGACCAGCGGCGAACTGCTCGTTCTGCGGTGCCGACTGACCCGGGGCGAACTGCGGGTAGGGCGATCCCGTGGCCGCGCCGTCTTCCGGCAGTTGCCCGGGGCCCTGTGCATCGGTCGGGTATTGATTGCTCATTGATGTCCTATGTGTCTCGTGACTCAAAACGGCGGAAGCCTACCGAGACGAAGGTCATATCGAGCAATCCCCGAACCGACGGTCGGGCGTGACGGTCGGTCAGCTACGCGGAATCGGCCGAGTCGCGAACGCCTCGGTCAGGAGCTGCGCCACGCCGTGGCCGTGGCCGTGATCAGCCACCGAACCTCCGGCATCGCGGACCCAGCCTTTGACGATCGGGTCGGCATTGGCGACCGTCGCCGGCCGGAATTGGTACCGGCCGTCCAGGATCGGTCCGTCGTTGAAGTTGTCGCCGAACGCCATCACTTCGTCGGCAGCCAGGCCGAAGTGCTCGGCCACTGCGATCAACGTGGTGCCCTTGTCGTAGGCCGCGTCGAAGACGTGGATCATGCTGCCGTTGCAGTTGTACCCGAGATCTCTTGGGTCATCGGGCTGGTCGCCGGACAGTTGTGGCTCCAGCCAGGCGGCAAGCTCCAAGGCGTTGGCCGAGGTGTCGAAGCTGACCGAGCAGAGCCCGCGAGCAAGATCATCGGTTCGATCGCTGACTGCACAGCGCCAGCCGCGCCGGGCAGCTTCGGCGGCAAGCTGTCGGCAGTGTTGTCCGGCTTCCGGCTCCAGGTCCAGCCAACGCTTGCCGACGTCGGTGTTCCACGGTTCGAAGGAGCGCAACGGCTGATCATCGGACGGAGGGGCGACCAGGTGCACCCACCGTTCGTCGCCGATCAGCGCGTCGAACCGGTGCAGCAGTCCGCTTCGGGTCAGCAGATCGAGTTGGAAGTCGGCCGACCGGCCGGATGCGGTGACGCAACGAACGCCCAGGTCCTGCAGGCCGGCGATCGCATCGGAACACGCCGCAGCGATGCTCCCGTCACGTTCGAGGATCGTTCCGTCCAGGTCGAACGCCACGAGTTTGATCGTCATCGGTCTCCTCAGCGCGGAAGCGAGGCCGCGACCTCGAGCACCCGCTGGTTGGCCTCCGGTTCGGCCACCGTGATCCGGATGCCCGCCTCGGGTTCCTCGACGAAGGGGCGAGTGACCAAGCCGGCGGCGGTGAAGGCGGCGGCGTACTCTGCGGTCTTGTCGCCGGCCGCCAGCCAGACGAAGTTGGACTGGCTGTCCGGGATCGCGAAGCCAAGATCACGAAGTCCATCCAGCAGCGTTTGCCGTTCCTTGATCAACTCCGCCACCCGCTGGAAAAGTTGATCTTCGGCCTGCAGCGAGGCGACTGCGGCAGCCTGCGCCGGCAATGACACGCCGAACGGTGCCGAGGCGGCCCGGACAGCACCGGCGACGGTGGCATCGCCGACCAGGTAGCCGACCCGGAAACCGGCCAACCCGTACGCCTTGGAGAAGGTACGCAACGTGGCCACGTTCGGCCGCAGCAACTCCAACCCGCGGGCCCGGTTCGGCGCGGTGGCGAACTCCCGGTAGGCCTCATCGATGATGATCATGATGTGGTCGGGGACCTGGTCGATGAAGCCGGCGAGTTGATCATGATCGACGATCGGGCCGGTCGGATTGTTCGGGGTGCAGATCAAGATCGCCTTGGTGGCATCCGTGATCGCCTGCCGCAATCCGTCGAAGTCATGACTGGCGTCCGGCAGGTTCCTCACCTGGACGCCGGTGGCGCCGGTCAGCTGAACCGCGATCGGGTAGGCCTCGAAGCTCCGCCACGGATAGACGATTTCGTCGCCCGGACCGGCCACCGCCTGCAACAGGGTGTAGAGCACGGCGACCGAACCGGTGCCGACCGCGACCTGATCCTCGTCGACGGCGAGCTTCGCCGCCAACGCACCGATCAGCTCGGTGTTGGCCATGTCCGGGTAGCGATTCATCCGTTCGCAGGCCTGCTGGGTGGCAGCCAGCACTCCGGGCAGCGGTGGATAGGGATTCTCGTTGCTGGACAGCTTGAAGCTGACCCCGTCGGGGCCGACCGGCGCGGGCTTGCCGGCCCGATAGGGCGGTACCGAGGCGATCGCGGGACGGATCGAAACGGGCACTAGATCCGGACCTCGCCGGACGGGGTCTGGAAGGTGGCGGCCAGCAGACCCGGCTGGCCGTTCGGCGCGTTCCAGTTGATCTTCACGTCGGTGACCACCTGGTCGGCCGTACCGCCGAGCCATTCCTCGACCCGCTCCGGATCGCCGGCGATGTCCAGGCTGAGCAGCCGGACCTTCGCCTCGCCACCGGCGGATTGCGACGGGTGCAGCGCACGATCACTCAACCAGTGCACGAAGAACGGCAGCTGCGGGTCGGCCTGCAGGCCCTTGATGCCGATCTGCTTCCACTCCAGCTGTTCGCCGGTCGGCAGGTGCCGCATCCCGGGAACCGCCTCACGGCCGAGCCGCTGCTCGACCGGACCAAGATCATCAACGCGGACCACCCAGCCGAGCCAGCCGCCGCCCTCGACCGCACGAGCCCTTACGGCCTGACCAAAGGGCGCCTTGTCGGCTGCCGGATGATCAAGAACCTCGACCACTTCGAAGTAGGTCTGGTCTTCCAGCGGAAGGGTCCAGTTGCGGGTACCGAAGCGGGGGTGGAAACCGCCGTCGACGAACTGCGCACCCAGCACGTCACCGAGTCGCTCGGCAGTGGCGGCTGCGCCCTCGGGGCCGGCGGCGAACGAGAGGTGATCGAGTCTCATGTGGTCATGCTGCCCGACGCCGGTTCCGGTCCGGCAGCCGGGGGTCAGTCCGCCGGATCGGCGGCGTGCCGGAGCAGCGTGCCGCGACGGCTTTCGAATTCTTCGCAGTATTGCTTGAGGAGTTCGTATCCCGGCTCGCCCATCAGCGCGACCAGTTCGGGACGGTTGTTGAGGTAGACCGGCTCCGGCGCGTGGTGGGCGTCGGTGTTGGCGGTGCAGTACCAGTCGAGGTCGTGGCCGCCGGGGCCCCAGCCGTCCCGCGAGTATTCTCCGATGCTGACTTCGGTGTACGCGCTGCCGTCGGTCCGCTCCACCTCACGGAACTGCCGGCGGATCGGCAGCTGCCAGCAGACGTCGGGCTTGGTCTCGTGGAAATGCCGGCCCTGCCGGGTCGCCAGGTGGTGCAGCGCGCAGCCCTCACCGCCGGCAAAGCCCGGACGGTTCAGGAAGATGCAGGCGTCATCGACCCGGCGGGTCTTGCGGTCGGGCGCTTCGCCGGGGCTGACGGTCTCGTCGTCCTCCAACTCGACCCAGCCGCGCTTCTTACCTTCCTTGTAGTACTGCCAGGTGTCCGGGGTGAGCTGCTTGACCGCCTTGCGGACACGCTTCTCGTCTTCTTCATCGGCGAAGTGAGCGCCCAGCGTGCAGCAGCCGTCGTGCGGGCGATCGGCGTAGATCCCGGGGCAGCCGTTGCCGAAGATGCACTCCCAGCGCGAGGTCAACCAGGTCAGGTCGACCCGATACACCTCGGTCTCATCATCCGGGTTGGTGAATTCTGCATACGCCCGGGGAAAACCCATCATGACTTCCGGCACGGCGGCAGCCTACGCGGCACAAACGTTAACTTGCTGCTGGGGACGCTCATAGGTAAGCCGCACTAGTCTGGTGGCCGTGCCAGCCAACTTCGACGACCGTTCCGCCTCGAGCGTCGGGTCCTCCACCGTCGATGGACCCACGGTCGCCGGATCGGACGAACCGCCGCTGAAATTCGCCTCCTCGCTGGTCGGACTGTCCACCTCCTCGGTCTATCCCGAGACCACCTCCAGCGCCTTCGAGCTGGCTGGTCGGTTGGGTTATGACGGGATCGAGCTGATGGTCGGCATCGATCCGGTGTCGACCGACATCGACGCGGTCGAGAAGCTGCGCGACTATCACGGGGTCCCGGTGCTGTCCGTGCACGCGCCCTGCCTGTTGATCAGCCAGCGCACCTGGGGGACTGACAACTGGGCCAAGCTGGAGCGGTCGGCCGCCGCGGCCAAGCAACTCGGTGCCGACGTCGTGGTGGTTCACCCGCCGTTCCGCTGGCAGCGGGAGTACGCCCGCGACTTCGTACCCAAGCTGCGCGATCTGACCGAACGCACCGGGGTCCGGTTCTGCCTGGAGAACATGTATCCGTGGCGGATGGCCGGCACCGAGCTGAAGGCGTACCTGCCGAAGTGGGATCCGTCCGAGCTCGACTACCCCGACCTCACGCTCGACCTGTCCCATGCGTCCACTGCCGGCCAGCAGTCGCTGGACCTGGCGGCGCTCTGGGGTGACCGGCTCGGGCACGTGCATCTGACCGACGGCACCGGTTCGATGAAGGACGAGCATCTGGTGCCGGGCCGGGGAAATCAGCGCGCCGGAGAGGTGCTGTCCCAGTTGGCCGCCAACGACTTCGCCGGCCATGTGGTGCTGGAGGTCAACTCCCGGCGCAGTGGCACCCGGGCCCAGCGAGAGGCCGATCTGGCCGAGTCGCTGGCCTTCGCGCGCAGTCACCTGTGCGCACCGGTGCGGTCGAACTACGCGGTCGATTCCACCGGGATCGCGAGCGCCGTCTGAGCCTGGTTCCGACCCCGCGTTGCCCGCCGCGCTGACGCCTCGGACCCGGCATTAGGGTGTCGGGAGATCGGGTCCGCAGGGAGGTTGGATGCTTCGGCAGGCATTGCTCGAGATGTCTCGAAACCACAAGATCAAGTCCATGATCACGGCGTTTCCGCCGACCC
>DATCVL010000339.1:0-2068 GCA_036566865.1 Microlunatus sp.
AGATCGCGCTCGCGGACTGGCGGCGGCGCCGTCGCCGTCGGCTGGTGCTGAAGATCATCATCCCGCTGCTGGTGCTGCTGCTGATCGCGGCCGGCGTCTGGGCGGTCGGTTTCTCCTCCCTGCTGGCGGTGCAGTCCGTCGGGGTGAGCGGCGCCAAGCTGGTCACCGCTGATCAGATACGACAGACCGCGGCGGTCCCGAACGGTGCGCCGTTGGCACGGGTGGATCTTGACGCGATCCATGATCGCGTGGCCGGCATCCGGCAGGTCGAGTCCGTGTCGGTGGAACGGGCCTGGCCGCATTCGGTCCAGATCAAGGTCGTCGAACGGACGCCGGTCTACTTCGTCCAGGACGGCGGCAGCTACCTGCTCGTCGATCGGTACGGGGTCGGCTTCCAGACCACGGCCAGTGCACCGGGCAAGCTGCCGCGGGCCGAGGTCGACACCGGCAACGGCCAACTGTTGAAGCCGTTGGCGGTGGTTGCCGAGGCGCTACCGGCCGAGCTCGCCCACAAGGTCGATCGGATCGAGGCCTCCACCCGGGACTCGATCCAGCTCAAGCTCGCCGACGGCGACACCGTGTTCTGGGGCAGCGAGGAACAGTCCGAGCTGAAGGCCGAGGTGATCGTTGCCCTGCTGAAGCAGAAGGGCACCCACTACGACGTCTCGGCTCCCGGCAACCCGGCCGTCCGCTGATCCGGCGCAAACCCGCTAACCGCCTCGAATGTTCGAAGCCTGCCGCGACTTCTGCCGCGGCGGTTGATCAAGCGGCCGCGCCCGACCCGGCTTTCATGATCAACTTCGCCGTCAAGTTCAAGTACAACTTGAGACAAATCACGCCTCTGAGCCCTCGAATCGGCGCGGCGGGTATGTCGTGTGGACTTATCGCTTCCCGACCTCATAGCCTGACGGTCACGCCTCGGTCTGGACTCAGGACTTCTTCCCCGTTGACCTCAGGTTGAGACTGCCCGGCACGCCGTATCGGTGGCCGGTGGTCGAAACCGTTCATCCAGGGTCGAGATGGGGCAACGGAGACAAACCCAGACAGCAGTTGCACAACGGCAGGAGAAGAGGCGGACCAGTGGTCACTGCATCACAGAACTACCTGGCGATCATCAAGGTGGTCGGTGTCGGCGGTGGCGGCGTCAATGCCGTGAACCGGATGATTGAGGCCGGCCTACGGGGAGTCGAATTCATCGCCGTCAATACCGACGCCCAGGCGCTGCTGATGAGCGATGCCGACGTCAAGCTCGACATCGGTCGCGATCTCACCCGTGGTCTCGGCGCAGGTGCCGACCCGGACAAGGGCCGGCAGGCCGCCGAGGACCATGCGGAGGAGATCGAGGAGGCGCTGAAGGGTGCCGACATGGTCTTCGTCACCGCCGGCGAGGGCGGTGGTACCGGTACCGGTGGTGCTCCCGTGGTGGCCCGGATCGCCCGTGCCCTGGGCGCCCTGACCATCGGCGTGGTCACCCGTCCGTTCAGTTTCGAGGGCAGGCGGCGTTCGGTGCAGGCCGACGACGGCATCAGCAACCTCCGCGAGGAGGTCGACACCCTGATCGTCATCCCCAACGACAAGCTGCTGGCGATGACCGATCACCAGGTCGCGATCCTGGACGCCTTCAAGCAGGCCGATCAGGTGTTGATGCAGGGTGTCTCCGGCATCACCGATCTGATCACCACGCCGGGCTTGATCAATCTCGACTTCGCCGATGTGAAGTCGGTGATGTCCAACGCCGGTACGGCGCTGATGGGCATCGGCTCGGCCCGTGGCGAGGAACGCGCCCGGTCGGCCGCCGAACTCGCGGTTTCGTCGCCACTGCTGGAGGAGAGCATCGACGGTGCTCGCGGCGTGCTGCTGGCGATCGCCGGCGGATCTGATCTTGGTCTGTTCGAGGTCTCCGCGGCCGCCGACCTGATCCAGGCCGCCGCGCATGAGGAAGCCAACATCATCTTCGGTACGGTGATCGACGACTCGCTCGGCGACGAGGTCCGGGTCACGGTGATCGCCGCCGGCTTCGAGGACGGCCAGCCGCCGCGCCGGCAGCCGGGCGTGACCCGCAACCCGG
>DATCVL010000340.1:0-11014 GCA_036566865.1 Microlunatus sp.
AACCCCCCCCGCCAGGACCAGCGCAGTACGCCGACATTGAAGTCGAACAGTCTGTGCGGGTAGCGGCCGGTGAAGAGGATCGCGAACAGCGCGATCACGCTCACAACCATGAACGCCAGCCAGAGGAAGGCCAGGATGATGTAGTGCGGGATTGCCAGCAGCCATTTGACGAGCCAGAGGCCGCGGCTGAGGTTCGGTGCGAGTTCGCCCGTGATGTGCAGGGGGTAGGAGGTGTGATTGGTGTCCATGACCGGGGCCCTTCTGTCGCGCGGATAACGCGAGGGTGGCTGTGGGGTGGTCTGAGGGTCCGATATCACCGTTGAGCCTGATGCTCCTGCGCTGACGTGGGTCGAACTGGCAGTCCCCGCACTGATGGTTCCGACGCTACGCTGGTTACGAAACACTAGCAATAGATTTCTAGAAAAGTTCATTAGACTGGGGTGATGGATGCACGGTGGAGTTTTCTGACCAACCATGCCCGGGTCTTGGTCTGCATCGCCCGCGATGAGAGCTTGCGTCTACGAGACATCGCCGACCTGCTCGGCGTCACGGAGCGAACGGTCTTCGGCATTGTGACCGACCTGACCGAGGCGGGGTACCTCGTCAAGCAGAAGGCGGGGCGGCGCAACCACTATCGGATCCAACATCATCTCCCCGTGCGGCAGGCCATCGGCCGAGAGCCGACGATCGGGGAATTGCTCGCACTGCTGGTGGACTCCACAGCCATGGAAGCCGAGGACGCTGCCGCCGAAGCGGGACCCGCATCAACCTCCAGGCGACAGCTGAGCACCGATCGGTAGAACCGCCACGAGTTGAGCACCAGATGGCTTGCTGGTCACAGCAGCAAGGCGATCCCGAGGCCCACTAGCCACAGGGACCACGCAACGTAGGCGATCGGGACTACGGTGCCTGCCAGTTTCCAACCGTTCTGTTCGAAGGTGCCGACGAACTCCAGCGAACAGATCGACAAGACGGCACCGATGACAATCCCGACAACGCCCAGCCACCACGGTGTGTTGGTTGCTTGGATCACAGCGACACCCGACAACACCGTCCAGCCACCCGTGAACAGGTAGCCGAGGTGTTCACCGACGGCGACTCCGAGGTAGCGGTGGAAAGCCTGGAACACAACGTCGATCGCCTCGCGACGAGCGGGACTGGCATCGGCGTCGGCGCGAGCGAGATAGGGGACCAGGAACGGCCAACGGATCAGACCCAGGACCTGGACCGTGGCTGCCAGGACGCCGGTGACCGCCGCGACGGCGACCAGCGCCGAACTTGCTCCGACAACGGCGAAGGCCAGCAAAACGGCCACCGGGGCGAACAGCAGCGCGGTCAGAGCGAAGACCCACCACAGCAGCACCAGGCCGACTCCACCGGAGCGAAACCGGCTGAGCACCTCCGAAGTGGGGCGGCGCAGGATGTCTGGGTAGTCGAAGCTCCGACCTAGCAGTGCGAAGCACACATTGAACGCGATCGGCATCAAGATCAGAAGGGCGCCGGCGGCGCGTTCGACACTCACCGAGCCGTCGCCCGGGTGATGGTTGCGACTTCAGGTTTTCGACGGATCAAGATCGCCAGCAGCAACCACGTCAGGAGGCCGAAAACGACGGCGCCACTAGCCCCGAAGACCGGGAAACGGTCATCGATGTTCGCCGCGATAACATACGACGTCACGAACCAACCGAGCGTCCAGACCGCAGGCATCGCGGCTGCCCACAGGAACGCATCAGTACGGGGGTGCCCAGCTCGCATCAGCACCACCGCCTGCAGCGCCCCGACGCCCAGGCCGGTGATCGCTCCCATGATCGCCAGATCCGCACGGCCGATCCCGTATTCGACGAGTCCCGACCCAGCGGTCAGACCAATCGCCATCCCCACACAGGTCGCCGGAATCCATAGCCACGACACCCATCGGCGCAGCGCGAACCATTCCGCGGCACCGACGATCAGGCCCGCGATCAGTCCCGCGACCAACGCCGCCAGCATCGAGTCGACACCACCAACGACCAGGGAGGCGACACCACCGCCGACCGGAAATCCGACCAGGATCGCTATCGGCCAGACCCACAGACCCCTCGTTGCCCTCTTTGCCACGCTCTGCGAGTTCATCTCGCGCCGCCCCTCGATCGCCGGACCCAGTCTGCTCCGAGCCGCGGCTCTGCACGTGGATACCAGAGAACTCGTCCGTAGGCCCTCGATCGGGTCGCACCTGCCCGGTTACGGGGCCCACGGTCGGATCACACCCCGCCCACGCCCCAAGCCCGCCCGGTGACCGATCCCATGCGCGACAGATGAGCAACCTGTCCGGCGACGGCTGAGGATGATCAGGTGGCCTCGCAAGCGGAACGCCCTACGGGGGTGCGTCGATCGGCCGCATCGCTGCGGGGCGTGGCTACTTCCGCAGTGACTTTGTTGCCTGTTCGGCCAACCGTTCAGTGAAGTCGAGACTGGATGGTTGCATCCAGCCCTCGTTTAACAAGGGGGTGCGGCCGTCGTTGACGGTCATCCGGAAGCCGAGGCATTCCAGCCACAACGGGCGCATGTTGAGGATGGATGGAAGTCTGTCGAGTTCCTGGTGGGTGAGTTGGACTTGTTGGTGGTACCCGTGCATGACCGCTGCAACGTTCTGGGCGCCGTTACGTTCGGCGGCGGTGCGCAGCAGCCAGGCCAGTGCGGGCAGCCGGGGTCCGCGTCCGGATCCTGCCCAGCCGACGATCGAGATGTTGCCGGGTGTGCCGACGGCGGCCCACGGGTGGTAGTTGCTGTGGGTCAATGCCTCGGGCAGTCCTTCGGCGTCGTCGGCATTCTCAACTTGGTCGCGCAGCCACTCGAACTTCTCACGGGCATCATTGGTGATCTTGTCCTCGACGCTGACCAGGAAACTCATCGCCGCGATCAGCTCCTCTTTTGGCCGACCGACATGCAAGCCGTCGCCATGTTCCTCGGCACCGCCGTCCCTGGCGATCGCGCCGCCTGACTGAGGAAGGCTATGGAGCCGGCCCAGGAGATCGGCCATCTCTGACCACACCGCCGGTGAGGCAGCACTCGGGCGTCCGCCATCGATGAACTTGGTGACGATGACCCCCTTGCCGTCGAGGACGGTTACCGGGATGTCGTGGGCGATCCGTTCGGCGGGGAAGTGGTGTGCGGCAAGGAACTGCAGGACCTGTGCGTCGCCCTCGACGCGGCTGACCTGATCGGCCGATGAGGAGAAGACTCGCGCTATCCACTGCTGGCCGCCGGTGTGTTTGACCACCAGGGTCGAGGGATAGTGACCGGGCCAGGAATCGCGTGGACGCGTGGCGGGATCATCGTCGATCGGCAGGATCGAGTCGATCCCGATCCCGTAGTGCTCCTCAAGGTGGGCCTTCAGCGCCACCTGTTCGAACGGCCGGGAAT
This sequence comes from Microlunatus sp., assembly GCA_036566865.1. GTDB lineage: Bacteria > Actinomycetota > Actinomycetes > Propionibacteriales > Propionibacteriaceae > Microlunatus. The sequence goes on from DATCVL010000340.1 coordinate 3,403, forward strand.
CGATGAACTCCTGCCGATTCGCCAACTCCAGATCGGCCCGCGCCTGGGTATACCGCTGCCCGGTAGCACGGGCGCGCTCACGCGCCGCGCGCTTGAAGCTGCTCTGTTTGGTCATGACAAGCCTCCTCGACATGCCTCCGCCCCCAGCAGCGCGGCACTCGATACAGGCCTGAAATCAACAGCGACAGTGAGGGCAGATTCCCCTTCGCCAACACGAGGGCCGGCTGGGCGGACCCTCAGAGGCTGGGCGTCAGTCAACGCCAAAGCGATCCTGACGCAGCCAGCACGACGCTGTCAACAACTCGGCAAACCACGACCGAGCGGATGTCATCCGGTGATGGACCCGATGGCATGACACTGCTGGATATGGGAGCTGAGCAAGTCGGGGTACCAGAAGACGTCGTCGAACGGGTCCACCGGTTGTGTCTAGCACTGCCCGAAGTGACCAAACGCGTGGACTTCTCGCGCGTCTCAACAAGATCAACTGCTTGGTCGTTTGACATCCGGCGACGATCGTTCTGCCTGCTGGTGGCTTCGGAAGACACGACCGGGAAGCCCGACACAATCCTCGTCCTGCGTGCTGAACCAGGTGAGCGCGATGCGCTGCTGTCCATCGGGCATCCGTACCACACCTCGCCAGCCGGCGAGGATCGAATCGTTGTGGTGATCAACCACGACACGGACTGGGACAAGACCGCGGAACTGCTCACGGACAGCTACCGGATGCTCGCCCGAAGAAGCTCATTGCCCTACTCAAGTAGCACGTCAGAGCCGGGCGACCCGCGTGCCCGGTGATCGATCCGCTTGCGGCGACGATGCTTTGTCCTGATCTCAGTCGCCTGTGAGGAACGATCACCGGGCGACTCTGTTCGTGGTGGGTCGCGTCATTCGGTAGCGGCCCGCGCTGTGCGGCGGGCGTCTATTTGTGTTTGGTGGACCACATGGGGTGGTGTGGTGTCGCTGTGAGCAGTTCGCCGCCGTTAATGGTGACCATTGCCGTGTCGGACATGGCTGCCGTTCCGAGCTGATCATCGACGACCCAGGATTGGATGTGGAAGGTCATGCCGGGGCGGAGCACTAGCCGATTTTCCGGGCGCAGGCTGTCGACTCGGCCCGCCATCCAACTCGGCGGGAAGCCGATGCCAACGAAGTATCCGCAGTGGTGTCGTGGGTAGGGGTGGCCGAGTCTGGCCTCGATGGTGACCCGCCAGTCCTGGTAGACCTCGGCTGCTGTCCGGCCTGGTCGCAGCCCTTGAATAATGGTTTCGAGTCCGGCGTGGGCGAGTTCGTCTGCTGGTGCGGGATTGTCGGTATCCGGTGCTCGGACGGTCCGAGCAAGCGGTGCGTGGTAGCGGCCGCTGGCGGCGGATAGTTCGAGGAAAAGACTGTCGGAATGCTGGATGGCGTCGGCGGTCCACGCTACGTGTTCTTGTCGGATCTGTGTGATCGGGCGTACCAGCGGCACGAATCCGGGGTAGTCGCTGCCCGCCGTCAGCATCGCGTCCTCGATGGCGCCGACGATTTGACCACCGGTGCATCCTTCTGCGGCGGCATCGATGCCTGCTTGCATGCCGAGGTCGGACAGCTGACCGGCGCGGCGTAGGTGTCTGATCTCGCGGTCAGTCCGGGCTTGTTGAAGATTCGACAGCCACGGCGTGCAGTCGACCCAGGTCGGCGAACCGAGTTCACGATCAACTGTCCGCCAGGCCGCGATCGGGAATGACAGCGATTCCGGCTGGTAGCCCAGGACCTGCTTGTCCCCGCCATCTGTAGCGAGCACGGTGCACAACAGTTCGGCCGGATCGCGGCCATCGGAGTAGCCAGCAAAGTCGCAGCCGCGGGCCTGAAGGGCTGCGGTTGGGGCTTCCATCTCGCGGGCGACCAGCACTGTCGTCTCGGGATCGCTGGACATCACCAATGCTGTGAACACGAAGTGACCCTGATTTCGGAGACCGCTGAGGTAGTACACCTCCTCCGGGGCCGTCACGATCGCGGCGTCCAGTCCGTGTTCGGCCATTGCGTTACGAACAGACACGCGCCGCTGCTCAATTTCCTCTTCCGGGATCTCGTCTGCCGCTCTCATCACCAGCTGGTACCCCAGTAGGTAGCAGCCGCAACGCTCCAACCCCGGACAGGTCGCGAACGAGCGCGGACCACGCGACGGCTCCATCTACTCCGGCATAGCTACACGCAACTAAGCCCCGCCAGGGACGGTTTTGGGCAGCTGCGCGATGAGGGGACTATTGCGGCGGCGTCGAGGTGATGGCGGGTCAAGGGCGGAGGAGGACCTTGATCGCACGACGTTCGTTCATCGCCTGATAGCCCTCGGCTGCTTCAGCGAGCGGAAGCTCGAGGTCGAATACCTTGCCGGGGTTGATTTCGCGACGCCAGATGCGGTCGATGAGGTCGGGAAGGAAGCGGCGCACGGGCGCGGGGCCGCCGTGGAGGTGGACGAGGCCGAAGAACAGCTCGTCGCCGGGCAGCTTCACATCGTGGGAGACGCCGACATAGCCGACGTGTCCGCCGGGGCGGGTGGATCGGATGGCTTGCATCATCGATTCCTGGGTGCCGACGGCTTCGATGACTGAGTGGGCGCCGAGTCCGTCGGTGAGTTCCTTGATCCTGGCGACGCCTTCGTCGCCACGCTGCGCGACGATGTCGGTGGCTCCGAACTCGCGGGCTAGTGCCTGACGGTCGGCGTGGCGGCTCATGGCGATGATGCGCTCGGCGCCGAGCTCATGTGCAGCGAGGATGCCGAGGAGTCCGACGGCGCCGTCGCCGACGACTGCGACGGTCTTGCCGGGCCCGGCTTCGGCGGCGACAGCGGCGAACCAGCCGGTGCCCAGGACGTCGGAGGCGGCGAGGAGGCTGGGGATGAGGTCGGGGTCGGGCTGGCCGGGGGTGGCGACCAGTGTGCCGTCGGCGTGCGGGATGCGGGCGCGATCGGACTGGGTTCCGATGGTGCCGTGCACGAAGGCCGCTTGCAGACAGCGGGACTGGTAGCCGGCCTGGCAGATCTCGCAGGTGTTGTCGGAGATCACGAACGAGCCGACGACGAAGTCGCCCACGTTCAGGGTGTGCACGTCGCCGCCGATCTGTTCAACGATGCCGACGTACTCGTGACCCATCGCCAGCTGGTCGGCGGGCTCGGCGCCGCGGTAGGGCCACAGGTCTGAGCCGCAGATGCAGGTGGCGGTCAGCTGGATCACGGCGTCCGTCGGTTCGATGATGCGGGGCTCTTCTCGCTCGATGAGCTGGACGTCGCCTGGTGCGGTCATGACAACTCCACGCATTGGTGGGTTCCTTTCCTTGGGGTGTCGTTCAGGATGCGCGTGAGCGGGTGAGCCCGAGCGCGAGCAGGGAGGTGGCGGTCAGGGTAAGGATGATGGTTGCCATAGGGACGGCGGTCTGTTCGCCACCAAGCCCGGCCAGAGGTGCGATGAGTCCGGCCATGCACCACTGCAGGAAGCCGAGCAGCGCCGAGCCGGTGCCTGGGTGGTCGGGCACGGCAGCCGACGCGAGGGCGCCGGCGTTGGGGCCAATGAGTCCTTGGGCGGTCATGACCAGGAAGAACCCGACGATCGCGGCCCATAGCGGCATTGCGAACCAGACGGCGGTAACGAGCAGTAGGACTCCGGCGCCGCCGCTCGCCAGGAGTCCGACCCCGACGATGGAGCGGGTGGCCACGCGTCCGGCGAGCCGGCTTGCGACCAGGGCGGCCGCGGTCATGCCGGCGGCGTTGGCGGCGAAGTCGATCGAGTACTCGACCGGGGAAAGGCCATTCATCGATTGGAGCACGAAGGCCGAGGTCGCGACGTAGGCGAACGTGGTGCCCATTGAGAACGCGAACACGACCAAGTGCCCGGTGAATAGACGGGTCTGCAGCACCTGCCCCGTCGCACCGATCAGGCGGCGGAGCCCCCCACCATGCCGACGATCCGAGGGCAGCGACTCGGGCACGCCCACGGCAACAGCCACCAGCATCGCTGTCGCGAAGGCGGCGACAACCCAGAACGAGACCCTCCAGTGGGAGAACTGCAAGATGGCCGCGCCGAGCAGTGGCCCCACGACGGGTGCGATGCCGGCGATGCCCGCAACGATGTTCATCGCACGCACCAGCCGGGACCCGGAAGTCAGATCGACCACGATCGAGCGAGCGATCACCATCGCCCAGCCACCACTGAAGCCCTGGATGAGCCGAGCCAGCATCATGCCGGCGATGCCGGGGCTGAATGCGCACAGCACGGACGCGATCGCCAAGACGGCCAATGCGGACAGCAGCGGCTTGCGGCGCCCCGTCCGGTCCGAGAACGGACCACCCAGCAGCTGCCCCAGAGCCATGCCGACGAAGAACGTTGTCAATGTCAGCTGCACCTGTGTGGCGCTGCTGTCCAGGTCACGACCGACCAGCGGGAACGCGGGCACATACATATCGGTGGCCAGGGGCGCGATCGCGGTAATGAACACGACCGTCGCGAGGACAGTCGCCGACATAGACAACGGCGCCCCGGTCGTCCGGACGTCACCTCGGCGTTGGCGCTCATCAATCGCTGTCATGGCTTCCATGCAACCCGCACACCGGGACGTGAAGAAGTCACGGTCATGAGGTGTACCGGCAGGGCATCCCTCGAAGGTCAGAGCGCCGGTACCGTCGACCGCATGGACAACCGGGCCGAAGTGCGCGAGTTCCTCACCACGAGGCGCGCGAAGCTGACTCCCTCCGACGTCGGTCTTCCCGACATCGGCCAGCGTCGCGTCCCCGGACTCCGTCGCGGCGAGGTCGCTGCCCTGGCCGGAGTCAGCATCGAGTACTACTCAAAGCTCGAACGCGGCGCGATCGCCGGCGCCTCCTCGTCGGTCCTCCAGGCGATCGCCCAGGCCTTGCAGCTCGATGACACCGAATGCTCACACCTGTTCGACCTCGCTCGGGCCGCGGATGGCATCCCGACCTCGGGCCGGAGGCGACGGCCGTCTTCGACCATGACAACAATGCGGCCAAGCCTGGGCTGGCTACTCGAGTCCATCACCGAAGGCATCGCATTCGTGCGCAACCCCCAACAGGACCTGTTGGCCACCAACGCACTCGGCCGCGCCTTCTACACCCCGCTGATCGGAGACGGCGGGCGGACGCCGAACCTGGCACGTTTTCAGTTCCTCGACGCGGCATCGCGCGACTTCTACCCCGACTGGGATCTGTTCGCGCATATGTGTGTCTCGATCATGCGCGCTGAGGCGGGCCACGATCCACACAATCGGGCGATGCAAGACCTTGTTGGTGAGCTCTCCACGCAGAGCGAAACCTTCCGACAACTCTGGGGCTCCCACGACGTGCGCAACCACGGCACCGGAACAAAGCGCTTCCACCACCCCGACGTCGGCGACGTCGAGTTCGCCTACGAAGAACTCGCCCTGACCGCCGAGCCCGGCTTGGCCATGATCGTCTACACCGCCGAACCCGGCTCCCCATCGGCAGAAAAACTCCGCCTTCTCGGCTCACTGGCCGCGAGCCGACTTCCAGTGACCCAGGCACCAATCATCGAAGGGATCGATCGTTGAAGCTCACCCAGAGCAGCGGCTCATCAGCAACCGGACCGGCCGACTGGTTCACCGGCACGGTCTACATCGACCGGATCCGCAATCCCGACGAACAATCCGCAATCGGCTGCGCGCACGTTCGCTTCGCGCCCGGTGCCCGCACCGCCTGGCACCACCACCCCAAAGGTCAGACCCTCTACGTCACCGACGGCATCGGGCTCGTCGCCACTCGGAACGGCGGAGCACACGAGATCCGTCCCGGAGACGTGATCTACATCGAGCCTGGCGAAGAACACTGGCACGGCGCCACACCCGAGCGGTTCATGGCACACGTTGCCATGCAGGAAGCCGACCAGACCGGAAAGGTCGTGACCTGGCTCGACCAGGTGACCGACGAGGAATACCGAGCATGAGTCGCCCGCGCGGCGGTCTGCACGACGTAGCCCCTCTGCCCCTTGCTACGCACGAACAGATCGACAGATCCGCCTTCGCCCGCCGCGTTGAGGACGTAACGGTCAACGATGGCCCGGGAATTGCCCGTCCAGCGGACCCTCGCCGCGTGAGCACCGGGCATTAGATCTACTGCAGAGCCCGCCCGGATCCGGATCGACTTACGGGCCTACTGGCGCAGTGATTTGACCATGATCACTGTTGGGCCGTCCCAATCGATGCCGACCAGTTCCTCGAGTGGCAGGAAGCCGCAGGATCGGTAGAACGCGCGGGTCTCGGCGCAGCCAGCATGCTCATAGGATTCGCCGACGGTCTTGACCTGGAGCAGCGAGACAGACTGCTCGACGAGATCCTGCTGAATCTGCGTAACGAGTCTGGTGCCGATGCCTTTGCCTCGGTAGTCGGGGTGCACTGCGATGAGACTAAGCTCAGCGGACTCGGGAAAGTGGGGTTCCAAGAGGGCGACACCGATGGTTGTTTCGCCTTCGATGGCGAGGTAGCTGATCTTGGTTGCGGCGTCCTTGGTGTAGCGCTTGATGGCTCCCTCGATGCCGAACCAGCACGGGAGGGCTCTGAGGATTTGCTCCGTTCCGTGCGGGTCCTGACGACGTTCAACGCTGATCACCTGGTGAGTTAAGGCGATGGACCCTGTGCTGTCCACTGATTTCTCAGGGCGCCAGGTGCATGATCGCCCGCGGGCGGCCCGGTCAACGGACCCCTGCGTGGTGATCACCGGGCATCCGGCGTCGCTGTCGACCTGCCCGGAGTCGGATCCGCTTGGACACAGAACTTGATCATGGTCGAGTCACGCCGGTGCCGCGCCGTAGGTGGAACCTCATGCGCGTCCTCCGTTAACCGTCGCGGTCCGATCGCGCAGGACCTTGGCCTGGAGCAGCCCAACGACGAACGCCATGATCAGGCCTGCCCCGATCAGGCCTCCGACACCGCCGGAGTACCAGAGCGGATCTGTCCGCGACCCGGCCGCGGTCAGGGTGAGAAATCCGATCTGGGCGACGACGTTGTTCGCTGCGTGCGCGATCACGGCGGGCCAGACCGAGCCAGACCACACACGCACCAGTCCCAGCAACACGCCGAACGCGATGACGCCGACACCGAAGATCAACAAGGCACCGATACCCATCGCACCGGACCTGTACTGGATCAGCAACTGTGGCCCGTGCCAGATGGCATGGATCCCGCCCGAGATCAGGAGCGCAGGCCAGATGCCGAATCTCATCAACCGAGGCAACAGGAAACCACGCCAACCGATCTCCTCCCCGATCATCAAGGGCAGCGCCAACGGAAAGCTGAGCCCGATCACCGATGCCGCCGCGATCAGAAAGGCCAGCCACGGAAAGCCGGCACCGGAGAGCTGATCAGCGGCACCGGGCGCGCGCTCGATGATGGCCTCCCGGAGGCCGGAGAAGCCCGCAAGATCCAAGTCGATCACGCCGAGCGCGCCGGCCACCAGCGGGGCCAGGAAGCCAAGTACCAGGAAGATCACGAAGGCGAAGGCGCACCAGCCCAGAAGCTGCCTTATCGGGCGTATGGGAGTGATGCCCAGGGATCGCAGGACTGACATGTCGCGGTTTCGGATGGCGAGGGTGCATATGACGGCGGCGATCAT
>DATCVL010000341.1:0-21440 GCA_036566865.1 Microlunatus sp.
CGATGGCCCGGGTGAAGAACACCAACCGCGCCGATGATCATCTGACCGAGCCCGACGTCCGCGAACACGGCGAGGCCGAGATCGTCCGGCGGGCCGCCGTGTTGACGGTCAACACCGAGGACGAGGCAGCCGAGCTGATCCATCACTACGCCGCCCGCCAAGATCAATTGGCGATCGTGCCACCCGGTGTCGACCTCGAGATCTTCCATCCCTGCGATCAGATCCAGTCCCGGGAACGACATCAGGTCGCACTGGACGCCAAGATCATCCTCTTCGTCGGGCGGCTGCAACCGCTGAAGGCACCGGACGTGCTGATCGACGCGGTCGCCGAGATCATCCGTCGCCGGCCGGAGCTCCGTGATCAACTTCGCTTGATCATCATCGGCAGCCCGAGCGGGCCGCAGAGCACCTGGGCCGACGCGCTGCCGGATGCCATTGCCGATCATGGACTGACCGATCAGATCATCGTCCGGCCGCACTCGCCGCGGGCCGAGTTGTTCCGCTGGTACTGCGTGGCCGACGTCGTGGGTGTCCCTTCCTACAACGAATCCTTCGGCCTGGTCGCCTTGGAGGCGCAGGCCTGCGGTCGTCCGGTGGTGGCCACCGACGTCGGCGGCCTACGCCATGCGGTGATCGACGGCCGGACCGGGTTGTTGGTGGACGGACACGATCCGGCCCGTTGGGCCGATGCGCTGGAATCGCTGCTGGACCAGCCGAGCCGGGCCCGCGAGCTCGGCCGATTCGGTGCCCTGCATGCTGCCGGCTTCAGCTGGGACAACACCGCGGCGGCGAGCCTGCGGGCCTATGCCCGAGCCGCCGAATCCTTGGGCCGCTGACCGCGGACGCCGCCGATCCCCTCGATCGCGTCCGCGGCCCGGACCAGGGCCAGGTGGGACAGCGCCTGCGGGGTGTTGCCGGCCTGCCGCCCGGCCACCACGTCGTACTCCTCGGACAGCAGACCAAGATCATTACTGAACGACAGCAGCCGCTCCATCAGCACCCGGGCGTCCTCCGTCCGGCCACTCCGGGCGTACTGCTCGACCAGCCAGAACGAGCAGGCCAGGAAGGGCGCCTCGCCCGGCGTCAGCCCGTCGACCGTCTGGCCCTGATCCTGCGCAGAACGAGCATGATCGACTTCGAGCTCGGTCCGGTAGCGCAGCAGCAGGCCGTCGGCCAGCAACTCCTGCTCGATCGCGGCCACCGTGCCGAGCATCCGCGGATCGTCCGGCTCGCAGAAGCCGACCTGCGGTAGTTGCAGCAACGCGGCATCGACACCGGCCGAGCCGTAGTACTGGGTGTAGCAGTTGCGTTGCTGATCAAAACCGTGGGTCTCGATCTCGGTACGAAGTTGATCACGCAGCCGGGACCAGCGGTCCGCCGGTCCGTCCAGGCCGAATTCTCCGACCGCCTTGACCGCCCGATCCAGCGCGGCCCAGATCATCACCCGCGAGTGCACGAAGTACTGCGACTCACCGCGTACCTCCCAGATCCCGCTGTCCTTGCGCTGCCAACTGGCCTCCACCCGATCCAGCAGGGCTCGCTGCAGCGGCCAGGAGAAGTGATCATCGGCCAGGCCCGCCCAGCGCGCCGCATCCAGTGCGACCATCACCTCACCCAGCACATCGCCCTGATACTGATCAACAGCACCGTTGCCGATCCGGACCGGGCGGGAGCCGGCGTAGCCGGGAAGATGATCAAGCTCCCGCTCCTCCAGCTCACGTTCGCCGGCCAGCCCGTACATGATCTGGACGTCCTCCGGATCGCCGGCCACCGCCCGCAGCAGCCACAGCCGCCAATGCTCGACCTCCTCGGAGTATCCGTGCTGCAGCAGGGCTTCCAGGGTCAGCGCAGCGTCTCGCAGCCAACAGAATCGGTAGTCCCAGTTGCGTTCGCCCCCGAATCGCTCCGGCAGCGACGTGGTCGCGGCCGCGACGATCCCGCCGGTGTCCCGTTCGGTCAGCGCTCGCAGCACCAGCAGCGAGCGATGCACCTGATCCGCGTACGGCCCGCTCACCGTGCAGCGGCTGGCCCAGTACTGCCACCAGATCGTCGTCTGCTCGATCGCCTGATCGACGTCGATCACCTCGGGCCGCGACTGATAGGACCGATAGAACTGCAGCACCAGGTCGGTGCTCTGGCCCGCCGACAGCTCGAATTCGCCGACGTGGCGATGGCCGTGGTGCTCGCGATCGGCCCGCGGAAGATGATCACCGCGCAGCACCAGTGCGGACGGCCCCGCGATCGCCAGCAGGATCGGTGCACCGGCCTGGCGTTCCCGACGTACCCACGGCAGCACCTTGCCGTAGGCGAATCTGATCACCAGCTGCTGCCTCAGGGTCACCGTGCCTTCGGTGCACCGCACCCTGCGGATCACGGCCGGTTGATGATCTGCCGGCATCAGATCGATCACCTGGACGGTGCCGGTCTCGGTCCGATAGGTGGTCTCGAGCACAAACGTCTCGGGCAGGTAGCGCCGACTCAGCTCGGTGATCGGGCCGGTCGGCGCGAGTTTCCAGTAACCATGATCATCGGTGCCGAGCAGCCCGGTGAAGACCGAGGGCGAATCGAAGCGTGGCAGGCACAGCCAGTCGATGCTGCCGGTCCGGCTGACCAGCGCCGCGGTGCGGCAGTCGCCGATCAGACCGTAGTCCTCGATCGCCGGTCGATCGGCCTCAGGCGCCCAGGCGTCCATTCAGTTCTCCTGCCAGAAGACGGCGTCGACGACCCGGCGGGCGCGGCGCGCGATCCGTTGGTATTCGGCCACCAGATGCGATCCTTCGCCCGAGGATCGTCCCATCAGCTGGGCCACCGCGGACAGCTCCCGGGGATCGGTCGGGAAGGTGTCCGAACTCCGGCCGCGTACCAGCACGATCTGGTTGCGGATCCGGCTGGCCATCACCCAGGACTGCCGCAGCCACCGAGCTTGTTGATCACCGAGCAGGCCCTTCCGGGCGGCCACCTCGAGGGCTTCGATGGTGCGGCTGGTCCGCAGTTCAGGAATCGACGCGGCATGCTGCAACTGCAGCAATTGGATCGTCCACTCGACATCGGTCAATCCACCCGGTCCGAGTTTGAGGTGCTTGGACGGATCGGTGCCGCGCGGCAGTCGTTCGGCCTCCATCCGCGCCTTCAGCCGGCGGATCTCCGTCACCTGGGCGGCGGTCAACCCGTCCTGGGGCCAGCGCAGCGGGTCGATGATGTTGATCAGCTCCCGGCCGAGCTCACGATCACCGGCCATCGGAACGGCGCGGATCAGCGCCTGCATCTCCCAGGTCGACGACCAGCGGCGGTAATAGGTGCGGTAGGCCGTCAAGGTCCGGATCAGCGGTCCGCCCTTGCCCTCGGGACGCAGGTTGGTGTCGATCACCAGAGCCGGATCGGCACCGGGCAGGGACAGCAACCGGCGGAGTTCGGTGATCACCGAACTACCGATCTTGGTCTGATCGGGGTCGCCCTCGGCCCGATCCGAGAGCACGAACATGGCGTCGGCATCGGAGCCGTAGCTCAACTCCTGCCCACCCCAGCGGCCCATCGCGATCACCGAGATGGTCGATTCCTGATCGGCGCCGGCCGCATCCCGGGCGACGCTGAGCGCGGTGTGGATGGTGGCCGAGGCCAGGTCGGTCAGTGCGTCGCCGATCTCGATCACATCGCTGAGTCCGAGCAGATCACCGGCCGCGATTCGGAAGAGCTCCCGGCGGCGGATCGCGCGGATCGCTTCCACAGCGGCGGTCGGGCTGTTCTGCCGGCCGGCCGCCGCGGACATCTCCGCCCGCAGCTTCTCGAAATTCCGCGGGATCAGTTCATGATCATCGGCGAGCATCTGGACGCTCTGCGGTGCCCGCTTGAGCAGGCTGACCGCGTACCGGCTGGAGGCGAGGATGCGGGCGAACCGCTCGGCCATCGCCCCCTCGTCCCGCAACGCCCGCAGATACCAGGGGGTGTTCCCGAGCGCATCGGAGGTCTGCCGGAATGCCAGCAGACCATGGTCGGGATTGGGCGCGTCGGCGAACCAGCCGAGCATGGCCGGCAGCAACTGGCGTTGGATCTCGGCCCGCCGGCTGACCCCGTTGGACAGCGCCTCGATGTGCCGCAGCGCGGCCTTCGGGTCCTCGTACCCCAGACCCTTGAGCCGGTCCTGCGCCGCCTCGGTGGTGAGCCGCACCTCGGCCGAGGAGATGCTGGCCACCGCGTCCAACACCGGTGAGTAGAACAGCCGCCGATGCAGCATCCTGACCCTGTTGGCGGTTGACCGCCAGGTGTTCAACAGCCCGTCCACCGGACTGCTGTAGTGCAGTGACCGGCCGATCCGGCGAAGATCATCTTCGGCCGTCGGCAGGACGTGGGTACGCCGCAGCCGGTTCAGTTGGATCCGATGCTCAAGCGTCCGCAGGAATTGGTACGCCAGCCCGAAGCCCTTGCCGTCCTCACGGCCGACATAGCCGTAGTCGATCAAGCTCCGCAGCGCCTGCAGGGTGGATGCCGATCGCAATCGTTCGTCGGCCCGGCCGTGCACCAACTGCAGCAGCTGGACAGAGAATTCGACGTCCCGCAGACCGCCCGGCCCGAGCTTGAGCTCACGTTCTCCGACCCCCTGCGGGATGTGTTCGATCACCCGCATCCGCATCGCCCGGGCGTCGGCGATGAAGTGATCACGTTCGGCGACCTGCCACACCATCGGCGTGATCATCTGCACGAACGCGCTGCCGAGTTCATGATCACCGGCCACCGGACGCGCCTTCAACATCGCCTGGAACTCCCAGGTCTTGGCCCACTTCTGGTAATAGCCGCGATGGCTGGCCAGGGTGCGGACCAGCGGCCCGGCCTTGCCCTCCGGCCGCAGTCCCGCGTCCAGCTCCCAAATGGTGCCGGCAGCCGTGTGCGCCGAGCAGATCCGGGACAGTTCGGCGGCCAACTGGGTGGCGATGGTCATTGCTTCGTCCGTGCTGACCGACTCGTCGGCCGGCTCGGCCACGTACAACACGTCCACATCGCTGACGTAGTTGAGCTCCTGGGCACCGCACTTGCCGAGTCCGATCACCGCCAACCGGCACCGATCTGCCCGCTCCGGGCCGATCACCCGGCGGGCCAGCGCCAATCCTGCCTCCAGGGTCGCGTCGGCCAGGTCGGTCAGCTCGCCGGCGATGTCGGGCATCAGCTCGATCGGCTCAGGTGAGACGAGGTCACGAGCCGCGATCCGCAACAGTGCGCCGCGATAGCCGATCCGGAGCCGGTCACCGAGCTCGTCCGGCGGCGGTTCGCTGGCGACCGGAATCGCGTCCTCGGGCCGGGCCCCGACCGCGGTCAGCATCTCGGTCCGCAGCGCATCTGCGGTGGTCCGGCCGCCGGTCCCGGTCAGGTGCTCGACGTGCTCGGGATGAGCGAGCAGATGCTGTTGCAGGGCGGCGCTGCCGCCGAGCACCAAGATCAGCCGTCGCGCCAGCCCCGGGTCGGCGACCAGACGATCGAGCAGCCCGGGTAGCTCGTCGGCCAGCCGATCCAGACCGAGCAGGCCATGATCGGGATCGGCCGATTCGCTGATCAGATCGAGCAACGGCTGGTGTTCGCTGCCCCAGTGGGCCAGCATCGCCGCGGCGGCCGCCGAGTCGATGAAGCCGCGTCTGATCAGCGAGCCCTGGGTGATCTGCAGCGTCTCCACACCGCGATATTAGGGCCACCGCATCTGGGCCCAGTGCTAGCGTCAGCCCATCGATGACCAAGCAGATCTCGCCGAGCTCGGGGAACGCGTCCGCGGCCGCACATGTCGCCGTTCGCGAAGTGGACCGGGCGAGATGATCTCTGGACGTCACCGAGCCCAAAGGTCCGAGGCTCGTCCCCCTCGTGAGCGAAGCGAACAAGCCTAGATGTCCCTGTTGCTCGATCTCAGCCCGCTGCGGGTGAGTCCGCCGTTCCGCAGGCTGTGGTGGGGGCTCGGCATCTCCAATCTCGGCGCCCAGCTCACGCAGGTCGCGGTCGGGCTGCAGGTGTACGCGATCACCGGTTCGACCCTGTCGGTCGGCGTGCTCGGCATCTGCGCGCTGGTGCCACTGGTCGCGCTCGGCCTGTACGGCGGTGCGCTGGTCGATCTCTACGACCGGCGCAAGGTGGCCCTGATCGCGTCGTCCGGATTGTGGCTGCTCTCGATCGCCCTGGCCGTGCAGGCCTGGCTGGGCGTCGACTCGGTCTACCTGTTGTACGCGTTGGTGGCAATGCAGTCGGCCGGCTTCGCGATCAACAACCCCGCTCGGTCGGCGATCCTGCCGCGGCTGGTCGAACCGGAACTGCTGCCGGCGGCCAACGTGCTGCAGACCGTGGCCTGGAACATCGCCCTCACCGTCGGCCCGCTGCTGGGCGCCTTCCTGTCGGCCTGGAATTTCGGGGCCGCGTACTCACTGGACGTGATCTTGTTCACCGCTGCGCTGTGGGCGCTCTGGCGACTGCCCGACCTGCCGCCGTTGGAGGATCCGGCCGCCGCTGCCCCCGGCACCCGCCGACGGGCGCTCGGCTTCGCCTCGGTGTTGGAGGGACTGCGCTACCTGGCCACCCGGCCGAATGTGCGGACCAGCTTCCTGGTCGACCTGATCGCCATGATCACCGCGATGCCACGGGTGCTCTACCCCGCCGTCGGCGTGCTGTTCCTGGGCGGCGGCGCCAGCACCACCGGCATCCTGAACGCCGCCTTCGCGATCGGTGCGGTGCTGGCCGGGCTGCTGTCCGGCCGGCTGGTCCAGGTCCGGATGCAGGGCCGGGTGATCGTCGGCGCGATCATCAGCTACGGCACCGCGGTCGCGCTCTTCGGTGTGGTGCTGACCGTGGCCCAAGGCACCTCCCCGACCGACACCTTGATCGTTCCGTTGATCGCGGCGGTGCTCTGCCTGGCCATTGCCGGCGGCTCCGATTCGATCAGCTCAGTCTTCCGCAACACCCTGCTGCAGTCGGCCACTCCGGACGTGATGCGCGGCCGGCTGCAGGGCATCTTCATCGTGGTGGTGGCCGGCGGGCCGAGGCTGGGCGATCTGGTGCTGGGCAGCTGGGCCGACTGGTGGGGTGAGAACTGGGCCGCAGTGATCGGCGGCTGCAGTTGCGTGATCTTGATCATCCTGGCGATGCTGTGGCAGCGCCGCTTCCTCGCCTACGACGCCCGGCATCCCGAACCATGATCGATCGTCCCTGATCAACAGAGTCAGCTCAACAGAGTCAGCGTGATCACCAGGCTCAGGACCCGATCGGGTGAACGGCCAGGATCGCCATCACCACGGCCATCACCAGACCGAACACCACGATGAAGATCTTGAACACCTTGGCCGGTGCGCGGCGGGCCAGCCAGGCTCCGACCAGGGCGCCGAAGATCGAGCCGAGGGCGACGCAGCCAGCCCACTCCCATTCGACCTTGCCGGAGATCACGAAGTAGATCGCGGCGACGATGTTCACCAAGCACTGCAGCAGATTCTTCACCGCGTTCTGCACCTGGATGCCTTCGGCCAGGAAGAGTCCGAGCACGGCCAGCAAGATCACGCCCTGTGCAGCGGAGAAGTAGCCGCCGTACACGCCGGCGCCGAAGACGCAGGCCAGCAACGGCAGCCAGCGGGTGCCGTCCACCGGTTTCATGCTGCGCAGAATCTTGTTCTGGAACGCGACCAGCAGCGCCGCCGCCAAGATCAACACCGGCACGATCAACTGGAATGCCCGGGCCGGCAGCACGGTCAACAGGCCGGCGCCGATCAGCGCGCCGATCACCGAGGCCAGGCCGAGCTTGACCAGCAGTGGCCTGATCTCGGCCAGCTCGCGACGATAACCCCAGACGCCGGCCACCGATCCCGGCACCAGTCCGACGGTGTTGGCGATGTTGGCACTGATCGGCGGGACGCCGAGCAGCACCATCACCGGATAGCTGATCAACGACCCCGAGCCGACGATGGTGTTGATCGCGCCGGCACCGAAGCCGGCCGCGATGGTCGCCAGCGCATCCCACAAAGTCATTGATCGAATCCCTCCCGGCGGACCACGACTAGCCCAAGCCCAATCCGGCATGGTATACCAGACCGCAGATAGGTCAGACGAAGGAGATGTTGCGGTGCCAGACCTGGTGCTCCACAACGCCGCCCTGCCGGGGCTGCCCGGTGTCCGCACGGTGCAGATCGAGGATGGTCGGATCGGACGGATCTCGGCCGAGCAAGCAGGTTCGGAAGCGAACCACGGGTCGGTGAGATCGATCGACGTCGGCGGCCGCGCGGTGCTGCCCTCCTTCGTCGAGCCGCATCTCCACCTGGACAAGGCATTGCTCGATGCCCGGCTGCCCAACCTGGAGGGCACCCTGGCCGGGGCGATCAAGGTCACCGGCGCACTGAAGGCCGAGTTCACCGTCGCCGACTGCATCGACCGGGCCCGTACGGTGCTCGACCTCGCGATCGCCAACGGCACCGGCGCGATCCGGTCCCATCCCGATGTCGACCCGATCGCCCATCTGGTCGGGGTCGAGGCGATGCTGGCCCTGCAGGAGGAATACCGCGACCGACTCGATCTGCAGATCGTCGCGTTCCCGCAGGAAGGGATCATCAAGGCGCCGGAGTCGTACGCGCTGATGGAGGAAGCACTCAGGGGCGGCGCTGATGTGGTCGGCGGCTGCACCTACAACGAGCCGTCGCTGGAGCAGTGCCACGAGCACATCGACAAGGTCTTCGACCTGGCGGAGAAGTACGACGTGCCGGTCGACATGCACTGCGATTTCGCCGTCGACGACAGCGACCCGCGGTACGGGTTGGTCGAGCACATCGCCAACGTCACCATCGCCCGCGGCATGCAGGGCCGGGTCACCCTCGGCCACATGACCTCGCTGGCCGCACTGTCCGGACAGCATCGCATCCAGGTCTGGGACAAGATCCGTCAGGCCGGAATCAACATCGTCGTACTGCCGTTCACCGACCTGCATCTGAACGGCCGTGATGATGATCACAACGTACGACGCGGGGTCGCCCCGGTCACGCTGATGTGGGATGTCGGTGTCAGCGTCGGCCTGTCCAGCAACAACATTCGCAATGCGTTCACCCCGTTCGGCAATGCGGACATCCTCGATGTCGCGTTGTTCATGGCCCAGGTCGGGCACATGGGGTCGCCGACTCATTTCCAGCAGTTGATCGACACCGTCACCCATCGCAACGCCAAGATCATCGGCATCGACGAGGGCTACGGCCTTCAGGTCGGCGACCGGGCCGACCTGGTGGTGCTGGACAACACGGATCCGGTCGATGCTCTACTGTCTCGCTCGGTCCGATCGTTCGTGATCAAGGGCGGCAGGGTCGTCGCCGAAACCACCAAGTCCACCACTCTTCACCAGGAACATCCATGAACAAGCCCAGAATCCCCGCCGAGATCAGTGCGTCGATTCTCGCCGCCACCACAGCCTTCATCGGTGGCGGTGCCTTGCATCTGCCCGTCTGGGCGATCTTCATCAGCTGGGCCGCCACCCACCTGGCCGGCGGCCCGCGACTGTCGATCATGAAGAGGTTGTGGATCGCACTACCGGCCGGGTCGACCTTCGCCCTGATCGTGATCTTGCTGGACAAGAACTTCGGCACCATTCTCGGCGAGGGCTACTGGGCCACCTGCGGAGTGCTGGCAGTGATCATCTTCTTGGTCAACACGGCGCTGATGTACACCGGCCGGACCAAGCTGTTCTCGCTGGTTCCGGGCATGTTCCTCGGCTTCGCGTCGATGTTCGCCACCACTTTCGGCGGCTTCGGCTGGGATCCGCAGAACGTCTTCGTCTGCTGGATCGCCACCATTGCGATGAACTTCCTCGGACCGGTCTACTCCTGGATCCGGGTACGGGTCTCGCCCGAGCGCGACGAGGTCGCGCACCTGCGGGACCTGTCGATCAAGGCCGACTAGGAAGCATCGATCGCGTCGTCGTCCGGGAACATCGCCAGCGATCGTTCCCGGGTCCTGATCACGTGCCGCCGAGCCAGGATGCCGGCCCACTCGATGTCCTGCTCCTCGATCGCGGCCAGCTGCTCGGCATGATCACGGAGCAGATCGGCATCGTGACCGACGATGGTGGTGCGGAAGAGTCTGCGGATGGTCAGGCTCAGCGGATCCATCATCGATTGCAGCAGTCGGTGATGGCTGGCCTGCGCCAGCGCGGCATGGAAGTCGGCATTGGAACGTGATCCGGTGCCGGCATCGAAACAGACCGCCGCATCGGAGGCGATGTCGATCGCCGACCGCAGCTGAGCAAGATCATCTTCACTGCGCGCCCGGGCCGCTGCCGAGGCGATCGCCGGCTCGAGCGCCTCCCGTACGTCGAACAACTCGGCGACATCGCGACGGGTCAGCTTCCTGACAAAGGCACCCGAACGCGGCTTGACCGTGACCAGCCCTTGGGCCGCGAGCGTCAGGATCGCCTCCCGGACCGGGACCCGCGAGACCCCGAGCTCCTCGGAGAGGTGGCGCTCGTGAATCCGTTCGCCGGCCCGCAGTTCCCCGTCGATGATCCGTTCGCTGATCTGCGCGGTCACCCGGTCACGCAGAGACGGGGTCTGATCTTCTGTGAGCACCGGCCCAGAGTACGACGATCGCGGCCGTCGGATTGTGCGAGCCCCGTTCGCTCTGGTATACCAGATTGCGTGATGGCCGCGGCCACCCGGCGGATTCAGATGGAGGCGCCATGTTGAAACTCGTGATCAAGCCCAATCAGTACTCCGACTCTGTGTCGTTGATGCTGTTGAGCAAGAAGCTGACCGACCTGGACGGTGTCGACCAGGTCTCCGTGATGATGGGCAGCCCCGCCAACCGGGAGATCCTGGCCGCGACCGGGTTCGACGGCCCGGAGCTGGAGCAGGCCGGGCCCGGTGATCTCGTGGTCGGCGTCATCGCCCAGACCGACGAGGCCGTCGATCAGGTGCTCGACCGAATCGACGACGAGCTGAACGCGCAGAACGCGACCCGACGTTCGGACCGGGTGCAGGGAGTCCGGTCGCTCGGCCGAGCACTGACCAAGTCCCCCGACGCCGAGCTGGCCCTGGTGTCGATCCCCGGTGATCACGTCGCCTCCCAGGTGGACGCGCTGCTGGACGCGAACCTGGACGTGATGATCTTCTCCGACAACGTCGCCATCGACGACGAGGTGCGGCTGAAGACGAAGGCCCGCGATCGCGGCCTGATGGTGATGGGCCCCGACTGCGGGACCTCGTCGCTGGCCGGAATCCCGTTGGCCTTCGCCAACTCGACCCGCAGCGGTTCGATCGGCATCGTCGGCGCCTCCGGTACCGGCACCCAGGAAGTGATGATCCAGATCGACCGGCTCGGCGGCGGCGTCAGCCATGCCATCGGTCTGGGCGGCCGCGATCTCAGCTCCGAGGTCGGCGGCATCACTTGCCTGCAGGCGATGGCCGCCCTCGATGCCGACCCGAACACCGACACCATCGTGATCGTCACCAAGCCGCCCGCAGCCGAGGTCCGAGCCCGGGTCGAGGAGGCCGCGGGCGAGCTCAGCAAGCCGGTCGTCGCGCTCTTCCTCGGTGAGCGTCCGCTGCAGGACCGGTCCGGCAACATCCACTTCGCCTGGACCCTGGACGAGGCCGCGGCCAAGGCGGTCGAGCTGGCCGGTTCGGCCGGCTACGCACCCGCCGATGGTCAACGCAACCTGGTCGGCCTGTACACCGGCGGCACCCTCGCTTCCGAGGCCGCCATGTTGATCCGCGACTCCTTCGACCTGCCGGCGCTGGATCCGCACCATCCGAACGGGATGATCCTCGACCACGACGGCTTCCAGATCATCGATCTGGGCGACGACGTCTACACCCGCGGCCGTCCGCATCCGATGATCGACCCGTCCTCGCGAACCGATCACATGCCGCAGGTGTTCGATGACCCGGCCACCGCGGTCGTGCTGCTGGATCTGGTCCTCGGCTACGGCGCCACCGACGATCCGGCCGGTGCCGTCGCGGCTCCGATCCGCGAGGGCCGCGAACGTGCCCGGGCCGCCGGCCGCACGATCGAGGTCGTCGCCTCGATCTGCGGCACCGACCGCGACTCGCAGAATCTCCAACAGCAGCAGGACATCCTGACCGAAGCCGGGGTCACCGTGCTGGCGTCCAATGCAGCTGCGGTCCGGCATGCGATCTCCTTGATCGAATCCGCACGCAGCGCCGGCGATGCGGCTGCCCGGACCAGCGTCGTACCGACCAGGATCGCCGATCTGCTGGACGGTCCACCCAAGATCATCAACGTCGGACTGCGTTCCTTCGCCACCGACCTCGCCGATGCCGGCGCCGCCGTCACTCAGTACGACTGGTCGCCGATCGCCGGTGGCGACCCGCAGCTCGCCCGGCTCGTCAGCCTGCTCGCCAATCGTTAAGTAGAAGGACAAACTCGTGACCACCACATCTGCAACCACCACCGCGACCGAGGCCCCGGCTCCCGATGACCAGGCTCCCGAGGATCGGCACGAGATCGACTCCGCCAATGCCGAGGTGGTCGCCGCCATGACGGCCGGCCAGCCGGTGCTGGTCGACGTCGTACCGGCTCGTACCGTGATCAGCGTCCTGGACGAGGAGACCCCGACCCTGCTGCACGCCGGTCCCCCGGTCGACTTCGCCGACATGCCCGCGCCGATGCAGGCCTCCTGTGTCGGCGCCGCCTTCTTCGAGGGCTGGGCGACCAACGAGGCCGCGGCCCGGCAGTTCATCGCCGACAAGGTCCGCTTCGTTCCCTGTCACCACGTCGATGCCGTCGGCCCGATGGGTGGCATCACCAGTGCCAACATGGCCGTGCTGGTGGTCGAGAACCGGGCCGGCGAGAATCCGGCCGACTGGAATCGGGCGTACGCGACCATGAACGAAGGCATCGGCAAGGTGCTGCGGTTCGGCGCCTTCGACTCCGAGGTCGTCGATCGACTGCACTGGATGGGCAAGGTGCTCGGACCGTCGCTGTCGGCGGCGCTGGCCACCACCGAAGAGGGCTACCCGCTGATGCCGGTGATCGCCCGCGCGATCGCGATGGGTGACGAATTCCATCAGCGCAACATCGCCGCCTCGGCGATCTTCGCCAAGGACTTCGCGCCGATGTTGATCAAGGCCGGTCTGGACACCGAGAAGCTGACCGAGGTGACCGACTTCCTCGGTCGCACCGACCAGTTCTTCCTCAACCTGGCGATGGCGTCCTGCAAGTCGATCATGGACGCGGCCCGCAAGATCACCAAGGGTTCGATCGTCACCGCGATGACCCGGAACGGCCACGAATTCGGCATCCGCGTCTCCGGACTCGGCGATCGCTGGTTCACCGCACCGGTGAACACTCCGGAGGGGCTGTTCTTCACCGGCTACTCCCAGGACCAGGCCTGTCCGGACATGGGCGACAGCGCGATCACCGAGACCTTCGGCCTGGGTGGCATGTCGATGATCGCCGCCCCGGCGGTCACCCGGTTCGTCGGGGCCGGCGGCCTCGGCGATGCACAGGCGATCAGCGAGGAGATGGCCGAGATCGTCTTCGGTCACAACGCGATGCTGTCCATCCCGACCTGGGACTTCCAGGGAACGCCGACCGGTATCGACATCCGCAAGGTGGTCGAGACCTCGATCACGCCGATCATCAACACCGGCATCGCTTCGTTGGAGCCGGGCGTGGGGCAGATCGGCGCCGGCACCGTACGCGCCCCGTTGGGCTGCTTCACCAAGGCCCTCGAGGCGCTGGCCGAAGCCTACGGCGTGGACGCCTGAGCAGCCTGCCTGCAGACCGATGATCACCCTCACGCCGGCGCGAATCGTTCCGCTGGACATCACTGAGCCGGTCCGGGCCGCCTTGGCACACCGCCGCGGCCCGGGCCAGATCCTCGGTCGCTATCGGACCGGGGTGAACCTGCGGCTTGATGATCTTGTCGTGTACGCCGCTGCCGGCCCGATCTCTTCACCGGCAGGGATCCGCGTCGATGCAGCGACCCTGGAGCTGCTGCTGAACGGGCCGGAACTGGTGGGTGACGTCGATCCGTCGCAGGCAGCTCTGGTCGAGACCAAGCTGGCTGCCTGGGGCGTCGATCCGGAACGGATCGCTCGGATCCGGCGAGCCGCCCTCCCGGCCATGGCGAAGAGCTGGTTCAGCGATCTGCCGGACGAGTTGTCGGCGCGGCCGGCGATCGGCAGGCTGTGCACGGCCATCCGCCGTGCCGACCAAGATCAGATCCCGGCTCACCTGCGTACCCTGCTCGGGCGAGGGATCGGGCTGACCCCGTCCGGCGACGATGCGATCGTCGGTGTGCTGGCGGCCGCGATCGGTGCGGGTCAGCTCGACGACGAGACGCGGCGCACCGTTGGTTCCCTGCTGACAGCCGAAGGAGCCGGCCGGACGACCACCGTTTCACTGAGCACGCTGAGCTGCGCGGTGGATGGCCAGGTCTCCCCGGCGCTGCGGAAGTTGATCATGACCGCGGCCGGGCTCGGACCCGATCCGGTGCAGGACGTCGTGGCCGCGGTGGCCGCACACGGACACACCTCCGGCTCCGATGCCCTCTACGGCGCCGTCACCTACTGGCAGCAACTGTCGACAGCACCTGACACCGTATCCACAAGGAGTTGATCATGCGCGTCGTCGTCGCCCTCGGGGGCAATGCGATCTCCCGTCGCGGTGAGGAAATGACCGTCGACAACCAGCGCCGCAACCTGCGCGAGGCCAGCCACAGTCTGGCCGAGGTGGCCGAGGATCACGAGCTGGTGATCACCCACGGCAATGGCCCGCAGGTCGGCCTGCTGGCGCTGCGGGATGCCTCGTACACCGAGACGGCGGCATACCCGCTGGACGTGCTCGGTGCCGAAACCCAGGGCATGATCGGCTACCTGATCGAGATCGAGCTGCGCAACGCGATGACCTACGGGCACAAGCTGACCACGATCCTCACCCTGGTCGTGGTCGACCCCGACGACCCGGCATTCGACGCGCCGACCAAGTTCGTCGGTCCGATCTACACGGCTGCCGAGGCCGAACGGCTGGCGGCCGAGCGGGGCTGGGCCTTCGCTCTGGACGGCAACACACCCCGGCGCGTCGTTGCCTCGCCGGTGCCACAGCGGCTGGTTCAGATCGACTCGGTCAAGTCGCTGCTGCGCGCCGGACATGTGGTCGTCTCGGCCGGTGGCGGCGGGATCCCGGTCGCCGTCGATCGCGATGGGCAGTTCCTCGGTGTCGAAGCCGTGGTGGACAAGGACGCATCGTCGGCGGTGCTGGCCGAATCGATCGAGGCGGACGTGCTGGTGATGGCCACCGATGCGGACGCGGTCTACGTCGACTGGGGCACGCCGCAGGCACGACCGCTGACCAAGATCAACACCGACGAACTGGCCGGTTACGACTTCCCGGCCGGCTCGATGGGTCCGAAGGTCGACGCCGCGATCCGGTTCGTCGAAGGCACCGGCGGGCGGGCCGTGATCGGCCGGCTCAGTGATCTGGACCAGTTGTTGGCGGGCACCGCCGGCACCACCGTGATCCCGTCCTGACCAAGTACAGAACGCTCAAGTCTTCTGCCCGTTGATCGGGCACTGTTTCAGGAGGTAACAAATGCGGGTTGTGGTAGCTCTCGGCGGTAATGCGCTGGCCCGACGCGGCGAGCCGATGACCGCGGATCGCCTGCGCGCCAACGTTCGGGCGACCTGCCAGGCGCTGGCCGGGTTGGCTCGCGAGCACGAGTTGGTGATCACCCACGGCAACGGCCCGCAGGTCGGCCTGCTGGCATTGCAGAATCTCGCCTACTCCGATGTCGCGGCGTACCCGCTGGACATCCTCGGTGCCGAGACCCAGGGCATGATCGGTTACGTCATCCAGCAGGAGCTGTCCAACGCGCTGGCCGGCGAGCGTGAGGTCGCCGGTGTGCTCACCACGACCGTGGTGAACGAGGACGATCCAGCCTTCGATCGGCCGACCAAGCTGATCGGCCCGCAGTATTCCGCCCAGGATGCGGCCGAGGCGGCTGCCGAATACCGGTGGACGATCGCGCGCGACGGCAAGGCCTTCCGACGGGTTGTCCCCTCCCCCGACCCGATCCGGATCGTGCAGGCTCCGCTGGTCCAGTTGCTGCTGGAGAGCGGGCGGCTGGTGGTCTGCGTCGGCGGCGGCGGCGTACCGGTGAAGACGAGCGGCGGCCGCGAGATCGGCATGCAGGCCGTGGTGGACAAGGACCTCGCCAGTGCCGCGCTGGCTGCGGATCTGAAGGCCGACACGTTGATCATGCTCACCGACGGCGACTACGTCAGCGAGAACTGGGGCACGCCCCAGCAGCGGGACATCCTCGCCGCAACCCCCGAAGCGATCTCGGAGTTGCGCTTTGCCGAGGGCTCGATGCAGCCCAAGGTGGACGCTGCCATCCGTGTCGCCAAGGCCGGCGGACGCGCGCTGATCGGCCCGCTCGACCGCCTCGACGACCTGCTCGCCCGCAGGATCGGCACCGAGATCAAGCCCGGCGTCCCCGAGGGCATCGTCTTCGTCCCGGCCGAGTAAGCCGTCTCGCCGCGAGCAGGGCGGCGTTCGGATCCTGCCGGGCTGCGGGTCAGGACTGTGCCGACGCTGCCCGGCGCGGGCTGCCGGAGGTCATCGAGATCACCTTGCGGGTCGCACGGCGCGGCAGACCGGTTGCATCAGTCCGCGGATGGATCCGATGTACGACGCCGGGTCGGGCCAGCTGGACGGAGTTGAACCCGGACGACCGGACCAGCGCGAGCGCCCGGAACGGGTCGGCGAACGGCATCAGGTGGGTGATCATGCAGTGCTCCGCGCCGGCATCCAGCGCCAGCTGGGCCACCTGCCGGGCGTCGGACAGATAGCGCGCGTCCTCGGCCGGGCAACCGTCCGGGTAGCTGACCTCGGCCAGCAGCAGCCCGGCATCCAGCGCCAGGTGCACCCGGTCCGGGCTGTCCCCGGAGTCGGCCGTGTAGGCCAGTACGGCGCCATCGCCGCTGCTGATCCGGAACCCGTACGTGGTGACGTGATGGCGCAGCTCGATCGGCTCCACCGTCAACGGCCCGAAGTTGATCTTGGTGTCGCCGTCGGCCGGGATCACCTCCGCGGCGGCCGCGATGGACTCGATCGGATCCAGCGCCAGCACCGCGTCCAACGATCCGGCCGGCGCCAGCACCGGGAGGCTCGGACAGGTCCGCGGCCCGAGCACCCTGGCTCGGAGCAGCGGGTTCAGATCCGCGCAGTGATCGGGGTGGCCATGACTGACCAGCACGGCGTCGACATCACCGGGGTCGCAGATCCGCAGCAACTCGCCCATCACCCCGTACCCGGGGTCGATGAGCATCCGGAAATCGTCGTGCTGCACCAGGTAACCGGAGCATGCCTGCCCAGCGCGCGGCCACGCGCCCGCCCCGCCCAAGACGGTCAAATCCACCGAGGTTCCTCCCCGAGCCAGAAGTAGCCACACCCTAGTGCCTGGCCCCCGTTAGCAGACGGGGAGGTCAGCCAGGGCTAAGTTGACGGCGTGGTGGCACGTTCCGGATTGAGCCCGCGGGATGCGGACGCTCTGGTGGCATTCGCACGTCCGTTCTCCGACCAGGTCGGATCAGCGGTCGGCGCGACCGATGACCGACTGCGCGGGCTCGCCTCGGCGCTGCTGGCTGAGTTGTCACCGACTCCGTCCAGATTGTCCGATCCGCTGCGGACCCGGATCGTCGAGCTCGTCGATGCCGTCGACGCCGCCAATCAGACCGCCGTCGAGCAAGATCAACTTCGGATACCGCGGCAGCCGCTGGCGATTGCCTGCCGCTCGTTGTGCGGTTGGCTGGAGCAGCGCCACCCGGGGCGTTCCGTCGAGGTCCGGGTTCCGCCGTACGCCGCCGTGCAGTGCGGCATCGGACCGCAGGGCCCGACCCACACCCGGGGCACGCCGCCGAATGTGGTGGAGACCGAACCACTGGTCTTCCTCCGGTTGGCCACCGGCCGACTGGCCTGGGAGGACGCTCGAGCGGCCGGTCAGATCGCAGCCAGCGGGCAACGCGCCGATCTGTCGTCCGCGCTGCCGATCCATCGGGTCAGGTGAGACGGCGGCAGGTGCTGCGCTAGGAGGTGATCTTGATCTTGTCGCCGCTGCGCAGGTACGCGAGCACGATCCGCATGTTCTTCCGGCTGATCCCGACACAGCCGGCGGTTGCGCCCTTTCCCTTGACGTGCAGGAAAATTCCGGCACCGCGGTAGCGGACTGCGTTCGGCGGTCGGTTGAAGTTGATCACCAGCGCGTAGTCGTACTGACCCGGATAGTCGGTCAACCGTTCACTGCTGTTGCGGTTCGACGCCGGCAGCCAGTAGCGGAAGCCGCCGGACTTCTTGTTCCGCAAGGTGTTGTAGTAGGCGCTCTTGTTGTCCTCGACCCAGTAGTCGCCGGACTTCACCCGGTGGTAGCGGACCCACGAGCCCGGATCCGCCTTCAAGCCGAAGGCCGAGGTGATCGTGTAAGTGCCGCGCGGGGTCGTCCCGGTGCCCTGCTTGCGCTTGGTGCCGGCCACTGTGCCGCCGTACCCGAGACGGCTCTTCTTGGCCAGGAACATCCGTTGGAACGAGCACTTCTTGCCGTTGATCCGGACGTAGAAACCGGTATTGGCGTAGGTCTTGGACTTCTGATTGACCACAGTCACGGTGCGCTGCTTGGCGCCGACCGTGGTCCGGACGCCGTTGAGTTTCGGCGTACAGCGCTTCCAGCCCTTGCCGTATTTGCCGGAGCTGGCGGAGATGTCCGCGGCACGGGCAACCGGTGCCGCCAGACCGGCCCCGACGAGCGCAATGCCGGCCAATCCGGTGATCATGATCAACAACAACCTGCGCATGGCGGTCTCCATCGGTCGCGTGCCCCCGAACCAATCAGCACGCTACCGCACGACGTTGTAGATCAACTTCTGAATCCCGTTGCTGTACGACTCGCTCTCGACCAGTTCCAGCCGCTGAGTGTCCCGATCGGCGTCGCTGAACAGCCGCTTTCCGGCGCCGAGCAGGAGCGGGAAGACCAGCAGGTGGTAGCGATCGATCAGGCCGGCGTCGGACAAGCCCCGATTGAGGGTCGCGCTGCCGTGGATGCTGATCGGGCCGCCCTCGGTCTGCTTCAGCGCGGGCACCTCGTCCAGCGAGCGGAGGATCGTGGTCTCGCCCCAGTTGTCGACCAGATCCTGCTCCTGCAGGGTGCTCGACACGACATACTTCGGCATCGCGTTGTATTGCGGGAAGTCGGCAATATCGGGCCAGACCGGCGCGAACGCCTGGTAGCTGACTCGGCCGAGCAGCATGGCCGAAGCCTCCTCCTGCTCGCGGCCCTTCAATTCGTACGCTGCCGGTTCGAAGGGGATGTCCTTGACGGTCCAACCGGAGTTGCGGTATCCGGGCTCGCCGCCCGGTGCCTCGACAACGCCGTCCAGGGACACGAAAGCGGTACTGATCACGGTGCGCATGATTCCTCCGTTGATGATGAGATCGGCAGCTTCACCGATTCGTCGATCGGGCGTCGAGGACTTCGACAACTGAACGGATCGAATCGGGCCAGGATCGCGGTCCATCCGCGTAGTAGCCGAGCTGCATCCAGTGGACGAGTTCGGCCACTATGTCGACGAGCTCGCGCGGTCGCGGAAGCCGAGGAGGTCGGCGACCTCCTCGGGCCGGTGTCAGGTGTCGATTCGTGCCGCGACCCTACCCTCAGGGCTCGAGATCGGTCACCCCTTTGCCCGTGGTGACGTCGAACGGGACGGAGGCCTGGTCATGGGTGATCAACCAGACGCCGTTGATCTTGCGGAAGCAGAAGGTGCCACGAACCCACATCCCGCTGGTGGCGGTTCCGTTCTGCAGGGTGCCGCTGAGCCGGCCGAAGCCGTGACCGAAGGCGACCTCGTCGCCGACCGTGATGGTCAGGTCGCGGATCTCGTAGGAGATCTCCTGGAAGATCTTGAACGCCCGCTCCCAGTTCTTCATCTTCGCCGCCAGGCCGACGTGCTGGAGCGGCGGCTCGACGTCGAACGACACCACATCGGGTGCGTACGCCTGCTTCAGGAGATCGAAGTCCTTGCGCTTGATTCCCTCGACGGTCATGCCCATCCGGTCGCGGATCAGCGCTTCATCGACCTCGTGCTGTGTTGTCATCCTCGGTCGTTCCCTTCGTGTCGTGGCCATGCTTCACTGCATCGACTACGCAGCGGCACCAAGTGTCAGCTCCGGGATCCGGCCCGAGACTTCGGTGGGCGTCGCGTCGGTGCAGTGTCGGAAGGCGATCAACGAGTCGACGACACGAACGACCCGTTTGTGACCACCGGCGCCAAAAGCCGAGGCCGACTTGCCGCGGCTCAGAGCACCGGCAGCAACCGCTCCAGCTCGAACGGGGTGACCTGTCGAAGATGATCTTGGAATTCGGCCTTCTTGTTCCGCAGGAAGAAGTCGAAGACATGATCACCGAGCGTCTCGGCGACCAGCTCGGAGTCCTCCATCACCCGGATCGCCTCGTCCAGGTTCTGCGGCAGCGGCTTGATGCCCATCGCGCGGCGCTCGCGTTCGGTGAGCAGCCAGACGTCGTCCTCGGCACCCTCGGGCAGCTCGTACTCGCCGTTGATACCGGCCAGGCCGGCGGACAAGATCAACGCGAAGGCCAGGTACGGGTTGCAGCCCGAATCCAGTGACCGCAGCTCGACCCGGGCGGACGCGCCCTTGTTCGGCTTGTACATCGGCACGCGGACCAGCGCAGAGCGGTTGTTGCGACCCCAGCAGATGTAGCTCGGCGCCTCACCACCAGCGGCGGTCCGGCGGTAGGAGTTCACCCACTGGTTGGTCACTGCCGTGATCTCTGCCGCGTGGGCGAGCAGGCCGGCGATGAAGTGCCGGGCCACCTTGGACAAGTGATTCTCCGCGGTCGCGTCGTAGAAGGCGTTGTTGTCGCCCTCGAACAACGACATGTGAGTGTGCATCGCCGACCCGGGATATTCGGTGAACGGCTTCGGCATGAAGGACGCATGCAGGCCCTGGGACAGGGCGACCTCCTTGACCACCACCCGGAAGGTCATGATGTTGTCGGCCATGCTGAGGGCGTCGGCGTAGCGCAGGTCGATCTCCTGCTGACCGGGCGCACCCTCGTGATGGGAGAACTCCACCGAGATCCCCATCTGCTCCAGCATGGTGATCGCCTCGCGACGGAAGTCGCTGCCGATGCTCTGCGGGGTGTGGTCGAAGTAGCCACTGCTGTCCACCGGCACCGGCCGCTGCCCGGGCGGTGTGTCTCCCTTGAGCAGGAAGAACTCCACCTCCGGGTGGGTGTAGAACGTGAAGCCGAGATCGGCGGCCTTCCGCAACGCCCGCTTCAGCACGAACCGCGGATCGGCGTAGGAGGGCGAGCCGTCCGGCATCTCGATGTCGCAGAACATCCGCGCCGTTGCCGGGCTCTGGTTGCGCCAGGGCAGCACCTGGAAGGTGGACGGATCCGGCCGCGCCACCATGTCCGC
>DATCVL010000342.1:0-5741 GCA_036566865.1 Microlunatus sp.
TTCCCAACCAGAGTCGACTTCCGCACCGCTTTCTCCCGGCCGCCCCGTACGTTTCCCAACCAGAGGCGACTTCCGTACCGCACCCGGCCGGCCGCCCGTACGTTTCCCAACCAGAGTTGGAATTCGTCGGCGACCGACCTCACCGCCACACCGTCACAAACCGCGCACCTGAGTTGGGGGTAACCCGACCTCGATCCACCAGCCGGCCCGATCGCCAGGACGGCCCCGTACGACCAGGCTGTTGATCATGACGATCAACGAGGTCGGACCCAAGATCAACTCCGATCCGGCCGGGACGGGATCCGAGCCGACCAAGATCAACAGCTCCGCAGCCGGCGGTAGTCGTCCAGCGCGCAAGAGTTGGTGGCGGCGTCCCTGGGTGATCCCGCTGGCGGTGCTCACCACGGCGTTCCTGGTCTACGCACTGCCGCCGTACCTGAGTCTGGATCCGGCGACGGCTCGGCTGCCGGTCCCACCATCGGCGATCTACTACCCCACCCTGGTCACGCACATCTTCCTCGGCTCGCTGATGCTCTGTTGCGCCACCCTGCAGGTCTGGCCCTGGCTGCGCCGCAGCCACCTCAGGATTCACCGGATCAGCGGTCGGATCTACGTGGTGTCCGCGATCGGTGTCGGGATCGGCGGCATCATCGTCGCCCAGTTCCCGCACGGCGGACCCGTCCAGCAGGTCGGGAACACTCTGCTCGGAGTGCTGTTGTTGATCACCACGGTCCAGGGTTACCGGGCAGTTCGGCAGGGACGGATCGCCGAGCACCGGGAGTGGATGCTCCGCAGCTTCGCGTTGGCGTTCTCGATCGTGGCGAACCGATTGTGGCTGGTGATCTGCATGATCATCTTCGCGCCGACCGGCGAGGGCGAGGGGCTGACCGCTGCGATCGGCATCTCCACCTGGATGAGCTGGGTGGTCAATCTGATGATCGCCGAGTGGTGGCTGCATCGCCGGCGCCACGGCCGTTCGGGCAGTCGACCGACCGGATCGCGTACCCAGCGGGCATGATGGGGCCGTGGACCAACGGACGACGACCTGCCTCATCGCCGGCGGCGGACCGGCCGGCATCATGCTCGGACTGTTGTTGGCACGAGCGGGCGTCGCGGTCACCGTCGCGGAGAAGCACGGTGACTTCCTACGCGACTTCCGCGGCGACACCGTGCACGCGTCCACCTTGCGGCTGCTGGACGAACTCGGGCTGGGCCGGCGATTCGCCGAGATCGAGCACACCGACCTGCCCGACTATCGGCTGCCGATCGATGATCATCGCAGCATCGTGCTCGGCGATTTCAGCAAGATCAAGAAGCCGTACGATCACATCGCGATGGCCCAGCAGTGGGACCTGCTGTCCCTGCTCGCCGATGCCGCCCGCGAGGAGCCGAGCTTCACTCTGCTGATGAACACCGAGGTGCTGGGACCGGTTGTCGATCATGGTCGAGTCACCGGCGCCCGGATCCGGCAGCCCGACGGCACCGAGTCGATCATCCGGGCAGAGCTCACGGTTGCCTGTGAGGGCAGGGATTCACCGCTGCGCGACGGCGCCGAACTGGTGCCGCAGCAATTCCGGGTGCCGTACGAGGTGTGGTGGTTCCGACTGTCCCGCACCGAGCAGGAGCGTCGTAGCCAGCAAGCAACGCTGCTGCCGACGATCAAGCCGCCGGACATCATGCTGGCGATGGCCCATCACGACTACTACCAACTGGCCTATCTGGCCCCCACCGGATCGGCGGACCGACTTCGGGCCGAGGGCATCGAGTCCTTCAGGGCCCGGATCGCTCGGCTGCGGCCCGATCTGGCCGATCGGCTCGATGAGCTGACCTCGATGGATGATCTGCCCTTCCTACAGGTCCGGTTGAACCGGCTCCGTCGCTGGCATCAGCCGGGGCTGCTCTGCATCGGCGACGCGGCACACGCGATGTCACCCTCCGGCGGGGTCGGAGTCAATCTGGCCATCCAGGACGCGGTGGCCGCAGCCCGGATCCTGGCCGAACCGCTGCGCCGCGGCCGGACGCCGCGCGGTCGTGATCTTGATCGGGTACGCCGCCGGCGCCGGTTCCCGACCATCTTCCTGCAGACCGGACAGCAGATTCTGCACGAGACGATCTACGTGCCGGCCATGGCCGGACACCGAGGCGGTTTCGAGCTGTTCGTGATCTTGATGCGGCTGTTCCCCTGGTTGTCCGTCCCGATCGGCCGGCTGATCGCGATCGGCCCCGGCGCCGAACACGCACCCGACTTCGCCCGCCGATAGCGTGCATTCCCAGTCGACGAACGGAATCCGATCAGGTTGGATATCGACCATGACCAGCCTCATCTCGCACACCACCGTCGACTGCCACAACGCCTACGAGCTGTCCGAGTGGTGGAAGCAGGTGCTGGGGTACGTCGACATCGAGGGAGATCCGAACGAGCCGGGGCACGAGGAGTGCATGATCCGCGACCCTGAGTCGGGCCATCAACTCCTGTTCATCGAGGTGCCCGACGCAGAACTACCGGCCAAACGGATCCACTTCGACATCCGGCCCAGGGGCGGCACTCAGGCCGAGGAGATCGAGAGGCTGATCGGCATCGGCGCCACCCAGCTCGATGATCAACGCGGCAAGTACGGTCCCGGCACCGGTTGGGTGGTGCTGGCCGATCCGGAGGGCAATCAGCTGTGCGTACTGCTCTCCCCGACCGAGGAGGCAGCGCGGCAGAATCGCTGATCCCTCAGGGCGGTGATCACCGAGCCCGCTGCACCCGGGCCTCGTCCCAGACCGGCTCGTCGGATTCGTACACACTGCCGTCGGAACCGAAGATCAGGAATCGGTCGAAGCCGCGCGCGAACCAGCGATCGTGGGTGACCGCGACCACCGTCCCCTCGAATCCCTCCAGCCCGGCCTCGAGCGCCTCTGCCGATTCGATGTCCAGGTTGTCCGTCGGCTCGTCCAGGAGCAGACAGGTGACGCCAGACAACTCCAGCAGCAGGATCTGGAAGCGGGCCTGCTGACCGCCGGAGAGCAACTCGAAGCGGACCTCGGCTGCCTTGGCCAGCTCATAGCGGTCCAACCGGCGCGCGGCTTGCTCCCGGTCCATCCCGTCCCGGTGATCATCACCGCGATGCAAGACCTCCAGCAGCGTCTTGCCGACCAGCTCCGGATGGTGGTGGGTCTGCGCGAACAAGCCCGGCTTGACCCGTGAACCCAATCGGGCGATCCCGGTGTGGGCCACCGGAGCAAGATCAACTCCGCCGACCGGTTCTTGATCAACTTCGGGCAGTGTGCCGCCAAGAGCCAACAGCCGCAGGAAATGCGACTTGCCGGAGCCGTTCGAGCCGAGCACGCCGACCCGGTCGCCGTACCAGATCTCCGAGCTGAACGGCTTCATCAATCCGGTCAATTCCAGCTCGTTGATGATCACCGCACGCTTGGCCGTCCGGCCGCCCCGCAGCCGCATCGAAACCTGCTGCTCGCGCGGCAGCTCCTGCGGCGGGCCGGCGTCCTCGAATTTCTGCAGCCTGGTCCGGGCGGCCTGCAGCCGGCTGGCCATGTCCGAGTTGTACGCGGCCTTCTGCTTGTACATGATCACCAAGGTCTTCAGCTTGGCGTGTTCCTCGTCCCAGCGGCGGCGCAACTCCTCGAACCGTTCGAACCGCTCGCGGCGGGCCTGGGCAAAGGTGGCGAACCCGCCGCCGTGTACCCACAGGTTGTTGCCCGCCGAACCCAGCTCGAGGGCGGCGATGCCGGTGGCCGCGTTGGCCAGCAGTTCCCGATCATGGCTGACCAGCAGCACTGTCTTCTTGGTCTGCTGCAACTGGGACTCCAGCCAGCGCTTGGCCGGCACGTCGAGATAGTTGTCCGGCTCGTCCAGCAGCAGCACCTCGTCGGTTCCGCGCAGCAGTGCCTCCAGCGCGAGCCGCTTCTGCTCGCCGCCGGACAAGGTGTTCACCTCGCGCCACTTGGCCCGGTCGTAGTCGATCCCGATCGCGGCGGTGCAGCAGGCGTCGAAGGTGACCTCGGCGTCGTAGCCGCCGGCATCGGCGTATTCAGCCAGTGCCGTGGCGTACTTCAGCTGGGTCGGTTCGCTGTCGTCGGCCATCAGTTCGAGCTCGAGCCGATCCACTGCGGCGACCGCCTGCCGCAGTCGTGGCGGGGCCAGCGAGAACAGCAGGTCGCGGACGGTCGTGGAGTCGCGGATGCTGCCGATGAACTGGCGCATCACGCCCAGGCCTCCGCTTCGGGATATCCCGCCGGAACTCGGCTCCAGGTCGCCGGAGATGATCCGCAGCAACGTCGTCTTGCCCGCACCGTTCGGTCCGACCAGCGCGATCACCGCACCGTCGCCGACCCGGAAGGTGATCTCGTCCAGCAGCGGTCGACCGTCGGGCAGATGGAACGACACCCCGGTCAGCTCCACGTGTCCCATGAGCGTCAACCCTAATCGGCGAGAGAACCGGCCGCCTGCGGATTTCCCGGCTGTCGGTCAGTCGCCGAAACGAGCGCCGAACTCCGCCTTGGCCAGCGCCACCAACTCCGGATCCGA
Organism: Microlunatus sp.; assembly: GCA_036566865.1. GTDB lineage: Bacteria > Actinomycetota > Actinomycetes > Propionibacteriales > Propionibacteriaceae > Microlunatus. Next base: position 4,532 of record DATCVL010000342.1, read on the forward strand.
TGCGGCCCGAATCGCGGTCAGAGCCAGGATCGTCGCGCCGTCCAGGATCGTCGGACCCATCGCCTCGCCGGCGGCAGCCGCGGCGAACTGCCGCGTGTGCCCGGCCAGCTCGTCGCCGAGTTTGATCATCGGATGCAGGGCCGGGACCCGGTGACTGACATTGCCCATGTCGGTCGAGCCCTGGACCCCGATCGGCGCATCCAGGGCCCGGCCGACGGTTCCGAAGGCTGCCGTCGCCACCTCGGCCAGGGCCTGATTGGTGATCATCGAGAAGTACGGCGGTGTCCGCTCCTCGATCAGCACCTGACATCCGGTGGCCAGCGCCGCGCCCTTCGCACAGTTCTTCACCTTCGGCACCACCACGTCCAGCAGTCGATCCCGGTCATCGGCCCGGACGAAGAACCGCAGCGCACTGGTTTCCGGAATGATGTTGGGTGCCTGGCCACCGTCGGTGACGATGCCGTGGATGCGTACGTCGCTGGTCAGCTGCTGACGCAACAAGCCGATCGCGGTCAAGGTGAGGGTGGCCGCGTCGAGTGCGTTGACGCCCTCCTCCGGACTGCCTGCGGCATGGCTGGCCCGCCCGGTGAACTCGACGTCCAGCGCCACCCGGCTGAGCATCTCCGGATGGATCAGATCGACCGACGACGGATGGATCATGCTCGCCAGATCGATGCCGTCGAGCACCCCACCGTCGATCATCGGGACCTTCCCGGCTGCGCCTTCCTCACCCGGGCTGCCGATCACCACCAGGTGCGCGCCGACGCCGGAATGGTCCAGCAGCCAGCGCCGGGTCAGCAATCCGGCCCCCAGCCCGCTGGCGGCGATGATGTTGTGCCCGCAGGCGTGGCCGATGCCCTCCAACGCGTCGTACTCGCAGAAGATCGCGATCGTCGGCGACGCCTCGTCGGCCGATGCCGACGACCAGCGGGCGACGAAGGCGGTCGGCAGATCAGCGAATCCGGAGGTGACCGCGAATCCGGCCTCGGTGAGCGCCGAGGTGAGCACCGCGGCGGCATGGACCTCGGTGTAACGGATCTCGGGATGCTCGTGCAGATCCTGGCCGATGCCGATCAGCAGCGGCGCGATCTCCTCGGTGTACGGCTCCAGCTCGCCTGCGTACTCCGCCAACGCAGCGGCCAGGTTGCCGCCACCTTCGGCCGGGACGGAGTCGGTTCGGGTCGGGCCGGTGTTCGAATTCACCGGAAAA
>DATCVL010000343.1:0-7867 GCA_036566865.1 Microlunatus sp.
GTTGATGATCTTGACGTGCTCGCGCAGCCGGCCCCAGCTGGCGAAGCCGTAACTGCGGGCGATCACCCGTTGCGCCGAGGTCAGCGCGAGGTCGTCTGCCGCCTCGGCGGAGCGATCGAACTGCTGGATCAACGCGATCGCGTCCGGGTCGGCCGCCCGCAGCTGGCGTTGCAGGGTCTTGGCCTGGCCCTTCAGATGATCAAGGTCCGGTTGATCAGGCAACCGGCGGACAGCAGGCGGATCGGTAGGCACCGTGGCCTCCTTCTCTGGCTGCTCGATGTCCGCGTGGTCGAGCGAAAAGGAGGTGGCGTGCGGGTGTCGTCCTCCACAGGTGGGCTGAGCCCTGTCCGCGGACCGGATGCGTCCTGGGTCGCAAGCCGAACCCTACGCCGGGATCCGAACGAACGCGAGGGTCGGCGCACTGTCCGTTGCCGTCGAGTTCGCTATAGTTCGCCATATGGCGAAGTATGTGAGGGTACGGCGCGAGGCGGCGGCGCTGGCCAGCGAGAGTCGGCTCCGAATGATCGATCGTCTTCAGCAGGGGCCGGCCAGCAGCAGCGAGCTGGCGCGGTCGGCGAGTGTCGGATTGCCGGCGCTGCAGAAGCATCTGGATGTCCTGCGCGAGGCGCGGATGATCACGTCCACCAAGAGCGGTCGGGTGGTCACACACCGGCTGCGGCCGGGTGGGCTGGACGCGTTGACCGCCTGGATCGAGACCCGGCGGATCTTCTGGCAGCACAGTTTCGCCGCCATGGGCGCCGCGCTCGCGGCCGACGACGATCGAAGCAGGGAGTCGTGATGAATCCGTACGTGCTGCAGCTCAGCCATCGGCTGGCCGCGCCCCCGGACCGGGTGTGGCCGGCCTGGACCACCGCCGAAGGGCTGGCTCGCTGGTGGTGGCCGGCCTGGTCGCCCAGCATCGCCGTCGACCCGCGGGTCGGTGGCGGTTACCGGATCGAGGCGGGCGAACAGAAGATCATCGTCGAGGGGCGCTATCTGATCATCGAACCGATCAGTCACCTGCGGATGAGCTGGGTCTGGACCGACGGCGACGGCGTTGGTGCGGAGGAAGAAGTCGACGTGAACTTCGTACCGGACGACGGCGGCACGATCGTCCGCCTCGAGCACACCGGACCGTGGACGTCGCCGGAGCCGGCCGACAACTACCGACTCGGCTGGACTTCGGTGCTGGCCAGGTTCGCCACCGAGTAGCCGGCTCAGCGGCCGCGGGCGACCTCGTTGCCGGCGAAGCGATGCAGACCGAAGATCCCTTCCACTACGGGATAGAGCATGATCAACGCGAGCACCCAGAAGGCGATCTGGAATCCCGCCTGAGGCCCGGCCTGTGGGGCGGCCGAGGCGAGCAGTTGATCTGCACCGCGCAGGATCAGAGCACCCAGCGCGACGCCGAGGCCGGCCGCGATCTGCTGGATCGTCGAGGACAGCGTGTTGGCGTCGGCCATCTGCGGGGTATCGATGTCGGCGAACTGCAACGAGTTGTAGCCGCTGAAGCCGATCGAGCGGAAGACGCCGCTGAGAAACAGCAGGGCGACGATCAGCCAGACCGGCGAGTCGGCGGTGATCATCCCGCAGGCAGCGAAGACCAGCGCGCCGCCGAGCGAGCTGCCGACCACCACCGTACGGAACCCGAACCGTCGGATCAGCGGTGAGGTGGCCGGTTTGATCAGCACGTTTCCGGCGAACAGTGCCATCACGAACAACCCCGCCCGGGCGGCACTCCAGCCGTACCCGATCTGGAACATCAGCGGCAGCAGGAATGGTGCCGCCGAGATTGCCATCCGATAGACCATCCCGCTGGAATTCACCACGCGGAAGGTCGGCACTCGCATCGCACTCAGGTCCAGCAGCGGATTCTCCCGGCGCCGCAGGCCCAGCCAGCACAAGACACCGAGGACGAAGGCGATGATCAACAACGCGATCGAGATCGCAAGATCAACACCGCCGCCGCTGCCGCCGATCCGTTCCATGCCGAGCAGCAGTGCGGCCAGACTTCCACCGCAGAGCAGGAATCCGACCCAGTCCAGCGGCGGCACGCTGTCGGCCGGACGATCATGAACCAATCGCAGGGCCGCGATGAAACAGCCGATCCCGATCGGGATGTTGATCAAGAAGATCCAGTGCCAGGAGGCGTAGCTGCTCAACCAGCCGCCCAGGGTCGGAGCGATCACCGGTGCCAACAGGGCCGGCCAGGTCAGGTACGCGGTAGCGGCCAGCAGGTCCCTCTTGGCGGTGTTGCGCAACACCACCAGCCGGCCGACCGGCACCATCATCGATCCGCCGATGCCCTGCAGGATCCGGACCAGGCACAGCATCGGCAGGTTCACGCTGACCGCGCAGAGCAGGGACGCGAGGGTGAAGAGTGCGATCGCGATCAGGAACACCCGCCGGGCACCGAAGCGATCGGTCAGCCAACCGGACACCGGGATGCCGACTGCGAGCGTGACCAGGTAACTGGTCATCGCCGCATTGATGGCAACCGGCTGGGTGCCCAGGTCGGCGGCGATCGCCGGGGCCGCGGTGGCGATGATGGTGCCGTCCAGGTTCTCCATGAAGAACGTGACCGCCGCCAGGATGGCCAACGGTCGATTCAGACCGATTCCGGCCGCGGTCTGCTGGCGGGCCGACGTCACGGGCTACTCCCAAGGCAAGATGACAGCACTGATCACCGATCGGCCCAGACCCGGCATCGCGTGGATCCGGCATGGAACGGATCCGGCATGAACGGATCCGGCATGAACGGATCCGGGTCGGTCGGTAGCTGCAAGCTATCGCGTCGGCTGCTCGACCCAGCCGACGACCTGAAGGATGAGACCGTTCGGGTCTTCGAGCTGGAAGTAGCGCTCGCCCCACGGCTCGGTCTCGATCGGCGTCACCACCGGAGCCCCGGCGGCCACGATCCGCTCGTACTCGGCATCCACATCGGCCACCGTGAAGGCCAGCAACAGGCCGTTCGCCGGTCCGGCCTGGCTGGCCGGTTTGAAGCTGGCCAGCCCCTGTTTCAGGAAGACGATGCTGAACGGGGAGTCCTGCTGCCCGACCGAGCTCAGCTCGTCGATCTCCATCAGCGTCCGGAAGCCGAAGTGTTGGGTGATGAAGTCGGCGGACGCCTTGGGGTCGGCGACGTTCAACGAGATGGTGTAGGTGTCGATCTGCATCAGGGCCTCCAGGAAGAGCGCTTCGGACCAGCAGTAAAGTGCGGACAGTGTCCGTAGTTGCCGCACCAGGGCCAAGTATGGACACTGTCCATGGATAATCAACCGTGCCGGGCAGACGAGTTGCCGATGGAGGTGTGCCATGACCACCAGGACCACCGCGGCGCGCGCGGAGCAGACGATCCGCCTACTCTGGCGTGATCGGGAGCCACAGGAACGGCGGCGAGGGCCGGCACCCGGCCGGACGATCGACGAGTTGGTGTCGGCGGGGATCGAGATCGCTGACCGCGACGGGCTGCCGGCGTTGACCGTACGACGGTTGGCCGAGCGCCTGCAGGTGTCCCGAATGGCCCTCTACAACTACGTCGCCGATCTTGATCAACTGGCCGAGTTGATGATCGACTCGGTGCATGCCGAACTCTTCGACGGCCGGATCCGGATCTTCCCCTACGGACCGCGCAGCCGGCCGCCGGCCGATCCTCTGCGCAGTTGGCAGCGGGCTGTCCGTACCGTGGCGGGGACCAATCTTGATCTTGTTCGGCGGCACCCGTGGCTGATCGCCAGGCCGAACGACCGGCCCGTACTCGGACCGTACACCACCGCCAAGTACGAGGCCGAGCTGGCCGCCTTCGACCGGCTCGGGTTGGCAGCTGTGGAAATGGATCTGGCGTTGTGGCAGGTGCTGAACCACGTCCGCGGCATCGCCGGCGATCTGCTGGCCGGACAATCCGCTCCGGAGTCGACTGCCGAGTGGTGGCAGGCGAGCGGGGCCGCCGCAGCGGCCCGGATCAGTGCCGAGGAATTCCCGCTGGCCACCGGCGTCGGCAGCAGTGTCGGTGACGCGCAGCAGGCCGCCTACGATCCGCTGGCCAGCTACAAATTCGGCCTGTCGCGGATCCTCGACGGCCTGCAGGTGCTGGTCGACCGGCGCGGCTGACTCGGCCCGAGCGAGGCCGCCGAATCATTGGATGAACCGCATCCGCGGATCGCTGGAAAATGTGGGCTGGGAGGGCTAACGTCTCGTTATGGCGAACCAAACCACCGCCCCGAAGGCGATGTGATGAACGCGTCAGGACCAGGCCGCCGCTCCATCCGGAGTGTGCGGCCTTTTGCGTTCTCCGATGGTTCTGCCCAGCTCCCGGTTGAGACCGGCCCCGCCACGCGGGCTACTTACAGTTGGAGGGTTTGACATGGACGTTGTCGTCACGAGCCGACACTGCGCGCTACCGGATACGTTCCGCGGTTATGTCGAAGACAAGATCACCAAGCTCGAGAAGCTCAATGGGCGGGTGATCCGAGTCGAGGTGGAGGTTTCCGCCGAACGCAACAGGCGACAACTTGATCATGGCAGCAAGGTCGAAATCACCTTGCACACAAAGGGTCCGGTGGTCCGGGCCGAAGCGGCTGCCGAGCACAAGACGGCGGCATTCGACATGGCGCTGGAAAAGCTGATGACCCAGCTGCGGAAGGCCGCCGACCGTCGCCGCGTGCATCGCGGCCAACGCACTCCGCGATCGTTGGCGGAGGCGTCGGCGCAGTGGCCGACCCAGGATCCGGCCGTCGACGGTGCCGCCAGTGACAGCGATGTGCACGAGGTGGCGGGCATCGAGGTGCAGGGCGACGGACCCTTGGTGGTGCGACAAAAGACGCACCACGCTGCACCGATGACGCTGGCCGAAGCGCTGGATGCGATGGAGTTGGTGGGGCACGACTTCTACCTCTTCGTCGACAAGGAGGCGCAGAAGCCGAGCGTGGTCTACCGTCGCCGCGGCTACGACTACGGCGTGATCCGTTTGGAGAATGTCGAGGCACTGATTCACGACTGACCCCGTCAACGACGGAGTGCGCAGTTCGGGATCGACCCGGTTCACCGACCCCTGACCGGTTGCTGCAGGTCGGTGACCCAGGTCTCCTGTGGCTCGCCGGCCGGGGACCAATAGAGTTCCCGGCTGACCCCGCTGGGCTCGTAGCCGTGGAGTTGGGTCCAGTCCAGCAACGCATGCCAGGACTGGCCGATGGTGGCGACCGAGCCGTGATGCACCGTGACCGCCGCCTGCTCGATGGCCGGCAGCGTCTGGACGCCGAAGCCCTCGGCGGCGGTCACCGACTCGCCCACCACGTAGGCAGCGGTGACCCGGACGTACTCCGCGTCCGCGGAGGCTGGATCGGCAGAGTCAACGGCCTCGTAGATGGCGATGGCCGGACCGAACTCTGCTACGTCGGCGGCCTGCAACTGGTCGGCGAGCCGGCCGAACAGGGGTCCGATCACCGGCCCGATGTTGACCGGACCCCAACCGGCCGCCCGCTCGGTCGCGAAGGCGACCCGCTGCGGGTCGATGCCGATGATCTTGGCGGCGATGATCGGTTCCACGGCCTCTCCTCGGATGCTGTGGAGATAGCCGTCGAGCCGTTCCAGCCTGATCCGGTTCTGTTCGATCTCGGTCCGCAGTGCATCACGAGCGGCGAACAGCAACGCCTGCTCGGCGGATTGGTCCAGTTGACCGGTGATGATCTTGGTGATGTCATCCAGCCTCAGGCCGAAGTCGCGCAGTTGCAGGACCCGGGTCAACGTCGCCGCCTGCTCCGGCGCATACCAGCGATAGCCGGACGCTGCATCGACCCGAGCCGGCCGCAGCAGCCCGATCTCGTCGTAGTAGCGCAACAGTCTGAGCGTGACTCGGCCGATCGACGCGAACTCTCCGATGGTGTACATGACGCGATCGACCTTCCTGCCTGATGGCGCGTGCGGGTCAAGCAAACCATCCGCGGACGGGCGAGTGCCGTGAGCAGGCAGGAATTGGGCGGCGCCGCATCGGATCGGCTGTCAGGATCGGCGGATGAGCGTGTCCATCAGGCAGTTGTCCGCCGCAGACGTCGGCGACCTTCACTCCTATCACGATCTCTATGTCCGCGCCGAGCGAGCCGTCCTGCCTGATGCCAGCACACATTCGGTCGATGAGCTGCGCGCGATCCTGGGCCCGGCGGCGGGCGGGATGTGGTTCGAGGCACTGGTGGCCGAGGACGACGAGATGGTTGGTTCGGCGCTGCTGATCGGCTCGGTGACCGACAACCTGCATGCCGGGTCGGTCGCCGTGTGGGTCCCGCCCGAGCTCGGCGGGCGGGGGATCGGATCCGCCCTGCTGAGCGAGTCGGAGCGGCGGATGATCATCCAGGGCCGACGCGAGATCAGCACCGAGATCATTCTCGGCGGGAACGGTTCGGCGGCCCATCGCGCCTTCGCCGAGGCCCGAGGCTATCAATGGACCTACAGCGAGATCGAACGGCGGCTGCCGCTGCCGGTCCCCGAGGCGACGTTGGCCGAGCTCGAGGCAGGCGCGCTCCCGTACCGCAACGGCTACCGGATCGAGGCCTTCGCCGGGCCTGTTCCGGAGCGGTGGGCGCAGGGCTACTGCGACGTCAGCAACCGGCTGACGTCGGACGCTCCGCACGGCGATCTCGAGGTCGAGGAACGGCGTCGTACGCCACAGACTCTGGCCGGACAGGACGCGGAGATCGTTGCCTCCGGGCGCAGCCGGGCCTCGGCGCTGGCGCTCGCCGCGGACGGCTCGGTGGTCGCGCTGACCACCTGCGTACTGCCGGCGCCGGGCGGCGAGGAGGTTGAGCAATGGGGCACCGTCGTCGATCGTGATCATCGAGGTCACCGGCTCGGCCTGTCGGTCAAGGCCGCCTGCTGCCGACTGGTGCAGCAATTGCCGGGTGACCGGCGATCGATCAGGACCGGCAACGCCGAGACCAACCGGTGGATGATCGCGATCAACGAGGCGCTCGGCTTCCGGGTGCACTCGGAGCGGGGCGTCTTCGCCAAGCGGCTGCCGGCTGCCGGATGAGATCCGGCGAACCGCGGCCGGACGGCAGTGTCGGTGGCTCACCGTAGGCTCAGCCGGGTGCGTAGCTCATCGACCCCTCGGCCGCCGCACCGCGATCGGCTGTCCCGTGCGCAGGCCCGCCGGATCGCCCTGGCTGCCCAGGGGTTCGCCGGTCGGAGCGACCGCGGCAGGGGCGGCCAGCGGCCGGATCACGAGCCGACCATGCGGGACGCCCAGGGGCTGATCAACCGGCTCGGTCAGTTCCAGATCGACACCATCAACATCGTCGCCAGGGCGCACTACCTGCCGTTGTTCAGCCGGCTGGGACCGTACGACATCGGGCTGCTGGATCGGGCGGTCGGCCGGGCGCCACGACGGCTGTTCGAGTACTGGGGCCATGCCGCGAGCCTGATCGACGTCACCCTGCAGCCAGCACTGCGGCATCGGATGCTGTCCTGGTCCGAGCGGGAGATGTGGGGGTCGATGGCGCGGATCAGTCGGGACCGCCCGGGCCTGGTGGAGTGGGTGCGCGAGCAGGTTGTTGATCATGGTCCGATCGGCGCGCGGGGGATCGACCTGATCGCGCAACAAGAGCGGGATGATCATCACGGACCCAAGGACCGGGACAACTGGGGTTGGAACTGGTCGGATGTGAAAACCGCGTGTGAGTATCTGTTCGTCACCGGCCGGATCACCACCGCCCGGCGGAATGGTCAGTTCGAGCGGCTGTACGCCACTCCCGAGCGGGTGCTCCCGACGGCCGTGGCTGCGGCACCGACCCCGGACGAGCCGGAGGCGTTGCGGATCCTGGTGCGCCGTGCTGCCGCAGCGCTCGGGGTGGCGTCCGAGTACGACCTGCGCGACTAT
>DATCVL010000344.1:0-13343 GCA_036566865.1 Microlunatus sp.
GGGGGTCCGGGCGGACGAACTCGGCCGTGGTGGGAAAACGTACGGCGTGGTCGTGGGTCCGGGTCGACGAACCCGGCTGTGGTGGGAAAACGTACGAGGAGTGGGGGTCAAGGCGGACGAACCCGGCCGTGGTGGGAAAACGTACGAGGGAGCGGGTCCGGGCCGACGAACCCGACCGTGGTGGGAAAACGTACGAAGGTGGCCGTCGATTCATCAACCCGACCGGGCCCGATGGATGCCGGCAGCGGCTGCTAGCGCGGCGACCAGCAATCGGCCCAGAGCGAACACCAGGGGACAGCGCTCAGATTCGTCCGGAGTGGGCGGTAGGTTCGCACCCGTGAACGCACTACCTGCTCCGCAAAGTACGCCAAATCAGATCCGCTCGACCGAGATCATGGCGGCGAAGGGCAACGGCAGCTTCGGGTTGGACGACAACGTCTACCAGTCCCTGTTGGCCAACCGCATCATCTTCCTCGGCTCCGAGGTGAAGGACGAGAATTCCAACGCGATCTGCGCACAGATGCTGCTGTTGAATGCGGAGGATCCGCACAAGGACATCTGGCTCTACATCAACTCACCGGGCGGCTCGGTCGACTCCGGCATGGCCATCTACGACACCATGCAGTGGATCTCCAACGACGTCGCCACGGTGGCCATGGGCCTGGCCGCTTCGATGGGCCAGTTCCTGCTGTGCGCGGGCACCAAGGGCAAGCGGTATGCACTGCCGCACAGCCGGATCATGATGCACCAGCCGTCCGGCGGGCTCGGTGGCACGGCCTCCGACATCCGGATCCAGGCCGAGCAGTCGCTGCACATCAAGACGGTGATGCAGAACCTGATCGCCGAGCACACCAGCCAGACGCTGGACCAGATCGAAGCCGACTCCGACCGCGACCGGTGGTTCACCGCCGAGCAGGCCCGGGACTACGGCTTCATCGACCATGTTTTCCACTCGGCGGCGCAGATCGCGAACGTCGAAGACGCCCCGAACAAGTGAAGGAGCTCCAGGTGACCGACTTCAACACCATGCCGTCGGGTCTGGCAGCGCCTTCGCTGTCACCCCGGATGGAGTACTACATCCCGCAGTGGGAGGAGCGCACCTCCTACGGCATGCGCCGGATCGATCCGTACACCAAGCTCTTCGAGGACCGGATCATCTTCCTCGGCACGCCGATCAGCGACGACATCGCCAACGCGGTGATGGCGCAGCTGCTCTGCCTGCAGTCGATGGATTCCGAGCGCGATATCGACATCTACATCAACAGCCCGGGTGGTTCGTTCACCGCGTTGACCGCGATCTACGACACCATGCGCTACATCAAGCCCAACGTACGGACGGTCTGCCTCGGTCAGGCCGCTTCGGCCGCCGCGGTGATCCTGGCCGCCGGCACCAAGGGCAAGCGGTTGGCGCTGCCGAACAGCCGGATCCTGATCCATCAGCCGGCCACCGAGGGCGGCTACGGACAGTCCTCCGACATCGAGATCCAGGCACGCGAAATCATGCGGATCCGGGAGCTGATGGAGGGCATGCTGTCCAGTGACACCGGACGCGACATCAGCGACGTCAGTAAGGACATCGAGCGGGACAAGTATCTGACCGCCGAGCAGGCCAAGGAGTACGGCATCATCGACGACATCCTGCTGTCGTTGAAGGATGTCGCCAGCAGCGACCGAGCTTGATCAACGAAGGTCTGCCGCTGCCGGTGGCGGCAGACCTCGTACCCGGCACAGGAAGGAAAATCCTGTCCAGGCAGCAATCACCGGGTTAGGGTTGGGAACTCGTAGACGTACCCATCGAACCAGGACTGGCCGATCGAACCCAGGACCGGTCGACGGGGGAGGAGGCGGCATGGCCCGGATCGGAGAGAGCGGCGACCTGCTGAAGTGCTCGTTCTGTGGCAAGAGCCAGAAGCAGGTGAAGAAGCTCATTGCGGGTCCGGGCGTCTACATCTGCGACGAGTGCATCGATCTCTGCAATGAGATCCTCGAGGAGGAGTTCTCCGAGAGTGCCGATGCGCGCACGTTGGACGAGTTGCCCAAGCCGGTGCAGATCCGCCAGTTCCTTGATCAATACGTGATCGGTCAGGACAGCGCCAAGCGGGCGCTGGCCGTCGCCGTCTACAACCATTACAAGCGGGTGCAGGCCGCACAGGCCGGTCCCGCCGCCCGCCGCGCCGAGGACGACGGCGTCGAGCTGGGCAAGTCGAACATCCTGCTGATCGGCCCGACCGGTAGTGGCAAGACCTACCTGGCGCAGACCCTGGCCAAGATGCTGAACGTGCCGTTCGCGATCGCCGACGCCACGGCACTGACCGAGGCCGGCTACGTCGGCGAGGATGTGGAGAACATCCTGCTGAAGCTGATCCAGGCCGCCGACTTCGACGTGAAGAAGGCCGAGACCGGGATCATCTACATCGACGAGATCGACAAGATCGCCCGCAAGGGTGAGAATCCGTCGATCACCCGCGATGTCTCCGGGGAAGGCGTGCAGCAGGCGCTGCTGAAGATCCTCGAGGGCACCACGGCCAGCGTGCCGCCGCAGGGCGGACGCAAGCATCCGCATCAGGACTTCATCCAGATCGACACCGCCAATGTGTTGTTCATCGTCGGCGGCGCCTTTGCCGGTCTCGATCACATCATCGACGCCCGGGTGGGCAAGCGGCCGCTCGGTTTCAACAACGACGTCGAATCCCGCAAGCCGGCCTCCGACGACCCGTTCGCCGACGTTCGGCCCGAGGACCTGGTCAAGTTCGGCCTGATCCCCGAATTCATCGGTCGGTTGCCAATGATCTCCAGCGTCAGCCCGCTCGACCGGGACGCGCTGATCCGGATTCTGGTCGAGCCGCGGAACGCGCTGACCAAGCAGTTCAAGAAGCTCTTCGAGATCGACGGGGTGGAACTCGAGTTCACCGACGAGGCGGTGGAGGCGATCGCCGACCTGGCGCTGCTCCGCGGCACCGGTGCCCGCGGGTTGCGGGCCATCCTCGAAGAGGTCCTGCTGAACGTGATGTACGACGTGCCCAGCCGTGACGACGTCGCCCAGGTGATCATCACCGCCGAAGTCGTCAACGACTCGGTGCTGCCGACGCTGGTGCCGCGGGACAAACTGCCGAAGCGTGAGCGTCGCGAGAAGAGCGCGTGACGTGAGTCGCGGTCGGGGCTGAGCCACCGCCGCGACTCTGCTTGGCGGCAAGGCTTCCGACCGTTTCAGGCATTCGGTGTGGCGGCAATCGCATCAGCGGTTGCCGCCACACTCGTCCTGCGGATATTCAGTCCCAGGGGAAGCGGGTCCGGCCCAGGTCGACGATGCCGTCCCGGAGCCGGTCCGGCTCGGAGCAGAAGACGTGCGCCTCAGGCAGCGTGTCGTCGTCAGGCCGTCGTACCGTGATCAACAACTCGTTGAACCCGGGACGCAGCTTGATGATCTTGTTGACCTCCTCCGCGGCGCCGTAGGACGGCCGGATCTTCCGGCTGTCGGTGATCTTGATCAGCTCGTCCCCGTTCAGCCAGACCGTGCCGGGAACGGCAAGATCAACAGCGAGCCGGACCTCGCGCGCCTGGTCCGACTCCAGGAAGGTCTGCAGCGCCACGGCGGAGTGATCACCGAGCAGGGTGGCCAACGGCAATTCGTTGCCGGCAACAGCGAATTCCGACCAAGCCGCCGAAGCGACCTCGCGATCGGACAGCCCTGGCGCCCGGGCGGCATCTTCGACCGAACGGCTGCGCCAGGCGGACGCACCGACCAGCGGCACCGGGACCGGCGTCACCCTCGGGTAGCGGCGCGGCTGCGCGAGCACCTGGATGTCGTTGGTGCGTTGCAGGCCACTTCGATCCGGCGGAGTGATCACCACATCGACCGAGGCGGACGAGGCTGCGGTCAGCTCGACGGTGGTCTGCTCCGCCGGCACCCAACCTGCCGGTACCAGGGCACTGACGTCGACGGTGATCGGATCCGGATGCGGGTTGTCCAGCTCGACCCGGAGCGTACGGGGCTCGCCCGGGGAGACCGCTGCGCTGCCGAGGTAGTCGACCGCCACGCCGAGTTGTTGATCATGACCGCGAACCACCCAGGGTGACCGGCTCCAGAGCTGCCGGATCGAATCATCGGCGAAGAGCTGTTGCTCGTCGATCGGCACCACACCGCCGCGGACGTCGATACCGTGATGCAGCAGCACCCGCTCGGACTGCTCGACGATCTTGTCGGTGAGCTCGACGATGTCGGTCGGGATCGGGGTGCTGCCGTCGGTCAGGTGACGGACGCCGCCCCAGTCCTCGTTGGTGGACAAGCCGAGTCCGAAAGGCTCGATCCACTTCGACGGCAGGTTCGACATGCCGGCTCGGATACCGAGCCAACTGCCGATGCTGCCGCCGGAGGAGTCGGTGTCGTAGCCGCAGTTCACGGTCTTGCAGAGCGCGTCGCCGAAGTCGGTGCCGTACAGCCAACCGATCACCTGGAAACCCAGGTTGATCGGTGAGTACTGCGCGATCGGGCTCGGGGTCGCCTCGAGCACGCGTTCCCTGGCCTGCTTCCAGTCCAGGCCCTGCCGATGCGCGTCGCGGGCCGCGACGACCGCACGATGAGTCGCAGCGTCGTCGGGCACATAGCTGAGCCCGATGTCCAACAACCGTTCAAGATCATCGGTCACGAATGCCGACGACTGGATTGCGACATTGAACAACTCGCCGTAGACGGACTCGCCGCCGGCGTGATCACAGATCGCGTCCTGATAGGCGTAGAGCGCGGCGATCCGGGGCTGGCCCGGAGCGATACACGCCCAGACCTCGGACCGGATCGGACAGCCCATGCAGTCGACGAACCAGTTGTTGAAGGCACCGCTGACCGGTGGCCGCAGACCGAGCCGGAGGTTGGTCTTGGACAGCCCGTACTCGTCGAAGTTGTAGCCGATGTGGTCCAGCCAGTAGCGGGCCAGATCGGCGGCCTTCAGTTCGGGGCCGACCTGTTCCAGGGCGGTCAGCCAGACCAACTGCATCTCCAGGTCGTCGTTCGGCAGTCCACCGGACTGCAGCTCCGGATACCACCAGATGTCGAACGGCTCGGCCCGTCCCCAGGCCTCTTCGACCGGCGTACCGAGGGTGCCGCCGCAGTTCTTGCCGATCCAGCAGCCGAGCACCTTGTCCTTGAACAGGTCTCCGCGAAGATCGAGTTCTGTCATGATCATCCTTTCACTCCGGTGATGACGACTCCCTGGATGAACCAACGCTGAGCGATGAAGAACAAGATCAAACAGGGAGCAATGGCAATGGCCGCACCCGTCATGGCGAGTGCGAAGTCTTGGTTCTGAAGGCCGATGAAGTTGGCGACACCCAGCGAGAGCGGGTACTTGTCGTCGCTCTGCAGGTAGATCAGCGGTGTCAGATATTCGTTCCAGTACAAGAGGAAGGAGAACAGGCCGACGATGATCAATGCCGGCTTCGCCATCGGCACCGCGATCGAGATGAAGGTACGGAAGGTGGACGCGCCGTCGATCCGGGCGGCCTCGTCCAGCTCATCCGGCACGCTGAGGAAGAACTGCCGCAACAGGAAGGTGTTGAACGGCGCAGCGAAGAAGGCCGGCACCAGGATCGGCAAGAAGGTGTCGGTCCAGCCGATCTTGGCAAACATCACGTAGGACGGGATCAGGGTTGCCCAGCTCGGCACCATCATCGTCGCCAACATGATCATGAAGAACAGGTCACGACCGGGAAAGCGCAGCTTGGCGAAGGCGTACGCGGCGATGGACGAGCCGAGCAACGAACCGGCCACGCCGAACACCGTGATGATCACCGAGTTCATGAAATACCGCAGGAACGGCGCGACCTGGAAGATGTCCACGTAGTTGGACCATTTGACCGGCGACGGGATCCACTTGATCGGATAGACCAGGATCTGGTCCTGGGACTTCAGGCTGGTGCTGAGCAGCCAGGCGAGCGGGAAGAGGAAGGCCAGACAGCCGAGGACCAAGATCAAGTAGCTGACGGCGCTACGGCCGGCGTTGCGTCGCTGCCGGGGTCGATCGGCAGGTCGTCCTCGATCGGACGAGGGATCGGTGAGCTCGGTCGGACGCGAGCGTTGATGGAGCAGTGCCATGATCAATCCCTCGCATTCGGTTGATGCACCCAGTAGCGGGCGGTGCGGAAGAGGACCAGCGTGATCGCGAGAATGATCAGGAAGAGCACCCAGGCCATCGCTGACGAGTAGCCGAGCCGGAGATTGGTGAATGCCTGATCGAAGATGTTCAGGGACAGGAAGTAGGAGCCGTAGTTGGGTCCGCCACCGGTCATGATGTACGCCTGGGTGAAGATCTGCAGAGTCGAGATCAGCCCGAGCACGACCTGGAAGAAGATCACCGGCGACATCATCGGCAGGGTGACGGTACGCAGTGTCGCCCAGAATCCGGCCCCGTCGATCTTCGCCACCTCGTACAGCTCTGTGGGGATGCCTTGGAGCCCACCGAGGTAGATGATCACCGACGAGCCGACTCCCCAGAGCTGCATGATCACGATGGCCGGGATCACCCAGAAGCTGGATTGCAGCCAGTTCACCGGCCCGATGCCGAAGATCGACAACAGCCAGTTGGCGGCACCGTAATCGGTGTTGAAGACGAACTGCCACAGGACGGCGACGGCCACGCCGGACAGTACCGAAGGCAGGTAGTAGATGGTCCGGAAGACAGTGACTCCACGGAGCCGCTGATTCATCAGCATCGCCATCGAGAATCCGATCAGCAGACTCAGCGGCAGATAGAGGATCGCGAAGATTCCGGTCACCTTCAGTGACTGCCAGAAGATCGGATCGGAGAACAGGGTGGAGAAATTCCGGAAGCCGATCAGCCGCGGTGTTCCCCGTCCGCCCCAGTCGGTGAAGCTGAGGTAGAGCGAGAAACCCAAGGGAAACAGGGTGAAGAGCAGGAAGCCGACCATCCAGGCCTGAAGCCAGAGCAGTCCGGTCCTGGCCTCACGCCGACGGTTGGTGCGGCGTACTGCGGTGGTGGACGTTGTGCCGAACTGCTGGGTGCTGAGCTGAGTTGAGGTCATGATCACTTCCCCGATTCGGACAGGTAGCGCCGGGCTGCCGCGGACGAGTCCTGCTGGACCTGCACAAGCACGTCCTCCGGTCGGGCGCCGGCATTCAAGGCGCTGGTCCGGTTGTTCCAGATCGTCTCGAACTCCGCCCAGAAGCTCGGGTAGGTCACCGGATAGGAATCCTGCCGGAGCTGTTCGGCGAAGATGCCGAAGCTGTGTGGTGGTTGATCATCTTTGGCCGCCATCCGGGTCTCGTCGGCGGCCGACGACTGCCGCCCGGGCGTGCCGCGGAGGGGTTCGGAGATGAAGGTGTTGATCTGTTGTCGGGCGCTCAGGTGGGTGATCAACTCCCAGCAGGCGTCAGGATTCTTGGAGTCGGCCGAGATGCCCCAGGCTCCGCCGGCGGTGGCAACCGCACGCCGGCCCGTACTGCCCTTGGGAAGCTTGAGCACATCCCAGTCGAAGCGGTCCCCGATCTGATCGCGGGTCTGTTTGGAGGCCCAGGAACCGTTGACGGCCATCGCCACCAGACCGGAGACGAACGGGTCGACGGCGGCGCCGAGCGTTTGTGATCTTGGTGCGTTGCCGTTGTCCAATTGCTGGATGAACTGCCGCATGGTGTCGATGTTGTTCGGCGAGCCGACCGTCACTCGGGTCCCGTCCTCGCTGAAGAGCGTGCCGCCGTTGGATCGGAAGATGCCGTCGAACAGCCAGTCGTTGAGACTGAAGTAGAAGCCCCACCGGTCCTGCCGCCGACCGGTGCGATGACCGAAGGCCGACGCCAGTTCGAACAGGTCCGGCCAGGTCCAGTTCTCGTCGTCGGGCCGGGGAATCCCGGCGTCGGCGAACATCGTCTTGTTGTAGTAGATGGCATAGCAGGAGAAGTCGTACGGCAGCGAGTACTGCTGATCTCCGACCGACATCTGCCGCACCTGCGACGGCCACATGTCGCCGACCTCGATGGTCGGCTCGGACCGGATTCGATCGGTCAGACTGCGCTGCCAGTGGTTGGCGACATTGAACGCGGTGTCCAGCGTTCTCGCGTACCAGATGTCGGGCAGGTCATGCGTTACGGACACTGTCCGGAGTTTTGTGTAGAACTGGGCACCGTTGGCAATGTTCTGCACCTGGACCCGGATGCCGAGCCGAGGATGGCTCTGGACGAATCGGTCGATCACCTGTTGGAAGAGTTGCGCCTCCTGATTGGTGTGGTTCACCAGGAAGGTGAGGCGATCGGCCGAGCGGCCGGTCGAGCAGCCGGACAGGCCTCCGAGGCCGAGCGCCGCTGAGCCGGCGATGAATGATCTTCGATTGATGGCGCGCGTGGGCGCACGAGATGGGTAGGGCATGTCACGTCCTTGTGAGGCAGCGCCTGAAGTGACTTCGTCAGCCTGCCTGTGGTGGTTGGGTTGTGGACGCTCGCTCGACCAGGGAGCAGTCCAGCCTGACGGACTGGGGCTTAGCCTGCTTGTCCCGCAAGCGAGTGATCAAGAACTCGGCAGCCAGACGGCCGAGTTCCGAACGTGGTTGGGCGATGGTGGTCAGCGCCGGTGTCGAATGCGATGCCATCGGGATGTCGTCGAAGCCGACGATGGACAGCTCTTCGGGGATCCGGATCTGTCGACTGGCTGCAGCCTGGATGGCACCGAGAGCGATCAGGTCGTTGACCGCGAAGATCGCCGTCGGCAGGTCCCGTCGGTCGAACAGCTCGAGAGCGGCTGCGAAGCCGCCCTCGCGGTCCAGCGGCCCTTCCTTGATCAGATCCTGATCGATCCCGATCCCGGCCCGCTCGAGTGATTCACGGTAGGCCTGGAAGCGACTGCCGGCCACGCTGGTGGCGGGGTCGCCGGTGACGAAGCCGATCTGCCGATGGCCGAGGCCCAGCAGATGCTCCATTGCCAACACGCCTCCGCCGTAGGTGTCGCAACTGACGAAGTCACCGGCGTCGTCGGGCAGGGTGATGCCGATGGTGGCGACGGGTGTGCCGGCCCGACTCGCGTCGGTCAATGCCTGGACGACCTCCGGCGACTCCGGGGGAGTCGCAATGATGCCGTCGACCTGATGCCGCCGCAGTTCGCGGACGAGTTCGGTGAATCGCTCGGACTGCCCGAAGGTGACTGCGGTGAGCAGGCTCAGGCCCGACCGGCCGGCGTGTTCTGCCATCGATTGCGCGAGCTCAGAGGTGAACGGGTTGAGCAGGTCGGAGGTCAGGAAGCCGATCAGACCGGTGCTCTTCGTGACCAGGGTGCGGGCCGCACTGCTGGGCACGTAGCCGGTCTCCCGGATCGCCCGTTCGATCCGCTCGGCCGTTTCCGGGCGCGGGTTGGAGGATCCGTTGACATAGCGCGAGACGGTGGCGGTCGAGACTCCCGCCAACCGGGCCACGTCATAGATGTTGACCAACGCTCCTCCTCGATGTAAGCGGTTGCGCAACCGCTTACACGAGCCTGCGGCAGAGTGCCGCCGCTGTCAAGACCCGATCTCGGAGTTGTTGCACCGCGGTCTTGGCGTCCGGCTTGTGCGGTGCTTCGAGGTTCACGGGCCAGTAGTCGCAGAGTCGTCGATGGTGGCAGTGACGCGTCTGGGGCGGAGCAGCACTCGGGCGTCGGAGTGGAATATGGCCGATCAGTTGAACATCAATCGGGCCCGGCCGGCGGGCCGGCATCGGCCAGATCACCCTGCTGCCGGGCATGGATCGGTTTCTGGACCCACGTCCGCGGCCCGCTGCAATTCCCGTGGGGCAAAGCGCTACCGCCCCGGGGACCGGTTTCTCGGCCGGCTGGCGTCGCTGCCGGTTGCTGATCATGATCAGGACCCGGCGCCCCTCGATCGGGCACGGCGGAAGTTCTGAGGTTACCTCAAATAACGGATTGGCATCAACCTGGAAAATGTGGGCAAACCCTTGCCAAACTGCTCGCGGACAGTAATCGTATGTCCGACACAGGGGACGTAGTCCGTCGTTTTGCGTTCCCTGGTAGAGAATGCGAGCATTGTTCGCACCTCCGAAGGGGCAGGTGTTTAAGTGGGTCAGACGAGTGTTACCCGTCCAGTGCGGGAAGCGATTTCCGTCGATGAGGCGGTGAACCAACCGGTTCAGCGCGGTCGATTCGGTCGCACCATGCGGCGGTTGTCGCGGGACAAGTTGTTGGTCGGCATCGGGCTACCCGGTGCGATCGTGATTGTGCTGTTCCACTACTTGCCGCTGCTGGGCAACATCATCGCGTTCCAGGACTATCAGCCCTACCTCGGCATCACCGAGGCCCCGTTCGTCGGGCTGCAGAACTTCTCGTTCTTGTGGGACGGCAATCCCGCGTTCCTGAACGCCCTGATGAACACGTTGGTCCTGACCGTGATCCAGACGGTGCTGGTGTTCCCGGTGCCGCTGTTCCTGGCGTTGCTGTTGAACAGCCTCGCCGGCGAGCGGCTGAAGCGGCTGTTGCAGTCGGTGCTCTACCTGCCGCACTTCCTGAGCTGGGTGATCGTGGTCGCGCTGTTCCAGCAGATGCTGGGCAACGCCGGCATGCTGAACACGTTCTTGATCAACCACGGCCTGCCGCAGATCCACATCATCGGTGTGCCGGAGGTCTTCAAGGCATTGCTGACCACCCAGGCGATCTGGAAGGACGCCGGCTGGGGAACGATCATCTTCCTGGCCGCGCTGTCCCAGGTCGATCAACAGTTGTACGAGGCCGCGGCGGTTGACGGCGCCGGCCCGTGGCGGCGGCTGTGGCACATCACCCTGCCTTCGCTGAAGGGTCTGTTCATCCTGTTGTTGATCTTGCGACTCGGCAACAGCCTGTCGGTCGGCTTCGAGCAGATCATTCTGCAGCAAGGGCCGGTCGGACTCGATGCCAGTGAGGTGTTGGACACCTGGGTCTACAACAACGGCATCATCGGCGGCAACTGGGGCATGTCGGCCGCCGCAGGTCTGGTCAAGAGCGTCATCGGCATTCTGCTGGTCGTCGGCGCCAACAAGCTGGCTCACATCTTCGGTGAGCGGGGGGTGTACGAGAAGTGACGACGCTGGAAGCTGCCGAGCACGAAGTCGAGACCAAGGGCAAGGAACGCAAGCTCGACCGCAAACGGCCGGTCTGGATGGAGCGACCGAACCCGCTGGTGCAGATCGTCAAGGCGATCGCTCTGGGCATCTCGGTGATTTTGGTGATCATCCCGTTCTGGTCCGTACTGGCCACCTCGTTCGCCGATCAGCGAACGATCAACAAGTCGGCCGGCGGCATGGTGATGTGGACCAGCTCGCCGAGCTTGGCGGCGTACAAGGCGATCTTGTCGGGTGGTGTGGTCACCCGGGCGATGGTCATCTCGATCCTGATCACCGTCATCGGCACCCTGTTGTCGCTGGCGACAACGGCCGGGCTGGCGTACTGGCTGTCGCGCAAGTCGTTCGGCAGCAAGCCGATGGTGCTGCTGATCCTGGGCGCGGTGCTGTTCACTCCTGGCCTGATCCCGAGCTACTTGGTGGTCAAGGAGCTCAACCTGCTCGACTCCTGGTGGTCGCTGATCCTGCCGGTGATGGTGAACGCGTTCAACGTGATCGTGATGCGGGCCTTCTTCCAGGAGTTGCCACAGGAGCTCTTCGAGTCCGCCGCGATCGATGGCGCGTCCAGCTTCACCATCCTGACCAAGATCGTTCTGCCGCTGTCGAAGGCCGTGCTCGCGGTGATCGGCCTGTTCTACGCGGTTGCCTACTGGAACGCGTTCTTCAATGCCCTGCTCTACATCCAGACCACTGACAAGTGGCCGATGGCGTTGGTGCTGCGCACCTTCGTGGTCAACCAGACCACCATCGGCGGCGATCAGGTCGGGATGTCAGAAGTGATGCCTCCGCAGCTGCCGCTGCAGATGGCAATCCTGGTGATCGCGATCCTCCCGATCTTGATCGTGTATCCGTTCCTGCAACGTCACTTCGCCAAGGGCGTCATGATCGGGGCCGTCAAGGGCTGACGCCCCGCCCCACAAAGTCGTACACGCGTCGGCCGTCGGGTGCCGCACGCATATCCACCCACACCGTCAGACGTACGACGGACAGATTCAAGGAGGAATTGTGTCCATCTTCACCAAGCCGCGGATCAGCAGGCGAGCCCTGCTGGCCGGCGCCGGGGGCACCGCCCTGCTGGCCAGTAGTGCGACCCTCTCGGCCTGCAGTTCGACCAGCACCACTGAGAACACCGCTGCCAAGAACGAATCGGTCAAGCTGCCGACCTATGCCGCCTACACCGGTGTCACCCCGGATCTTCCCGGTACGGAGCAGGGTGTCGATCCAGCGTTCCGACGATTCCCCTCGGACAATCCGAAGGCGGTCCCGGAGAAGCCGGGCACCGGCAAGGAATCCATGACCGGGATGGCGAACATCTACTACGCCGTCCCCCCGGGCCCGAACAAGAACAGCTACTGGGCCGGGCTGAACGATCGGCTCGGAATCGACCTGAAGCTGCAGATGGTCGGCAATGCCGACTACACGCAGAAGTTCGCCACCACCATCGCCGGCTCCGAACTGCCGGACGCGATGCAGATGCAGACCGTGGCCAACTTCCCGTCCCTGCTGGACAAGCGCTTCACGCCGCTGGACGAATACCTTGCCGGCGATGCGGTCAAGGAGTACCCGAACCTGGCCAACATTCCGACCCGTACCTGGAAGTCGGCGATCTTCAACGGGAAGATCTACGGCATCCCGATCCCGCGCGGGGCGATCGGCAGCTACAACTTCATCCGTCAGGATCTCTTCGAGGCCAAGGGATTGTCGCCCGAGCCGAAGGGCTACGACGAGCTCATCGAGACCACGAAGGCGTTGACCGATCCGAAGAAGCGGCGCTGGACCTTCGCGCTGATCGCTCAGCCGTTCGGCATGCTCGGACGGATGAACGGCGAGCCGAACGGCTGGCGGTACGAGAACGACAAGCTGACCAATCGGTACGAGACCGAGGAATACAAGCAGTCGTTGACCGACATGATCACGATGTGGAAGAGCGGCGTGATCCATCCGGACGCCTTCGACACCGCGCAGCCGTTCAAACAGCTCTTCAACGCCGGCACCTGTGCCATCAACGCTCACGACGGCTACCCGGGCTGGACCCAGTACATCCTCGACAACACCTCGACGCCCGGCTTCAAGCTGGGCCTGATGCCTGACTACAGCCGTGACGGCAAGGAACTGGCCAAGTGGGCCTACGGCAGCGGCGTCTACTCGATCACCTCGCTGAAGAAGCAGGACAGCGCGGACAAGATCAAGTTGATCTTGCGGGTGCTGAACTGGCTGGCCGCTCCGTTCGGGACCGAGGAGTACCTCTACCGCCTGTACGGCG
>DATCVL010000345.1:0-8202 GCA_036566865.1 Microlunatus sp.
TGACTGGCGCCCAGTTCGCTGCGATGCCCGACGACCGGCTGCTCGCCGAGGTGGACGGCATCGGTGTCGTCGCCCGGGTTGCGCCGGAGGACAAGGTGCGACTGGTCGACATCCTCAAGCGGCGCGGGCAGATCGTCGCGATGACCGGCGACGGCGTCAACGACGCGCCCGCTCTGGCACGCGCCGACATCGGTGTGGCGATGGGCATCACCGGGACCGAGGTGACCAAGGACGCCGCGGAGATGATCTTGACCGACGACAACTTCGCCACCATCGTGACCGCGGTCCGCGGCGGCCGCGGCCTGTACGACAACCTGATGAAGTACGTCCGGGTGCAGTTGATCATGCTGGCCGGCTTCATCCTGACCTTCGTCGGCGCCGGCATCTTCAGCATCGCGAACGGCACTCCGCTGCTGCCGCTGCAGATCCTCTGGATCAACTTCGCCATCGACGTCGTGCTGGCGGTCGGGCTCGGCTTCGATGCGGAAGCACCCGGGCTGATGCAGCGTCGCCCTCGGCCACCGGGCGCACCGGTGGTCCGGGCGGACCTCGGCATCCGGCTGGCGATCGCCGGCCTGTTGATCGCGATCGGGACCCTGGCGGTGGTCGCCTGGGCCGAAGATCAGTACGGCATCGGGGTCGCCACCACGATGGGCCTGACCGCCGCTTCGTTGCTGCACATCACCGCCGCGGTCGAATGGCGTGATCCGCGCCGGACCGCGTTCAGCAGAGAGACGATCGCCAACGGACGCTTCAACCTGCTGGTGCTGACGGCGCTGGGGCTGACCGTGCTCGCCACCGGTCTCGGGATCCTGAACCGCATCCTCGACACCGTGCAGCTCGACAGTCGGCAGTGGACGGTCTGCCTGCTGGCGGTGGTCGGCTACCTGTTGCTGTCGGAGATCGAAAAGATCTTCGTCCGTCGATTCTCCGACCGGGAGGGCCAGTGATGACCAGCGCCACCTCAAGCGATGCCGACCGACGGGGTCGCATCCTCGGCGATCTCGTGGTCCGGCCCGGTACGCCCGCGGGCCTCGGAAGCCGAAGTACCCGGTGGGCTGGAGCAGCGGACGCCGAGCAGCTGTCGTCGGCGGACCTGGATACTCGGGCCAGATCCGTGCTGACGCTCGGCGTCCGCGACCTCGCCGACGCCCAGGAGCTCTTGTGGGCCAGCGATTCGTACGCCCTGCTGCTGGTCTTCCAGGCGATGGACGCGGCCGGCAAGGACTCGACCATCAAGCATGTGATGTCCGGGGTCAACCCGCAGGGCGTCCAGGTGGTGTCCTTCCGGAAGCCGTCGGCCGAGGAACTCGATCACACCTTCCTGTGGCGGATCTCTCAGGCGCTCCCGGAGCGAGGGCGGATCGGGATCTTCAACCGGTCGCACTACGAGGAGGTCGTCGCGCTGCGGGTGCATCCGGACTGGCTGGCCCGACAGCGGATCCCGGAGGGTGAGCGGGGACCGGCGTTCTGGGCCGATCGGTACGACGACATCAACGCGTTCGAGCACCACCTGGTCCGTAACGGCACCCGGGTGCTGAAGTTCTTCCTGCAGGTGTCCCGGGAGGAACAGAAGCGCCGCTTCTTCGCACGCCTCGACAACCCGGACAAGCAGTGGAAATTCAATGCTGCGGACGTTTCCGAACGCGCGCTCTGGGACGACTACATGCAGGCCTACGACGACGCGATCAGCGCCACCTCCACCGATTGGGCGCCGTGGCACGTGATTCCTGCCGACGACAAGAAGGTCCTGCAGGCCCTCACCGTTGCCACCATCGTGGACGCGATCAAGGCGCTCGACCTGACCTGGCCGACGGTGTCGCAGGACGACCTCAAGGCCAACGCCAAGGCTCGCGCCCTCCTCGAGGAGGAGACGTGACGGGACAGCGTCAGCAGTGACGGAAAGCACCCGCCCGGCCCACGAGTCGTCGCTGTTGCGCCGCAATGTCGCGGGGCTGATCTACGGTGCGATCGTGGCCGCCGCCGCGCTGGCGGTGGTTTCGGCCCACGAGACCCATGCCTACCGGGTCCTGATCGCGGCCGCAGTGACTCTCGGGGTGTATTACCTCGCCCACGTCTTCACCGGAGTCGAGGCGGCCCGGCTCGACCATCCGACCGATTCCTTCGTCCGGGACCTGCGGAAATCCGAGTGGCACGAGCTGGCCGTTCTCTACGGCGGCCTGCCGGCGATTGCGGTGGTCGCCGTTGCATCCCTGTTCGGGGCTTCGATCTCGCTCGCCGTCGATATCGCCTTATGGGTGACCGTCGGGCTGCTGGGCTTGCTGGGCTGGTTCGTCGGCCGGGCAGCACACGCAACCGGGTGGCGGCTCATCGCCGAGGTCGTCGGAGCAGCAGCCTTCGGGATGGTGCTGGCCGCCCTGAAGGCGATCCTGCACTGATCGGCGTGATCCGAGGCGTGCCGTCGGGCTCGATTGGTACGGTTCACCACCCGTGCCGGGGTGGTGTGCGGCCACCCGGTTCCGGGAAAGAATGTGCGCACCGACGACACCGAGCTTCGGCGAGGTGGAGCCGGTCGTGCACCCCTCTTGCCGGTCGGCTGAGGCGTTTACCCTGTGTTCACCTGTACTGAGTGAAGCGGTCACGTCGACTGCCTAACTTCGCTGGCATCGGGGTTGTATGCCCCGTTCCATGTCCCGGGGGCGACCCCAGTTCGAAGGGCTCACAACAGTGACGATTTCCGTTGCGAATCGGTCGGGCAAACCGGCCAAGCGACTGGTTCAACTGGCAGCGGTCGCAGCCATCGGCGTACTCGGTCTGACGGCGTGTGGCTCCGATCCGACACCGGCGGCTTCAAACAGCGGCAGCAATGGTTCGGCAGGCGCGTCGGGCGCCTCGCTGGCCTGCCCGTCCGGCAAGTTGAATGCAGAGGGCTCGACTGCTCAGGCCAACGCGATCACCCAGGCGATCTCGTCCTACGGCTCGGCCTGTGAGAACAAGTCCAACATCGAGTACAACCCGACCGGCTCCGGTGCCGGCATCGAGAATTTCACCGGCGGACTGGTCGACTTCGCCGGCTCCGACGCAGCGCTCGACGATGACGAGGCCACCGAGGCCGCGAAGCGCTGCGATGGCAACCCGGCCTGGAATCTGCCGATGGTCGCCGGCCCGGTGGCGTTGGTCTACAACGTCGAAGGCGCCGACAAGTTGGTGCTGACGCCGAAGGTGAGTTCGGAGATCTTCACCGGCAAGATCAAGAAGTGGAACGATCCGGCGATCGCCGACCTGAACTCCGGCGTATCGCTGCCGGACGAGGACATCACCGTCTTCTTCCGTTCCGACGAATCCGGCACCACGCAGAATGTGGAGACCTTCCTGAAGGACGCCGGTGAGGGCGCCTGGACCGAGGAGCCGTCCAAGAAGTGGGGCGGGGTCGGCGAGGGCAAGAACAAGTCCTCCGGCATCGCTCAGGCGATCAGCACCACGAAGAACAGCATCTCCTACGTCGAGTGGAGCTACGCCAAGAACAGCCAACTGGCCATGGCCCAACTGGACAACGGCAGCGGCCCGGTCGAGCTGACCGCCGAGAACGTTGCGAAGGCGGTGTCCGGCGCTGAGGTGATCGGCGACGGCCATGACCTGAAGCTGCAACTGAAGTACACCGACACCGAAGCAGGCGCCTACCCGCTGCTGCTGGTCACGTACGAGATCGTGTGCAGCAAGGGCATGGACGCCGACAAGACCGCGCTGACCAAGGACTTCCTCGGTTACATGGCGTCGGCCGACACCCAGACCTCGTTCGAGCAGTTGGGTTACGCCCCGCTGCCGAGTGAGCTGCAGGAGAAGGTCAGCACTGCCGTCAAGGCGATCAGTTGACCGATCGCGGTACCGAATCACCGGTTGACACGCTGGCCCCGGACCATGGTCCGGGGCCCAGCGTCACGTTGCGCCGCATAACCGCGGTCAACGCCGAACACACCCAGGTCAAACCGTCGCCGTCGGCATCGGGCGATCATCCGGTCCGCTTCGCCAAGATCGGCCGCTTCGGCGACCGCTTCTTCCGCGGGGCATCCCTCGGGGCCAGCCTGCTGATCGTCGCGGTCGTCGTCTTCGTCGGCGTTTTCCTGCTCTGGCTGGCGATTCCCAGCCTGACCGCCGACCATGTCAATTTCCTGACATCACGGGAGTGGGACGTCGACGACGGCGGCAATCTGCGCTTCGGCATCGCCGGACTGCTCTGGACGACCGTGCTGTCCTCGTTGGTCGCGATGGTGATCGCGGTACCGATCTCGGTCGGCGTCGCATTGTTCATCACCCAGTACGCGCCCCGCAGGCTGTCCGGTCCGCTCGCCTTCGTGGTCAACCTGCTGGCCGCCGTCCCGTCGATCGTCTTCGGCCTCTGGGGCATCATCGAACTGGCGCCGCGGATGCAGCCGATCGGCGAATTCCTGGAGGACAACCTCGGCTGGTTCCCGCTCTTCCGCTCCGGCGTGTCAGCGGGCGGGACCGTGCTGGTCGCGTCGGTGGTGCTGGCGATCATGATCATCCCGATCGTCACGGCCATCTCCAAGGACGTCTTCGACCAGACGCCGACCGACCAGATGGAGGCCGCGCTCGCGCTCGGAGCCACCCGCTGGGAGAAGATCCGGATGACCGTGCTGCCGTACGGCCGGTCCGGCGTGCTCAGCGCCTCCATGCTGGGGTTGGGCCGTGCCCTCGGCGAGACCATCGCGGTGATGATCATCTTGTCCACACCAGCGGCCGGCGATGCCTTCAACCCGTCGGTGCTGGCCGGTGGCGAGACCTTCGCCAGCAAGATCGCCAACAACGCCCAGGAGTTCGACACCCCGGAGAAGACCGGTGCCTACATCGCGGCCGGTCTGGTGCTGTTCGTGGTCACCTTCGCGGTGAATGCGCTGGCGCGGCTGATCGCCGATCGTGGGAAGGCGAAGGAATGACCACCGAGATCGTCACCGATCGGCAGGATCCCGCCGAGCGATTGGACCTGTCCAGCCCTCGCGGCGTCCGGACCGCGAAGAACATCGTCGCCACCGTGCTGGTTTCGGCGGCCACCCTGCTGGCCATCGCCCCGCTGGTGTGGATCCTCTACTCGGTGATCTCCCGCGGCCTCAGTGTCGTGCTGAATTCGAACTGGTGGTTGCAGAGTCAGCGTGGCATCACCCCGCTGATGGAGGGCGGGGGCGCGTACGCCGCGATTGTCGGCACGGTGGAGATCGCGCTGATCTGTACGGCGATCGCCGTCCCGCTGGGCGTACTCGGTGCGATCTACCTGGTCGAGTACGCCCGCGGCACCAAGATCGCCCGGGTGATCAGCTTCGCCGTCGACATCCTCACCGGCATCCCGTCGATCGTCGCGGCCCTGTTCATCTTCTCGTTCTTGATCACCATCCTCGGTTTCGGCCGGTCCGCGGTCGCCGCATCCTTCGCGCTGGTGCTGTTGATGCTGCCGACGGTGCTGCGGTCAACCGAGGAGATGCTCAAGCTGGTGCCGGACAGCCTGCGGGAGGCGTCGTACGCGCTCGGGGTGCCGAAATGGAAGACGATCATCAAGGTGGTCATCCCGACCGCACTCAGCGGCATCGTCACCGGTGTCCTGCTCGGTATCGCCCGGGTGATGGGTGAGACGGCACCGTTGTTGATCTTGGTGTCCTACGCCATGGGCATCAACTTCGCCCCCAGTTCGGGAGTGATGGCTTCACTGCCGACCATGATCAACTCATTGCGCGACCAGCCACCGGGACTGCCCGGCTTCGACCGGGCCTGGGGTGCGGCGCTGACCCTGATCCTGATCGTGGTCGCCCTCAATCTGATCGGCCGCGGCATCAGCCGCTTCAGCAAGCTCAAGGAGAAGTAACCCAGCATGGCCAAGCGCATCGATGTCAGCGACGTCGACATCTACTACGGCAGTTTCCATGCCGTACAGAACGTTTCGATGACTGTGCAGCCGCGTACCGTGACCGCCTTCATCGGTCCCTCCGGTTGTGGCAAGTCGACCTTCCTGCGCACCTTGAATCGGATGCACGAGGTGATCCCGCACGCGTACGTGAAGGGCAAGGTCGAGCTCGACGGCACCGACCTGTACGCCCCGGGCGTCGACCCTGTCGCGGTTCGCCGGATCATCGGGATGGTGTTCCAGCGGCCCAACCCGTTCCCGTCGATGTCGATCTTCGACAACGTCGCCGCCGGCCTTCGGCTGAACGGGGTGAAGAACAAGAAGGTGCTCGGTCAGGCGGTGGAGAAGTCGCTGCGGGACGCCAACCTGTGGAACGAGGTCAAGGATCGGCTGGACAAGGCCGGCAGCGGCCTGTCCGGTGGCCAGCAGCAGCGGCTCTGCATCGCCCGCGCGATCGCGGTCGAGCCGCAGGTGCTGCTGATGGACGAGCCGTGCTCGGCACTGGATCCGATCTCCACCCTCGCCATCGAGGACCTGATCGGCCAGCTGAAGGAGGAGTACACGGTGGTGATCGTGACCCACAACATGCAGCAGGCTGCCCGGGTCAGCGACCAGACGGCGTTCTTCAACCTGGCCGCGCAGGGCAAACCGGGCCGGCTGATCGAGATCGGTTCCACCGAGAAGATCTTCGCCAACCCCGATCAGAAGGCCACCGAGGACTACATCACCGGCCGCTTCGGCTGATGGACGTCGCTGCGGGTCCCCCGACTCGCGGCATCGCGCAGGCGGCCGACCGGGAGCGCGCCCCGGTCGGCCGCTGGCGTTGCGCCGTGCCTTTCGCCGATGAACTGAGTCCGGACGGCGTCACTGTCCTTGCCTACCAAGCATCCTGGGCGGATCAGGCCGCCGACCTCAGCGGCGAGCTCAGCCGCCTGGTGCCGGATGCGGTCGCGGTCGAACACATCGGATCGACCTCGATCCCCGGCATGGCGGCCAAGCCATGCATCGACCTGATGATCATCGTCGACGACCTGGAAGCCTCGTCGGCCGACCCGAACCTGACCCGGGCGGGCTACCGTCGCCGACCCGAGCCGTGGAACAACAGCGAGCCGGCCGACGGTCGGGACTGGCCGAAGATGGTCTTCGCGCCACCGATCGGCGGGCCGAACTGCAACATCCACGTGCGGCCCGCCGGCGCGGGGAACACCCGGCGGGCATTGCTCTTCCGGGACTACCTGATCGCCAACCCCGAAAAGGTGGCCCTCTGGTCGGACCTCAAACGCGCCGCCGCCGCCTCGGCACCCGACCTGGCCGGCTACGGGCAGATCAAGCTCCCGGCCTGGACGCTGCTGATGGAGTGTGCAGAACGTTGGGCAGCAGACACTCACTACTGAATGCTCGCCTGGCGGTGCGCTGCTCACCCGACTCCGGTCGCGAGAGTGGCGCTCACGCTCTGTGCTCGGCCGACTACTCGCCGAGGGAGCGCGAAGATCCACCGTGCCGGTCGGCTCGGGGGTGCGCTAACGCACCGTTCTCCCCCGGCTCCGGTCGCGAGAGCGCGAGAACCCACCGTTTTCTGCACCTCCTGGACCCGAATCGGTCGGTTCGCGCACATTCGCCGCCCGCGGGCGGCCGAAGCGGTCGTCTCCCGCACACTCACCGGCCTCGTACGACCCGATCGGTCGGTACCCGCACACTCGCCGCCCTCGTACCGGCCGGTCGGCTCCAGCCCACCCGCGCCCGCGTACCTGCCGGTCGGCTCCAGCCCACCCGCGCCCCGTACGTTTCCCAACCAGAGCTGAGTTTCGGGCCACACACCCACCCGCGCCCGGCACGTTTCCCAACCAGAGCTGGGTTTCGGTGCCGCCGGCGCGCTGCACGCCCGATCATCCGCCTGCTATCGGTACCCCGGCTGCCCCATGGGCCCGACCCGCCCAGGAGGCCGAGCAGTTGATCGGGGCGATTTCGCACCGTCCTCGGTGCGAGATCGCCCCAGTAGCGGCCGGCGCACGGAGGGGATCAGGTGGGGGGATCAGGTGGGCAATGGCAGGACGCAGAATTCGTTGCCGGAGGGGTCACGGTAGAGCCGCCACGGCAGGTCGCCCCAGTCGGGGTGGAACTCGGTGCCGCCGCGCTCGACGATCTCGGCGGCGATCCGGTCGGGGTCGTCGCCGGGCTCGAGCCGGACGTCCAGGTGGAGCCGATTCTTGGCCTCTTCCTTGCCACTCTCCTCAGGGCAGAGCTCGAGCAGCGGACCACGACGGGACGGGTGGCGCAATGTGCGGGGAGCGACGCCCGGCGCGCCGGTCCACCCGGTCAGCCAGGACCAG